>VBLD01000086.1:0-33020 GCA_005879205.1 Deltaproteobacteria bacterium
AGTTCTGGCAGGTCCCCCGCTTCCGCGGCGACCCGCCCGCCGACTACCCGACGGACCCGGTCGCCGAGCGCGACGGGATGCGTTTGCGGGCGAGCCACCTGGCCCTCACCGTGCGGTCGATCGACGACACGCTCGCCTGGTTCCGGCGAACGTTCCCCATCGAGGTGTCCGAGGCGAAGCGACGGAGCGCGGACGGCGCGGGGGAAACCCTTGCGCTGCGGCTGGCGGGCTACCCGCTCGAGCTCGTCGAGGCCTCCGGCGGAGGCCAGGGCTTCCGTCACCTGGCCATCGACGTCGAACCGCTCGCTCCCTTCCTGGCGCAGCTCGAAGCCGAAGGCCTGCGGGTCGAGCGGAGCGCGGGGCCTGCGCTGGTCGAGCTCGATGGCGCCACCCTGCTGCTTCGCGAGTGCACGGGCCTCGGACGTCGGGCCTGATCGATGCCCCTCGGCGCCGTCACTCTCGACGCCGCCGGCACGCTCTTCGAGGTGGCCGAGCCGGTCGGAGCGACCTATGCCCGCATCGCCGCACGGCACGGCATCGGTCTCGCACCCGCGGAGGTGATGCGGCGCTTCCGGGCCGCGCTGGCCGCCGCCCCGCCCCTCGCCTTTCCCGGCGCCAGCCCGGTTCGTCTCGGCGATCACGAGCGCGCGTGGTGGTACGCGGTCGTCCGCCGCGCCTTCGGAGCCGGGGCCACGTCGCCGCAGTTCGACGCGTGCTTCACCGAGCTGTTCGACGTCTTTGCGCAGGCGGCTGCGTGGCGGGTTTTCCCCGACGCCCCCGGGGCGCTGCGCGCGCTTCGCGCCCGCGGCCTGCGCGTCGGGGTCGTCTCGAATTTCGACGGCCGCCTGCTCGGGTTGCTCGAGCACCTCGGCCTCGCCCCGCTCGTCGACCGGACCGTCCATTCGACGCGGGTCGGGGTCGCGAAGCCCGACCCGGCGATCTTCCACGTCGCGCTCGAGGCGCTCGGCGTTCCGCCTTCCGAAGCGCTGCATGCGGGCGACGACGTCATGGCCGACGTCGAGGGCGCGTTGGCCGCCGGCCTGCGCGCCGTGCTGATCGACCGCGAGGAACGGCGAGCCGCGCTACCGCCAGGCGTGCAGCGCGTCCGGAGCGTCGCGGAGCTCGTGGCCGGGCTCGACTCGTGAGCTATCCATACACGTCCACCAGAAGGCCGACCGCCTGCGGCGGCTGTCGGTAGTCGCCCGACGGCGACGGGTCGTCGTCGACCTCCGGCTCGACCGCCGGCGGCAGGACCTCGGGAACGAGAACCAGCCTCGGCGTGCACGGTGCGGGCAACGACTCCATGCCGGGTAGTGCAACGCATCACGCGTGCCATTCACCGGCAGGACGATTCCGGTCTCCGGTGCGCAACGTCCTGCACGCCCGCGCGTACGGGATTTCCCGCCGGCGCGCGTCAGCGCTGGACCGAGAGGGTGCGCATCCGAGTGCGCAGCGCCGGCCTCGCGGGTGCAGCCGGCTGCGCACTCCTCCCGTCAGGGCTCCGCGAGCCCGTAGCGCTTCAACTTGTAGAGGAGGGTTCGCCGCCCGATGCCGAGCAGCCGGGCGGCACGGGTCCGGTTCTGCCCGGACGCCGCGAGGGCGCGCGCGATGAGCGCCCGCTCGGTCTGGTCGACGGCGGCGCCGACCGCTCCCCGGTAGTCGAGCTCGGACCGGGACCGGACGGTTGCGCTCTCGCCGACCTCGGCGGGACCGATGATCGCTCCCTCGGTCATCACGGCCGCCTGCTCGATCACGTTCTCGAGCTCGCGGACGTTCCCCGGCCACGGCCGCGCCGCGAGCGCAGCGACTGCCTCTGGCGAAAGACGCAGACCGGCGCGCCCGTGCCTCGCGGCCGCCCGGGCGAGAAAATGGTGCGCCAGGAGCGGGACATCCTCGCTCCGCTCGGCGAGCGTCGGCACGCGGATGGTCGCCACCTTCAGGCGGAAGTAGAGGTCCTCGCGGAAGCTCCCGTCCCGTACCGCTCGCTCGAGATCGCGATGCGTCGCCGCGACGACGCGCACGTCGAGCGGGATCGGCCGGGCGCCGCCGACGCGCGTCACCTCGCGCTCCTGCAGCACGCGCAGCAGCTTCGCCTGGACCACCGGGCTCATGTCGCCGATCTCGTCGAGCAGCAGCGTGCCGCCGCTCGCGCGCTCGATCACGCCCGTGCGCCGCTCGACCCCGGTGGCGACACCGCGTTCGATGCCGAAGAGCTCGCTCTCGAGGAGCGCCTCGGGAAGCGCGGCGCAGTTGACCGCCACGAATGGCGCGTCGCGGCGACGCCCGCCGTGGTGCAGCGCGCGCGCCACCATCTCCTTGCCGGTGCCGCTCGCGCCGAGCACCAGGACGGTGGCGTCCACCTCGGCGAGACGGGCAACGGTGGCGAGGAGCTGCCGGAATGCGCGGCTCGTACCGATCAGGCCGTAGCGGTCGGTCAGCTCCGCCCGCAGGCTCCGGTTCTCGGAGGCGAGGCGCTGGACGAACACCGCGCTTTCGAGCGCCAGGGCCACTGCCGGGGCGACGAGCCCGACCAGCCGCTCGTGCTCGGCGTCGATGCCCTCCGGCCCGGCGGCGCCGAGCCCGATCACGGCGATCGTGCGGCCACGCGCGACCACGGGGAAGCAGAAGAGCGACCCGACGCCCGTCGCCTCCCGCGGGAGCGCCGGCTCGGCCGCGGCGTCGGACACCAGGACCGGCGTGCCGCCG
Organism: Deltaproteobacteria bacterium; assembly: GCA_005879205.1. Classification (GTDB taxonomy): domain Bacteria; phylum Desulfobacterota; class Binatia; order DP-6; family DP-6; genus DP-3. The sequence continues at coordinate 2,707 of VBLD01000086.1, forward strand.
ACGGCCGCGCCGATCGGCCCCGAGCTGAACGGCACGAGCGGCGCGTCAGGCGACGGACAGGCCGGGCTCCGGTCTTCCGCCCGCACCCACGCCGTCGCACGCAGCCCTCCCGCCACGTCATCGACCGTCCAGAGCCCGGCGAACTCGAGCCCGAGCTCGTCGCGTAGCAGGCCGACGAGGGCCCGCCCCACCCCCGCCCGCTCGACCTCGCCGGTCAGCGCGTCGCCCACCAGGCGCACGAAGGAGAGCTCCTCGATGCGACGGATGAGCGCGCTGCTCGCCTCGCGGAGCGCGCGACGGAGACGCTCCTCCTCCATCAGGCTCCGGCGACTGCCTCGCACGCGCGCCAGAGCGCGGTCTCGAACGCGGTGACGAGGTGATCGAGGTCGCGGGCGCCGAGGCGCAGGCGGTCCCAGGCGGACGGCTCGATCGCCGGGATGCGTCGATCGCCGCCGAAGCCATAGCCATACGCCCGCACCAGCGTGTTGGCGACGTGCACGACGGCGGTTTCGACCGGCGCCGTCGGCGCGCGCTCGGGCGTGTGATGGAAGACGACGGGCTCCAGGAGTCGGGACGGAACGCGCCAGCGTCCGAGCAGCCAGCCGGCGATCTCGGCATGGTCGACACCGAAGAGCGCCCGCTCGGCCTCGCCGAACCGAACGCCCTCTGACGCCGCGTGTTCCAGGACCGTCGCGAACGCTGCAGGCGCCTGGCGGTAGAGGACCACCTTCCCGAGGTCGTGCAGGAGGCCCGCGCCCGCGACCTCCTCGGGATGCGGCAGCCCGAGACGGCGAGCCAGCGTCCCTGCCGCCACCGCCGTGCCGACGGAGTGCTCCCAGAAGCCGCGCAGCTCGATGCGGAGATCGAGGACCGAGGTGCTGTAGACGAGGCTCCGGGCCACGGTCGTGCCGAGGACGGTGAGTGCCTGCCCCACCGAGGCGATCTTCCCCGAGAGACCGTAGAAGGCGGAGTTGGCGACCCGCAGCAGCTGAGCGGTGAGCACCTGGTCGGTCTCGATCAGCGCCGCCGCCTCGGCGTGTCCGCCGTCGGGACGGTCGAGCGCGTCGACCACCCGCTGGACGATGGCGGGCAGCGTCGGCAGCTCGCGCAGCCGCTCGACGCGCCGGCGCATCTCCTCGCCCTCGGTCAGGACGGGTCCCCGGTACGGGCGCTCAGGTGGCGGACGAGGGCGGCCTTGAGCGCCTCGAGGATCGGATCCGCCGGCTCGCCGGCAAAACGTGCCTCGAGGTCGGCGAGCGCACGAGCCAGATCCTTGTCTTCCTCCCACTCCGCGACGTCGTCGCTCTCCACCACCTCGACGCTGCGCACACCGAGCCGGACGAGCGCGCGCACCACGCCGGGACCGAGTGTCGTACCCGCGCCCGCCGCGACGCGCCCGTCCGCCCCGAGCACGGCACGCGCGAGGTGCATGTTCGGCCTGGCGTGGCCAAGCCGGATGCGAACCATGCTGAAACGGTAGCGGGCACCCTACCGACTCTCAAACCGAAAACGGGCATCCGTGACCGCTTCTCCGGCGACGTGGCGGAATTGCCGACCCGGAACTACCGCAAAAGCGAGCACGTCGTTGACTTTCGAGGATGGTACGCGCGTTGCTACGCAATGCACGTGATGGACCGAACGCTCTGCGGAAAGCGATGTCACACGGTTCGCACCGTCGCCCACCATCGTGGACGCCTGCCACGTGAGACTGCCGGCACGATTCGCTACGCGCTCGAGAACATCGGCCGCACCCTGGTCTTCGTCGACTTCGACTCCGGCCCGTCGCTGATGGTTCTTCCCGACGACATCAGTCTCGAGGGTCCGGAGAAGACGGTCGAGGGCTGAGTCCGAAGCGACGGGTTGCGGCCGAGCGTTGTCAGGGCGTGGCGCCGTGCGTCGTGCGCCCGGACAGCGCCCGGTTCCAGAGCCACGCGAGCCAGCCCGTCGCCTCGACGTCGCGGTCGGCGACGACGGTCACCTTGCCGAGCTCTTCGTCGCCGCGGCGGATGACGACGTCGCCGAGCGGTTGGCTGCGACGAACCGGCGCTTGCAGCAGCCGAGGGACGCGTGCCTCGACCACGATGCCTCGGTCCTCGGCGCGCTTGACGAGAACGAGCAGGTCGCCCGTCGCGAGAGCCTTGACGCGATCCTCGGTGCCGCCCGCCACCGGCACCTCGCTCACCACCGCCGCACGATGCGCCGCGGCAACCATGCGATAGCTGGCGAACGCCTCGTTCATCAGCCGGGCCGTCTCGGTGAAGCAGCCCTCCTTGGTGAGCACCCCGAGCACGACCGCGAGCAGCCGGAGGTCGTTGCGCGTCGCGGTGGCGGTGACCGAGAAGCCCGCCTCGTGATAGTAACCGGTCTTCAGGCCGGTCGCCCAGGCCGGTCGCCCCCGCATACGTGCGCACCAGGTGGTTCGTGTTCGACATCTGCAGGGTGTCGTTGCGGAAGCCGGCGCTCGGCGTACCCGCCCAGCGCATCACCTCCGGGAATTTCATGAGCTCGCGACCCAGCACCGCGAGATCGTGTGCGCTCGTGATGTCGGCCGTCTGCCCCTTGCCCGGCGGGAGACCGTGCGGGCTCTGGTAGGTCGTCTCGGCCAGGCCGAGGGCCTTGGCGCGGGCGTTCATGAGCTCCACGAACGCCGCCGACGTCCCGGCGATGTGCTCCGCCACGGCCACGGCCGCGTCGTTCGCCGACGCGATCATGATCGCCTTCAGCAGCTCGCCGAGCGGAAACGTCTCCCCCGCCGCCAGGTAGACCTGCGAGCCACCGATACGACTCGCCCAGGCCGACGTCCGCACCGGCTCGTCGAGCGAGAGCGACCCGTCCTGCACCCGCTCCATGGCAAGCAGCACGGTCATCATCTTCGTCATCGACGCGGGCGGCCAGCGCCGGTGCGCGTCGCGCTCGGCCAGCACGGTGCCGCTGTCCGCGTCGACGACGAGATACGCCGCCGGCGCGGTTCCCGATTCCGCCTGGTGTGTCCTCGCCGGGGCCGCGGACGCGACGAGGACGCCCCACGCCACCACGGCTGCGGCTCTTCCTGTTCCCCTCATCCCACTACCTCAGCGCCGCCTCGCGGCGGCACGCTCCTCAGCGTCCGAGGGCGACGAGCGCTTCGTCGCGCCGGATGAGCTGCTCCGTATCGGCGCGAATCACGTGCCCGCCCCCGTCCAGCTCGCCGTCCATCAGGAGTCCGCCGACGTCGCTGGCGCGCCGCAGGAACGCGAAGAAACCCGTGCGCGTCATGCGCTGCGGGACGTAGCCGCGCGCGTTCACCAGGTCGCCCCACACCGGACCGACGGCGGCGTCGCTCGTCCAGACGAAGAGCGTCCAGCCCCAGTCCCACCGGCCGCCGAGGTACTCGCCGGCATGGCGGCGCACCGGCGGTCGCCAGAAAACGAGGAAGTCACCCGAACGTCTGAGCGCGGGCAACGCTCCGAGCTGATGGGGCCGAAGGGCCTGCGGGCGGCGCACCGGCCGCACTCGGCGGCGGGCGGCGAAGTCGACCTCGATGACCTTTGCGCGCGGCTCCGGCAAGGCGCGCGCAAGCTACCAGCGGCCTCAGCGAAGGTCAACGCGCAGAATGAAAAGAAGAGCCCCCAGGGTCAGTTGCCGCCGTAGCGCGTGTCGACCTGACCGGCAAGGTGCTCGAGGAGCCGCTGCTCGGCCTGACGGAACGCGAGCGCACGCAGCATCTCCTGGGTCTGCTGCGCGAGGGGGATCGAGGCGATGACCCCGGCGAGCTCGGCCGGGGACAGCTGGTTGATCGCCGCCTCCATCTCGGCCAGGGCCTCCTCCGGGAGGGCCCCGACATCCGCCCGCTTCGCGACCTCGAGCGCCGCGTCGAAGCGGTTGGCGAACTGCTCTTTCGCCTCGGCTCGCTCCTCCGGAGTGCACACGACGTTCAGCTTGCGCGCCGCGGCGTCGAAGAGCCGGTCGAACGCGCCGAGCAACGCCTCGCGACCTGTCATTTGGCCACGATAGTCACGGCCGGGCGTCTTGTCACGCCCCGGCCCACCCGACCCCGGCGCTCGCTTGCCTCGCGCGCCCGGGGCTTGCTACAGCCCGACCGATGGACGGAACGCGCGGCATGGGCGAGTCCCTCGGCCGCGCCGCCACCGGTCCGGGGGCGGCGCGTGCGGACGGTGGCGCCATCGTCGCCCGCGTGCTCGCTGGCGCCGGCGTCCGCCACGTGTTCACGGTGAACGGAGGCCACATCTGGCCAATCCTCGCCCACCTGCGCGAGCACGACCTGCAGAAGGTCCACAAGCGTCACAAGCAGTCATGCGCGTACGCCGCCGACGGCTATGCCCGCACGAGCGGTCGCCCCGGCGTGCTCTCGGTGACGGCGGGCTGCGGGCTCACGAACGCCGTGACCGGTCTCTGCGTGGCCGGGCTCGCCGGCAGCGCCGTCGTCTGCATCGCCGGCCAGCACCCCACGACCGAGGATCAGCTCGGCTCCTTCCAGGAGGCCTACGGCGTCGAGATCTGCCGGACGTTCTCGAAGTTCACGAAACGGGTGCTCGACTGGTCCACCATCGAGGCCGACGTCCGCCTCGCCCTTCGCGCCGCCACGAGTCCGCCGCCCGGACCCGCGCTCGTCGAGATCCCGACCAACGTCCTCTACCAGGAGGACGACGTGTCGCGGCAGAAGGCCGGCGCGCGCCTGTATCCCATCTCGGAGCTGCGGAGCGCCGGCGACCCCGCGGCCATCGAACGCGCGCTCGACGCGATCGCGCGAGCCGAGCGGCCGCTGCTGGTCGCGGGCGACGGGATCTTCTGGTCCGACGCGGCGGCCGAGCTCCTCGCCTTTGCCACCAGGCTCGAGATCCCGGTCTACACGCGGCGCGCGGGCCAGGGCGCCGTTCCCGAGGATCACCCGCTGGCGGTACGCGGCGCGTGGAAGAAGCCCTTCACCGGCCGCGCGGACGTCGTGCTCGCGATCGGTTTCAAGTTCTGGAGCGGCGAGCACTTCGGATCTCCGCCGACGTGGAACGCGGCGGCGACGTACGTGCAGATCGATGCGGCACCCGAGCGTATCGGCTGGCACGTGCCCGCCGAGATCCCCGTCGTCGGCGACCCGAAGCTCGTGCTGCGCCAGCTCCTCGAGGGCGCCGTGGCCCGCGGTCTGGACGGCCGGCGCTACGCCGCGTGGCGCGGCGAGGTGGCCGAGGTTCGTAACGCATTCGGCCGGACGCTCGCCGACCAGGCCCGGGCGGTCCGCGACGCCGTGCCCATCCATCCCGCCCGCGTCGTCGAGGAGCTCATCGCCGCGATGGCCCCCGACGCCACGCTCGTGGTGGACAGCTTCACGCTCTCCGGCTGGCTCTCGCAGTGGTTCGGGGCTCGCTTCGCCGGGCAGATCGTCGACGCCGGACCCCTGGCGCCGGTGGGGCACGGCATCGGCATGGGGATCGGCGCCCAGCTCGCACGCCCCGGAAAGCAGGTCGTCGTGGTGATCGGCGACGGCGGGTTCGGCATCGGCGGCATGGAGCTCGAGACGGCGCTCAAGCACCGCCTGCCGCTGGTGACGCTCCTCTGGAACAACAGCTCGTGGGGCCCGAGCTTCGATCAGATGCCGATGCTCAAGGGGCGCGTCGACCCCTTCGACATGCTGCCCGAGCTCCGCTACGACCGCATGTTCGAGGCGATCGGCTGCCACGGCGAGCACGTGACCCGCCCCGACGAGATCCGTCCGGCGCTCGAGCGCGCCATGGCCGCGGGGAAACCCTCGGTCATCAACGTCATCGGGGATCCGCGCGTCGGTCACGCGCGACTCGGCGGCAACCTGCTCGGCTCGACGCAGATCTAGGGTGCGGAGAGGGCGCCGCCGCGGCCTCCGCGCTATCTTACTTTGACGAACGGGTAGTCGTGGCGGAGCGCGCGGCCGAGCACGGTGAGGCCGGCTTCGCCGCCCACGGTCTCGATGACCAGGATGTTGTCGGCGTCCTCGAAGTCGACGCGAGGCTTCACGCCGCGCGACTCGAGGGCTCGCCAGATCGGGTCGGCGACCTCGCGCTCGAGGGTCGGCGAGTGGAGCTGCCCCTTCAGCCCGCGCCGCTCGAGCCGGACGAAGAACGAGCCGCCGGCCAGGCGGTCGAGAAACGGCTCGGCGGCCTCGGCGAGCGTCGCGGCGGCGTTGCGGGGATCGATCCGCACCGTCTTCTCGATCGGCACGAGCTTGGCCAGCGAGCTCGGCAGGAAGGGGTCGGTGGCCAGCGCGTCGCGCACCCCGTCCAAGAGCGCGCGCGCGTCATCGACCCGTCCGACGACGACGTTGCGGTAGCCGGCGCCGCGGAAGCGGCCGAAGCGGCGGAGGAGCCCGAGGAGCGTGTCCCGCTGCCCCTCGAGCGAGGTCGCGAGCACGTTCCAGTCGGCCATCGAGACCTCAGCGGCCGGTGAAGCGGGGCGGCCGGCGCTCCATGGCGGCGCGCGCGCCTTCCCGCACGTCGTCGGTGCGAACGAGGATGCTCTGGGCGAGCAGCTCCATCTGCAGGAAGGTCTGTTTGTCGACGCCGTGGCCGAGGTCGATGAGCCGCTTGGCGAGGCCGACGGCGAGCGGCGCGTTGGCGGCGATCTCGTTCGCGAGACGTGCCGCCGCGGCCAGGTGGTCGCCGGGAGGCACCACCTGGTTCACGAGCCCGATGGCGCCGGCCTCGGACGCCGGGATCATGCGGCCCGTCATGATGAGCTCCTTCGCCTTCGCGTAGCCGACGGTGCGGACGAGCCGCGTCGTCCCTCCCACGTCGGGCACGAGGCCGAGCCGCACCTCGGGCAGCCCGAGCTCGCAGTCGCTGGTCGCGACGCGCAGGTCGAAGGCGAGCGCCAGCTCGAGCCCTAGCCCCGGCACGTAGCGATGGAGCGCCCCGATGACCGGCTTCTCGATCGCCTCGAGCCGCGAGAGCGCCGCCTGCATCTCGCCGACGTGCGTGCGGAACGGCGCACGCGACTCGCCCTCGACGTCGCCGGCCAGCATGCCGAAGTCGACGCCGGCCGAGAAGACGGGCCCTTCGCCGTACACGATCACGGCGCGGACCTCGCGATCGCGCTCCGCCGCGGCCACCGCGTCGACCAAGGCGAGGAGCAGCTCCCGATGGATGGCGTTTCGTTTCTCGGGCCGGTTGAGCCCGACGTAGAACAGCGCGTCCTCGCGGCGGGTGACGACGAGGGGGGTGGTCATGACGGGTGATTATCCCGCGCGGGGGGCTGCCCGCAATCCTTCACGCGCGCGGATACGATTGCTATAAGCAGCGCCCCATATGCATCGTCTCGCGCTCGTCACCTCCTTGGGCATCATTTTGCTCGCCGCCCGGCCGGCGGCGGGCGACACGATGCTCTACGCCACCGCCGCAACTGTCGGCCGGGTGGACGGCTTCTGCGTGAACCGGGGCGGGGCCCTCACGCCTGGAGCGAGCGTCCACGCCGACACGGGGGTCGACCCCTCATCGCCCGGGGTGCACGATTCGAGCAGCAACCCGCGGCGTCTCCTGGTCGGCAACGGCGTCCTCTACGTGGGCGAGCACGACCGGGTCGAAGCCTTCAGTATCGGTCCGCACGGCGGGCTCAAGTTCTTGAACCGCACCGCTCTGATCAGCAGTCCCGCCATGGACGTCATGGACATGGCGCTCAGCCCCGACGGCAAGACGCTCTATGTGGCGCAGAACGGCCCGGACCGGATCGCCGGCTATTCACTCGACGCCACGGGAGTACCTGCCAGAGACTTCTCGAGCTGCATCCAGGGCCGGGTGAACGTCTCCTACCGCGCGCTCCGCGTCAGCAACTCGTTGCTCTACGTGAGCGAGCAGCTCACGCCCGGCCGGATCGCCGTCTTCCCGATCGACGCCGGCGGCGGTCTCGGCCCGTGCAGTGCGCAGCGGTCCACGGTCTGTCAGGGAGGCTCGCGCGCCGGCCAAATGTGCTCCACGGAGGACGCGAACGCCACGACGGGCTGCCCAGGGGCGACCTGCCCCGGCTGCTGCGTGGCAGCCACGAGACCGATTTCCGAGCGCAGGCGGATCCAGCGACCGCGGCCGTTCGTCATCATGGGAGACCGTCTCTACGTCGACGAGGTCGGCACGGCGCGGATCAAGGGCTTCGGCCTGCAGGCCGACGGTCTCTTCTCCCCGCCCACCATGGTGGGAAAGCGGCTGCGCTGGGAGAAGCCGTTCAGCCGCACCGATCCGGTCCTGGCCTACGTCGACGTCGTCCTCTTCCGTTCTACGCTGCTCGCATCGCAGTTCGAGAAGGGCCGCATCGACGCGTACCGCTTGAAGCCCGACGGCCGGCTCCCGCACCAGCCGACCAGACGCAGCAACCAGGACGTGCGCACGAGCCCGGTCCGCATGACGGTCAGCGAGGACGGCGTCCTCTACGTCGCGGCCGGGGAGCTCGACCGGGTAGAGGCGTTCCGGCTGCGGCAGTCGGACGGCCTTCTCGCCTCCGCCACGCCGTTCAGCCAGACGGACGAGCAGACCGGCTCGTTTCCGAACGATGTCGCACTCGCCATGCTGTCCGGGGACTGCAGGTAGCGGCAATTCGCGCGAATGCAGTTGCCGGCGCGTACCCGATCCCGTACCCTCCGGGGCCCATGTCACGGCTCGCGGCGCTCGTTTTCGTCCTCTCGGCAGCCTTGCTGGCGCCCCCGGCCGATGCCCGACGCAACCACCGCAACGACCTGATCCGGGTCACGTCACCGCCGCTGCGCGGCAGCGCGCCTGCGCACCCCTTCGTCAACGTCATCGTCTTCTTCGACGCCCGGGCCGACCCGCTGACCTTCCGCGCGCGGATCGGCCGGAACGACGTCACGAGCCGCTTCGTGGCGATCGCGGGCGCGGACGGCACCCCCGGCAAACAGGGGACGATCGAGGCGTCCCTCCTCCGTCCGGGACACGCCGTGAACCACCTGCGGCTCGAGGTGCGCTCCGTTCCGATCCCGACCAAAGGACGTCGCACGAAACGGCTGCGAGACGTCGATCGCGTGCGCTTCCGCGCGGTACAGACGATCGATCAACCACCGGTCGCACAGTTCACCGGACCGGACATCGTCTTCCCGGGAATACCCGTCCAGTTCAGCGCGCGCCCGAGTTCGGATCCGGATCTCGATCAGATGACCTTCCACTGGGACTTCGGCGACACCACGACGTCCGACGAGCGCGACCCGACGCACGTCTTTCCCGATACCTCCACCGACCTGACCGTCCAGCTCACGGTGAGCGACGGGCAGCGGACGGCGAGCAACGCGAAGACGCTCTTCTCGTGTCCGGATCTCGACCCGGGCCGCGCGCCGGGCACGCTCAAGATCGAGGCCGACGCCCAACTCGAGTTCGGCTCGGTCGCGCCCGGCACGAGCGCCACGCGCACGCTCACCGTCCGCAACCTCTCCACCGATCCCGCGAGCCAGCTGAAGGGCCGGCTCGAGGTGGGTCCGGTCCTGCCTCCGCCCGCGGCGGATGCGACAATCGCTCACCGTGACCTTCGCCCCCACCGCCGCCGGTCACCAGGGCGCCCATCTCGTCCTCGTGGCCTGCGCGATCAACCGCCCGGCCGCGCATCTCTGGGCGCACGGCTTCGGCGGCAGCGGGTCCGGGCCCATCTTCGCCGCCGAGCCATTCTTCTTCGCCGACCTCAGCGGGTCGACCTTCGTCATCCTTCCCGACGGGACGCGCCTCGCGGCCGACAACACGCTGCAGAGCTGCCAGAACACGACCCGCACGGGGACGTCGGACCTGTGTGCGGCGAACGCCGATTGCGTGACGCCGGGCGAGACCTGCGTGACGACGTCGGCCTGCGTCGGGGGGGATCGCGGCGGCCAGGTGTGCAACGGCTCGGCCGATTGCCCGAACGGCTTCTGCCGGTCCTCCTCGCTCGGCTCGGACCCCGTCGACATCTGCGGTGACGAGAGCGGCGGCCTCTATCTCATGACCGACATCGGCACCTTCACCGACCCGAACGTGAACGCGAGCACGGATCTCAGCACGTCGGTCGTTCACCTGCAGTTCGATCCGCAGACCGGCGCGCGCACCGGGGCCGACGTCGTCGCCCGCACCACCGACGAGACGACGCAGATCGCCTGCGACGACGTGCCCGCCCGGCAAGGCGGGCTGGTCTACGTCCCCGAGTCCTTCAACGTGGACTTCCCTGCCACGCCGTGCTCGCGCGACCAGCGCGAGGCGCTCACCGCCTTCTCGAAGGCGACGGGACAGGCGACCGTCGTCGTCCCCGACATCGCTGCCGCGGCGGGGTACGCGGAGTGCGACGACTTCGACCCGACCTCGGATCTCGAGGTGGCCCGCGACGGGTCGGCCATCTTCGCGAGCCTGCCGCTCACGATTCGACTGGATTTTTCCTGGTTCGGCGGGCTCTGGCGCATCCGGCCGACGCCGCTGCCCATCTCGCCCGACATCATCGACTTCTTCCAGCTCCATCCCGACGGCGGCATCGTCTACGTGACCACGAGCGATTCGGTGAGCACGGGATCGCTGAACATCTACAAGATCTCTCCGGACCAGGCGGTGGCCGGCGCGCAACGGCTGGCGGAGCTGACGCCGTGCGTGATCCAGATCCCGAACAACTGTGCCCGGATCTCTCCCGACGGTTCCCGGGCCACCCCGTGCCCCGCCGACCCGAACGACGCCCTGAACCGCGCCGGCACGCAGACGGGGGTCAGCTCGTTCACCGTAGGCCGTCCGGCGCCCGGCTCCTCCGACGGGGTGCTGCTGGTAAGCTTCGGGACGCGAAACGGCTTCACCGATCTCGGAGCGAATCTCACCATCCGTGGGACGGTGGCGGTCGCGTTGCCCGCGCAGGGCAACAGCAACTCGTGCACCGTCCTCGGGCTCGTCAACCTCGAATTCCTCGACCCGGTCACGTTCTGATCCGAAGTTCCGGTCCTATGTAGGCGCGCGCCTTGTCGCGACGCGTACCGGCTGCCATCGTCCGGACGTGCCGCGCCATCCCCCGAGAGCGGTGGTGAACCGCCTTCCGGTGCTGCTCCGAGAACGGGACATCTCCTGGGGCGAGCTCGCGCGGCGTACGCTGCTGCCCCCGCGGCTGCTCGCCCGCCTCCAGGCCTCGGCCGCCAATCCGCAGCTCGGTGTCGCGTACCGCGTCGCGGCGGCGCTCGGCGTGCCGGTCGAGCAGATCTGGACGCTGTGCCGCCACCCGCCCCGGAGGAGCAAAGCGCGTCCGTGAGGCGCAACAGCCTCTCCGGCGTTCTCGCCGCCCGCGGCTGGACGGATGGCGAGCTGGCATCGCGCGCCGCGCTCGATCGCGCGCACGTGAACCAGCTGAAGAACGGCCGCGCGCTGCCGACGGTCGCGACGGCTCTCGCCATCGCGGGCGCCCTGGGCATCGCGGTCGAAGCCGTCTTTCCCCCCGCATCGGTGCGGCGCCGGCGACGGCGCTAGCGGCCATCACATCATGTCGCCGTTCATCAGCACGTAGTTCGGCGGCGGGGCGGTGCCGCCGCCGCGTACCATGTACTGGCAGGCGCGGAAGACGCGGAAACCCGCTCCGGTGAGCCCTTCGACCAGCCGGCGATCGGCTGCGGGGACCAGCGTCCGAACGGTCACGCCCTTGGCGGAGAGCTCGGCGGCCAGCGCCACGACGAGCGCCAGCACAAGCGCGGGGTCGTCGGCAGACGCCGACCCGAGATAACCGGTGCCCCGGAAGCCGATGCCGAGGGCGTAGCCGGCGAGTGTCGCGGACGACTCGGCCACGAGCGCGCGGCCGCGCGTCAGATAGAGGTCGATGCTCTGGGGTCGAGGCGCGCCGAAGGCGCGGGCGTCGCGGGCCACCAGGCGGACCCGGTCGTCGGCCGTCGCCGGACGAACCACGACGGTGCGCGGCGCGCTCGCCGGCGGCAGCGTCGCCCCGGCCGGCAGCTCGAGGTCGAGAAGCGGCACGACCACCCGGAACCCCGCCCGCAGGTAGAGGCCGAGGGCCTCGGTGTTGAAGCTCTCGTGCACCAGCCGCACCTGGGGAACACCGCGTCCGCCGAGCTCGATGGCCCGCTCGAGGAGCCGCCGCCCGATGCCGCGACCCTGGACACGGGGATCGACGGCAATCGGGCCGATGGTGGCGACCGGGCCGCGGGGGTGGACCCAGGAGAGGCCGACGACTTCACCATCCTCCTCGGCGACGGTTCCGCCGAGCGGGTCGATCGCCAAGAGGTGGCGAATGTAGCCGCGGCTCTCGGCCGGCGTGCCGATGCCGGGCGACAGGCCGTGCGCGACCGCCACGCGGTAGAAGGCGACGAAGTTGACGTCACCCACGCGCTCGACGTCGCGCTGCTCGGCGGCCCGCAGCGTGAGGTCGCTCACGGGTGCGCGGCGTGCCGCCCTTCCTCGGGAGGCGGCGGCTCGGGCGTGACGAAGGCGAGCCCGTGCGGCCGCGCGGGTCCCGTGTCACCGTGCGGCCAGCGGGTGCGGTTGAAGTCGACACCGACCTCGCCGGTCAGCTCGTCGCGGAAGCCCTCGTCGAACCAGAGGTGCCCGGTCCCCGGATCGAGCCGCACGATGTACACGCGCCGATCGCCGTCGCGCTGGTAGCCCGGCACGTCCATCGTGTAGTCGGCGACAGCCACGCGGGTCCCGTCGGCCGTCATCGCGAGCCCGCTCGGGCCGCCGGCGCGCGCGCGGTTCGGGTCGTCGGGATCGCGGTCGAAGCGCAGCGCCGCTGCGAGCTTGGGGTGCCACCGGTCGGCCAGGTCGAGCGCCGCGAGCCGGTTCCGCCCGGTGAGCGCCTCGACGTACCAGCGATCGTCGGGAGTGACCGCGGCGTCGGCACCGAGCGCGTCGGCGCCGAAGTCGTAGACCAGCCGGAAAGAAGGCACCGACGTCTGCACCGAATCCGAGGCGTAGAGCGCACCGCCCTGCGCCGTGTTCACGTAGACGAGCGGCTCGCGGCGCAGGAAGCGCGCCGTCGCGGGCGCGAGGTTCTCCTCGCCGCGAGCACCGGCCTCGAGGAGAACGGTCTTCAGCAGCTGGAGGTCCTCGAGTCGCCAGATCTGCACGCTGATGCCCGGCATGGCCTCGCCCCGGGCGAGCGCGGTGTACCCGTGGCCCCGGTTGGTCGTGACCAGGCGGCCGAGGGGCGGCGCCGCCGCCGCTCCGGCCGGCGCGATGATCAGCCCGCGCGCAGCGGGATCCGCGGCCGGGATCTCGCGCACCGGCCGTCCCTCGGCGCTGAGCTCGAGGAGACCACCTGCCGCGGTCACCAGCTCGACCGGCTCGCCCCGGTAGCGCGCAGGGTCCACGCAGGTCACGGCGACGCGGCCGTTCGGCAACGAGACGAAGTCGTGCGGACCCCAGAGCCGCCGCTGGGGCCCGGCATCGTCGACGGTCACGAGCTTCCCGGCGAGCGGCTGCCGGAGGTCGAACACGAACGTGCGGTTGGTGAGCAGCCCCCCGGCAAACAGCCGTCGGTCACCCCGCGGCTCGACGTTCACGTTGTGCGGCTCGTTGCCGCGCGAGCGGACGGGATACGTGCGCAACACCTTGCCGTAGGTGGCCGACGTCGGATCGGCGTCGAGAATGGCGAGAAAATCGCTGTTGTTCCGATCCGCGTCCCCCGCCCACACCGCGAGGTAAGGCTCGCCCGTGAACAGCGGCGCCTCACGCCCGCGGCAGCCGAAGACCAGCATGAAGACCGCGACCGCGCCGAGCGCCCGCGCGCCAAGACCACGCAGCGAAGCCGCGGCCCCAGAAGCCGGGCGAGGCTCCGCCGAGCCCGGCGCGGGGTCCGGGGGCATCGGAAGCGCGCAGCGCGGCGCAGCCGCGCGAGCACTGGACGGGCCCCCGGACACGTTAGGTATGGAGCCCGCCGTTCGGACTCACGACCTGCCCGGTGACGAAGCTCGCCTCGTCAGAAGCGAGGAAGACCGCCACCGCCGCGATCTCATCGGCCGTCCCGACGCGGCCGAGCGGCGTGCGGAGCGTCGTCATCTGGCGCAGGAAAGGCGGGATGTCGGCCGTCATCGGCGTGTCGATGAAGCCGGGAGCGATCGCGTTCACCCGGATGTTGCCCGAACCCGCCTCCATCGCCACCGACTTCGTGAAGCCGATGATGCCCGCCTTCGCGGCTCCGTAGTGAGCGAGGCCCGGGATGCCGGCGAGCCCCGCGACCGACGCCATGTTGACGATCACGCCCGAGTTCTTCTGTTCCATGATGCGCAGGGCGGCTCGCGTGCAGTAGAAGGTGCCGAACAGATGTATCTCGACCATCCGCCGCCACTCCGCATCGTCCATGCGACTGGTCACGCCGAGCGAGCGGCGCGCGCCGGCGATCACCTCGCCCGCGACGCTCAGGAGGTGGCTCTGGAGCGCCGGGGAGAGCTGGCCGATGCCGGCGTTGTTGGAGAGGACGTCGACCGTCCCCCAGTCGGCGGTGACGCGCGTGAACAGCGCCTCGACCTCCGCGCTGTCCGCGACGTCGGTTCGGTGCGCGCGGGCGGTACCGCCGCCCGCCGCGATCGTCCGCGCCACCTGCTCGGCACCCTCCCCGTTCAGGTCGACCACCGCGACGCGAGCGCCCTCGCCGGCGAACCGCTCGGCGATCGCGCGCCCGATGCCGGAGGCACCGCCCGTGACCACCGCCACCCGTCCCCTGAGCCTGTCCATGGCAGGCTCCTCTACAAGGGACGGCTCGCCATGTCCACGCCCGGCGGGGCGACTCGCTCCGCTCGGGCGACCCTGGCGCTCCACTCACTCGCCGGCCACCGCACTGCTTTAGTTAGCTAGAGATGCGCCCCGAGACGGAGCTCGACGCCGGACACCGCCGCCTGCTCGGCCTCCTCGGCCTCGCCATCTTCTTCGAGGGCTACGGGCGCTCGATCGTGAGCGTCACGCTGCGGCCGATCGGGCAGGACCTCGGCGTGCCGGCACCCGAGCTCTCCTATGCGCTCGCGATCATCAGCGCAGGCGCGCTCGGCGTGCTCGTCCTCGGTCACCTGACCGACCGCTTCGGGCGCCGTCGGCTCCTGCTCGGCTGCGTCCTCCTCTACTCGCTGCTCGGCGCCGCGACGGCCACGGCCCGCACGCTGCCCGCGCTGGTGGTGTGGCAGGCAGCGGCGCGCATGTTCCAGGAGGGCGCCCTCTCCGCGGCCGTGGTCATCGCGGTCGAGGAGACGCCGGCGCTCCGGCGGGGCCTCGCGCAGGGCGTCCTCGGCGTCGCCAACTCGATCGGCTCGGGACTCGGGGCCTTCCTGCTCGGGTTCATCGGGCTCTTTCCCGGCGGCTGGCGCGGCCTCTGTCTGGTGAGCCTGTTGCCGGTCGGGCTCATTCCCTTTCTCCGGGGCGCGATCCCCGAGAGCCGCCGCTGGACCCTGCGCGCACCCCGCAGCCGGCAACTCCTGCCCCGCGCCTACCGGGGCCGCATGCTCGCCGGCCTGGCCGTCTTCTTTCTCGGCATGAGCTACGACGTCGCCGGCTTCGCCTTCACCGCGTTCTGGCCGATGAGCCGGCACGGGTGGTCCGCGGCCCGGACCAGCGCGCTGATCGTCGTCGCCGGCGGTGCGGGACTCCCCGGCTTCTGGTTCGGCGGCCGCCTCACCGACCGGGTGGGCCGTCGGCGCTCGGCCGCCCTCTTTCTCGTGGGGCTGGCGGCGGCCGAGGCCGTCTTCTTCCTCGGCGGGCCTGGCGCGCTCTGGCCGAGCTTCACCGCCATGGTGTTCTGCCAGGCCGGCAAGACGACCGTCCTCCGCTCGTGGGCCCCGGAGCTCTTTCCGACGAGCCTGCGCGGGACGGCGTCGTCGCAGCTCGCCGCCGGAGGAGTGCTCGGTTCGATGGCGGGGCTCGCGGCGGCCGGAGCCCTCGGAGCAGCCCTCGCCGACATCGGCCTCGGGATCACGCTGGTCGCGAGCGCGGGCCTCGTCGCCGCCGTCCTGGCCTACTGCCTGCCGGAGACCGGCGGGCTCGAGCTCGAGACCGCCTCTCCCGAGGTACCGTGAGCGCTACCCGCCGAGCGCGGCGAGAAGCCCGGGCACGTCGGGAGATCCCCAGCCCGTGGTGAGGTCGTAGCCGCGATGCGCCCTGAAGCCGGGCCGTACCGCCGCGCCCCGGCGCACCGCGGTCGTGCCGTCCACCACGTCGTGAAAGACCCGCGGGCCGCCGTACCCCTGCTGCCGCCCGAGGCGATAGAGGGTGGGGTTCAGGAGCCCGAGCGGCCGACCTCGCGCCTCGCCGAGGAGCGCCACCACGCCGGCCCAGGCGGGCGCCGCGGCGCTCGTCCCACCGATGCAGCACACGACGCGCGAGCCCACGCCGATCGGGTAGTCGTCCGCCGGGGCCGCCACGTCGGGCACGGCGCGACCGACTCCTCTCCGCTGGTAGAAGGGCCGCGGGAAGAAGTTCGCGCGGCCGCCGCCGCTGGCCGTCGAGCCGGTGTTCCAGGCGCGCTCGCTCCCGTAGCCGACGGCATCGCCGGCGTCGTCGCGCAACGGCTGGACCTCCGTGCCGCCGACGGCCGTCACGTGCGGTGAGGCGGCCAGCACGTCGACCTCGCGCCGTCCGCAGCTGAAGGCTCCGGTATCGCCGGACGCCACCAGCACCGTCTGACCCTGGGCGGCGGCCTGCCGGAAGATGACGTCCGCGGCGCGGGCGAGCCGCTGCAGCACGGCGTGCGAGCTGCACACCGCCAGCGAGATGCTGACGACCGGCGCGGGGTTGACGTTGACCTGCCGGGCGAGAATGAGGAAGAGGTCCGTCCCGCGTACCACCTCGATCTCCGCCGCCGGCGCCACCGCACCTGCCCAGGTGGCGTCGAGTGTCGCCTCGGTCCGGAACGGCCCCTGCCCGAGGCCGGGATCCTGGCCCGCCACGACGTCGCGCAGCGTCGTGGGCGGCAGGCCGAAAAAGGCGCGAAAGTTCGCCACCGCGTCCCCGTCTGCCTCACCGATGGCCGGAATGCTGATCCGCTGGCCGGCACCGGTGAGCGGGGCGACGGAAGGCGCATCGAGGCCGTAGATGCGCCGGAAGTCCGCGGGCGAGATGTAGAACCGATTTCCCGGGGTGCGTGCTGCAGGGCGCACCGTGATCCGCGGAGCCGTACGGGCACCCTCGAGGCCGAGCACGTCGAGCGCACCGAGCTCCGCGGGCGGTCGCGGCGGACGCGAGCTCCGGAACCGGCCGTGCGCCCAGCCGAGGCGCACGCCGAAGGCCGCCTCCACCGCCGCGGGCGGCCCGTCGAACTGGATCAGCGTGCGGTCTGCGAAGCGATGGCGCACCCGCAGGCCCTGCGCGCGGAGCCAGGCCGACGTGCGTCGGACCGACCGCGGGGATGCCCCGAAACGCCGTCCGAATTCGTGCGGATCGACCCAGCGACGGTGGGGCCGGGTGATGAAGTGCTCGAGCCCGAGCGGGTTTCGGCCGTGAAGAACGAGCATCAGCGGCTGGGTGCGCTCCTGCGCACCGGCGACGCCGACGAGCAGGGACACGAATACCAGGGCAAGCAGTCCCACGCGGCGCATCCGGCGGATAGTACGCGCGGTCGCCGGTCGCGCCAAGACAAAAGTGGCCCCTTCCGCCCGGGAAAACCCCGAGCGCTCGGTGCGGAAAACCCGCTGTCCCGCCTCAGGCGCCCGCGGGCATCCCCAGCCGCACACCCTCGGCGCTCACGATCCCGCCGCCCAGGTAGTGGCCGCGAGCCTCCTCGTCGGTGAGGACTTCGCGACGCGCTCCCGGCAACCGCCGCTGCCAGATGCCACCCAGCATCGGGTGACGGCCCGCGCGATAGCTGTAGTAGTAGTAGGCCCGCTGTCGCCACATCGCCGAGCGGGCCTCTCGGCCGAGGCCCGGCACCCGGTGCAGCGTGAGGAGCGAGCGCAGCGTGTTCCGGCCCGAATAGAAGGTGAGATACGCGTCCCGGTATGCCTGCACGACCTCGGCCGTCGTCATGCGCGGGTGGTGCGAGACCATGTGCTGCGAGTCGTAGTTGTTGAAGTCCCAGTCGAGGATCGTGCCGTCGCGCACCGCACGGTCGTGGTCCTCGGTGCCCGGCAGCGGCGTGACGACGAAGAACGAAGCCAGGTCGACGCCCACCTCGAGCAGCCACTCGGCGGACTGCCGCCCGCACTCGGGCCCGTCGAAGGGAAACCCGATCATGTAGCCGCAGTGGACCGCCACGCCGTGACGGTGCCAGTTGTGGACGACCCGCCGGTACTTCTCCTTGACGGCGGCGAGCGCCCCGTCCGCCGCCTCGTCCTTACGGCGCCGGTGCTCCTTCTCGAGGTTCTGGACCTTCGTCGTGGCCAGCAGGTTCTGCGGGTTGAAGGTCTCGAAGCCGACGAACGCCGAGTAGCAGCCCGCCGCGGCGGAGAGCTCGAGGAACCGCTCGCACTTCCGGCGCTGTGACGACGGCGATTCGCCGGGCCCGAGCGCGCCGAAGGCAGCCGCCTCGGCGTCCACCTGCATCATGAAGGTGAGCTCGTGCCCGTCGCGGCGGTACGCGGCCATGCCTTCGAGGATGGGCTCCCAGGTGGGGCTCCGGAAGAAGTCGTCGTCGACGATGAAGAGCGAGCGGATGCCGTGGTGATCGCCGGCGTCGCGAATCCAGCGTACCACCGCCTCGGGATCGCGGGCCCGCATCGTTCGCCCCATGACGTTCTTCACGCTGCAGTAGGAGCAGGTGAAGGGACAGCCGCGCGACGTGTCGAGCGTCGTCATGTTGGACGACGCGAAGCGGTGGAGGTAAGGGTCGCTGATCGCCGGGAGCTGCGCGCCGGTGATCACCGGCACGGTGATCTCTCCGGAGCCGGTCTTGGCACGGATGCCGTCGGTGACGCTGTAGCTCGGCCGCAGCTCGCCCCGGAGATAGTCGTCGAGCAGCTCGCACCAGATCGTCTCGGCCTCGCCGACGACCGTCGTGATGCCGCAGTCCTCGAGGAACACACGGGTCTCGGGATGGCCGCTCACGTGGAAGCCGCCGAACAGCACCGGGAACCCGGCGCGGCGGAACTGAAACGCGAGGTCCCGCCCGCGCGGGTACTGGTTGGTCTGCACGCCGGCGAGACCGACGACGACTTCGACCCCGTCCTCGAGCGCCTTCTCCTGGATGGCGCGGATGGTGGCGGGAAGAATCGGGCCATCCACCTGCTCGTCCCAGATGACCGTTTCGAGGTAGACGCCCTGATCGCGGCGCAGCTGGTTGTAGGTGTCGTTGAGAGCCGCCAGGACCGTGAGCGTGTTGTTCGGCAGCACGCCCTTCCAGAACCACTGCACCCACCCCGCGTCGTCGTACTTCGACGGCTTGATGAAATACACGCGGAGCGTTCGGCAGACGATCGCATCGGGGCGGAGCGGCACCGCAGTCGGAAGGGCATCGGCCACGGCCCCGAGCTCGCCTGCGGCGCTCGCGGCACGGCGAAAGACGACCCAGACAAAGACGGCGACGGCGCCGCCAAAGGCGGCCACGAGCACGGACATGGGAGGCCTCCTTGCGTTGCGAGACGCAATGACGCGACGCGGGTCTTGTAGCGAGGCTTTGCGCACGGTGTCAATGCCTCGCTCGACCTCTACCGCGCTGCAGCACGAGACGTCAGCAGATAGAAAATCAAACTAGCGGCTTTGCGCCCCGGGCGCTTTGCCCCTGCACAGATCTGCACGCGACCGAAACATTCTCGGCGCGTCGCCCTCCGGTATCGTCGCCGGCCCAACGGCGTGATCAGCACCCCGCGCTGGCACGCTTTAAGCACCCTTACCCCGGCGACCTTCGCATCGTTCGAGGCGCCATGCCCGCGCTGTCACCGCCGTTTCGTGCGCATCTGACGAGACCTCGAGTCCACGCGATCCTCGTCCTGGATCAGATCCGGCAGGGCCACCGGCTCGTCGGGCAGCTCACGCGCCAGGACGAGCTGCACGGCGCGGAGGACGAGTACTACGCCTGGCACGACTACAACCAGCATCTGCTGGGGCTCCTGCTCTCCCGGCGCGACGTCCTCCAGACCTATCTTCGCGCGGCCGTCCGGCCGACGCCGCCGCGAGGTCCGACGGGCGGAGGCGGACTCCTCGACGGTCTGAGGACGGAGATCCGGGCGCTCGAGTCGGTCGCCGAGCGTCTGGGCGTTGCTCCGCTCCTGCTCGGCTCGGAGCCCGCCGGGGCACCAGCACCGCGCACGACGGTGTTGCTCGTCCACGGGCGGAACGTGGCGGTCAAGGAGACGGTGGCGCGCTTCCTCATGCGGCTCGGCCTCGAGCCGATCCTGCTCGACGAGGAGGCGGCTCACGGCCGGACGCTCATGGAGAAGCTCGAAGCGTATTCCCGCGTGTCCTTTGCCGTCGTCCTGCTCACCGCCGACGACCTCGGCGCGCTCGTCTCGGAACGTCGAAGCCTCCGACCGCGCGCTCGTCAGAACGTGATCTTCGAGCTCGGCTTCTCGTTCGCCAACCTCACGCGGCGTCGGGTGTGCGCGCTCTACGAAGAGGGAGTCGAGCTGCCCTCCGACGTGCACGGCGTCGAGTACCAGCTCTTGGACGCCGCCGGCGTCTGGAAGTCGCGCCTCGCCCGCGAGCTGCACGCCGCCGGCTTGGAGTTCGACCCGATGAAGGTGCTCTGACGGGCGGGCCGGCGGGAAGGGGCGCCCCCGCGGCGCCCCTTCCCGCCCCGCACGCCGGTGGCGCATCGAGCGCCGAGACGGCCGGCGGCGTGTACCGCGGCGCCCTCGCGGGAGCGGGGACGCCGGATCGGCGACCTCCGCAGCCTCCGCGCGCGCCTGCAGATTCGGGGGGACGCCTCAAGTCCGAGGCGCGCGTGAGGCGAGGACCGGGAGCCGAGCCGGCGTCCCCGCTCCTGCGCACCGACGCCGCGATAACACGCTCAGTGATACATCTCGAGCAGCTCGATGAGCCCGAGGCTCTTCATGCTGTCGAAGAGGTAGCCCTTCACCTCCTTGACGGTCCCCATCGACGTCACGTCGCGCGCGATGGCGCGCGCGGCGGAGTAGGAGACGGAGCGGACGATCCGCTTGATCACGGGGATGAAGAACGGCCCCATGGAGAGGTCGTCGAGGCCGAGTCCGAGGAGCACGATCGTGCAGAGGGGGTCGGCGGCCATCTCGCCGCACATGCCGGCCCACTTGCCGGCTCCCTTGGCCGCCTGCACCGTCTCGTGGATCGCCGACAGCACCGCGGGGTGCAGGGGCTCGTAGAGCTGCGCGACCTTCCGGTTGTTCCGATCCACCGCGAGCAGGTACTGGATCAGGTCGTTCGTACCGATCGAGAAGAAGTCCACCTCACGGATGAGCCGCGTGGCGAGCCAGACCGCCGAGGGGGTCTCGACCATCATGCCGATCGGCATGTTCGCGTCGAAGTCGCGACCCTCGCGGCGGAGCTCCTCCTTGGCCTCCTCGAGCAACTCCTTCGCGCGCCGGATCTCCTCGAGGCTCGAGATCATCGGGAACAGGAGCCGCAGGCGTCCGAGCGTTCCCGCACGCAGGATGGCACGGAGCTGGACCTTGAACAGATCCGGCATCTCGAGCGAGATGCGGATCGACCGCCAGCCGAGAAACGGGTTCTCCTCGCGCGGCAGCCGCATGTAGCCCGGGTACTTGTCCGCACCGACGTCGAGCGTGCGAATGGTGACCGGGCGGCCTTCCATGCCGCGCACCAGGCGCGCGTAGAGGAGGTACTGCTCCTCCTCGTCGGGAAACTCGCGGTAGGTGATGAACGGGAACTCGGTGCGGTAGAGCCCGATGCCCTCGGCCCCGTGCCGGTGGGCGAACATGAGATCGGCGAGCAGGCCGATGTTGGCGTACATCGAGACCCGCCGGCCGTCGGGCGACTCCGCGGGAAGGTTCCGGAGGCTCTCGAGCTCGCGGTTGAACGCGCGGTACTCGCGGTCGATCCGCTCGTACTCGCGGGTCACGTCGGCGGCGGGATTGACGTACACCACGCCCGAGTTGCCGTCGACGATCAGCTCGTCGCCCTCGTGCACCGTCTCGGTGAGATGCTCGACGCCGACCACGGTGGGGATCTCGAACGACTTGGCGAGAATCGTGGCGTGCGACGTGACGCCGCCGGTGGCGAGCACGATCGCGCAGAGGTGCTGGTGCTCGATCATCGACAGGTCGGAGAGCGTCAGCTCCTGGGCCACCAGCACGCTGTCCTTCGCGAGCGGGTGCTCCGGCTCCTCGATGCCGAGGAGGTTGCGCAAGATGCGCAGTCCCACGTCCTTCATATCCACGACGCGGTCGCGAAGGTAGCCGGCCGACATGCGCTCGAAGGCGTCCAGGTACTCGTCGACGACGCGCTTGAGGGCCGCCTCCGCGACCAGCCCGTCGGCGATCATCTCCTCGACCTTCTTCGTGAAGCTCCGGTCCTCGAGCATCATGCGGTGCGCGTCGATGATGCTCCAGTCGAACTCCGGGAGGCGGGTGGCGAGCCGCCCGCGCAGGCTCTCGAGCTCCACCGCCGACTCGGCGATCGCCCGCCAGAAGCGCTCGCGCTCGGCCTCGGGGGCGTCGGAGCGGCGCTCCTCGACCAGCGCGAAGCTGACCGGAGGCTGGAGGAGGTGCACCCGGCCGTGGCCGAACCCGGGCACGGCCGGCAGCCCGGCCAGCCGCGCCTGACCGCGACCACGCGCGGCGGCATCGGTCCGCTCGGCCGTCTTCTCGTAGGCCTGCAGCCGCTTGATCGCCGCGACCATCCGCCGGCGGTACTCACGGCGCTCCTTCTCCTTGGACTTCAGATCCTCGAGCAGGCGCGCCTGGACGATGATGCCGCCCACCTGGACGGCGATCGCGCGCAGCACGCGCATCTCGTGGCCGGAGAACCGCCGACGGCGGAGCGTCTGCACGACGAGCACGCCCATCGGCGTGGCGCGCTCGGCGATCGGCACGCCGACGAAGGAGTGGTATTTCTCCTCGCCGGTCTCGGGAAAGTACTTGTAGCGGGGGTGAGCGATGGCGTCGACGACCATCACCGGATCGCCCTTCTCGATGACCATGCCGGTGAGACCTTCCTCGACTCTCATGGTGACCTTGCCGATCGCGCTCTTCTCGAGGCCGGTCGTGGCCCACAGGGTCAGGCGCTGGGCGCGCGGGTCGAGGATGTAGAGCGAGCACACCTCCGTCCCCATGCGCTCGGCGACGACCTCGACGATGCGCTGGAGGGTCTCCTTCAGGTCCTCGGAGCGCGCGGTGATCGCGCTCACGTCCTCGAGGACGGTGAAGGCGTGGGTGCGCCCGGGCTTCGCCCGGCTCGGGCGGGAACGGCGGCCCTTGCGCGTCTCGGCCTCCATGGGCCGGCTGATCTTAGCGGGAGCCCCTCCGGGGGACAACGGAGGTCGCGCGTCGGCCGGTCAGGTCACCTGCAGGCGACGATGTTCGCCCGCGAGCTGAAGCGGCAGCGCGGCGCACGGAACGCCGCCTCGCCGCACTGTCCGGCCGTGGGGTTGAGGACGACCTCGGCGTCGAGCAACGGGTCGGTGCTGCCGACGGCGTACGCGCCCCGCCTCCCCCTGAGAACGATGCCGACGAGCCCCCGCGCCCGCGAGGAGCGGTCCCGGATCTGCACCCTGACGATGCCGGCGGGCGGCGCCGCGCTGTGGTCGACGTGCGTCCAGCGGGTCGGCCGCGCTGGACGATCGACCTTCCATCCCGCCTGCGTGCGCGGATCGAACCGACCGGGAGCGACGTCGGCCTCCACGACCGTCTCACCCGTACGCGTCCGCACGACGAAGCGCAGGCCGTTGGCGACCGGGTCGAGCGGCGGGGTGATCGGCGCCGGCAGCGCGAACGCACCCCGGAAGGCGAGGCGATCGTCGCCCGGGGGGCTGCCGAGGCCGGCGATGCGCAGCACCGCGTCCGACATGGCGGTGACGATCCTCGGATGCGAGCAGAGGTGCGTCGCCCGATCACAGGTGTCGGCCGTGCAGGCATCGCCGTCCGCACACGCCGCGTCGCTCGTGCAGTCGTCGACCTCGGTCTCGAAGGACGCGGTGCACGGCTGCTCGCCGTCTTCCCCCTCCCCGCCGCAGCCGCCGTCGCTGCTCACGGTGGCCGTGTTGGTGATCTTGCCGGTGGCCCTCGCCACGACCACGACGGTGACCGTCGCACGGCTGCTCGTGCCGAGCGCCCCGAGGCTACAGATGACCGGGGCCGCGCCGCTGCACGTCCCCTGGCTCGCGCTCGCGGACACGAACGTCGTCCCGGCCGGCGGCATGTCGGTGAGGACGACCCCGGTATCCGCGCTGACGGCCTGCACGGTGATCGTGTAGGTCACCGGCTGCCCGACCCGCACCGGATCGGGATGACCGCCGCTCTCGGAGTTGTTGATCACGACGCAGCCCGGGAGGGCCAGAGCGAGCGCGCAGACCAGCGGTCGACCGTACATGTCCCGTCCCTCGGCTCGCCCTCAGCGGTAGAACGCGGCCACCGCCTCCACTACCGCCTCGACGGCGCGGCCGTCGAGCTGCGGATAGATGGGCAACGCCAGCACCTCGGCGGCGGCTCGCTCGGCCTCGGGGAAGTCCCCGCGCCGGAAGCCGAGCGTGGCGAGCGGCGGCTGGAGGTGGAGCGGCATCCGGTAGTAGACCTGCGCGCCGATCCCGCCCGCCGCCAGGTGCGCCTGGAGGGCGTCGCGATCGCGCGCCCGGACGACGTACTGGTGGAAGACGTGCGCTTCCCCCGCCGGCTCGGGGAGGACGAGCGGCGCGTCGGCGCGGCCGGCGAGCCCGGTCTCCGCGAAGAGCCTCGCGTAGCGTTCGGCGACCGCGCGCCGGCGACCGTTCCACGCGTCGAGGTGCGGGAGCTTGGCGCCGAGCGCGGCCGCCTGCACCGCGTCCAGCCGGGAACAGAGGCCGAGCGACGCATGGACGTACGGCGTCGCCGAATGTCCCTGGTGCCGCTCCTGGCGCACGCGGGCGGCCAGCGCCGCGTCGCCGGTCAGCACCATGCCCCCGTCGCCGAGCGCTCCCAGGTTCTTGGTCGGGTAGAAGGAGAGGCAGGCGGCGCGGCCGAACGCCCCCGCCTTGACGCCGTCGGCCCGCGCCCCGATCGCCTGCGCGGCGTCCTCGACCAACCAGAGCGCGCGCCGCTCGGCGAGCGCCCCGAGCGGGCGCATCGGCGCGAGTCGCCCGAAGAGATGGACGGGCAGGAGCCCGACGACGCGCTCCCGCGTCGTCGCGAGCACCGCCTCGGCCGCGGCCGGATCGAGGTTGAACGTCACCGGATCGACGTCGGCGAAGAGCGGCGTGGCGCCGAGCCGGACGATCGTGCTCGCGGTGGCCCAGAAGCTGAACGGCGTGGTGAGCACCGCGACGCCCGGCCCGACCCCGAGGGCGCCGAGCACGAGGAGAAGGGCGTCGGTGCCGGAGCCGACGCCGATCGCGTGCGGCACGCCGCAGTACGCCGCCATCGCGGCCTCGAAGCGCTCCACGTGCGGTCCGAGCACGAAGGCCTGGGTCGCGAGCACCTCCGCGATCGCGGCGCGGACCTCCTCGCCGACGTCACGATCCTGTGCCGCGAGATCGAGAAAGGGGATGGTCATGGCCCCGCCGTGAACGCCGCCGCGGCGTAGCCGATCACGTGCTCGTGCTCGTCGGTCACGTCGAGCGACGTGGTGTGCGCCAGCACCTCGCCGCGGCTGCCGCGAGGCAGCGCCCGGAGCAGCACCTCGATCGGATGCCGCCCGCAGATGGTCGCACCCGTCGACTCGACGTAGCGCGCGAACCCGTCGGCGTCGCCCGCGACGATGCGTTCGAGCGCGCCCGCGTCGAGCTCGGTGACGGCGGCGGCGACCGCGGCGCGGTCCGTGGGCGGCACGGGAAGGTAGTCGAAGCGCCGGCCGTAGTGCACCAGGTCCGAGCTCACGACGACGAGCGTGTCGGGCGCGAGCCACGACCGCAGCGCGGCGGCGAGCGTCTCGCCGTCGCCGGCTTCGAGCCGCCCGACGAGCACCGGGACGAGCGCCGCTTCCGGCGCCAGCGCCTGGAGCCACGGAAGCTGGATCTCGAGGGCGTGCTCGCGGAGGAAGACGGCGGGGTTGGCCCGGATGAGCGGGCAGCGCGTGAGCGCGGCGAGCCCCTCCTGATCGATCCGGACGAGTCCGAGCGGCGTCCGGTAGGCCGTCATCGGCAGGACGGCAGCGCCGCGGAGCGCGGCGAAGTGACTCGGGCCGAGGACGAGCGCCCGCCGCCAGCCCGTGCCGGCGGCGGCGAACCCGCGCGCCGCCGTCGCGCCCGAGTACTCGTAGGTGGCGTGCGGGACGAGGATCGCGACGGTGCCGGGACGCGGCGCGCCCGCGGCGAGCATGTCGCGCAGCGCCGCCGCCAGTGCGTCCGGCGCGGCGGGGTACCAGCGGCCCGCGAGATGCGGCTCCTTGATGCGCGGCACGGGTCCGGCGGGCTCGCTCACGGCTGGTCGCCGAACCCGAGCCAGAGGCGGTGCACGTCCGGCTCACGGAAGCAGCGCAGGCAGCTCACCACGTCGAAGGGCTCCACCACGCGCCGGTAGGTGATGGGCGCCTCGTCGTCCCGGCGTCGCACGGCCGCTTCTTCCGTGCGGCCCGTGCGCAGGAGGTAGTAGCCGACGACATAGCCGCTTCGCGTGTGTTGCGTGCCGTCGACCGCTGCTCCGCAGCGCGCGCAGCGGAGGGCCGGCGGGACGCTCGCTTCCATCCGACGCGAACGTGTACGGACAAAGACGCGTCCCCGTCAACCGTGACGCCTCCGGCTTTGATTCCGAGGGGCGCGGCGGGTAACGTGCGATCGAGCACGATGGCAAGACCCCAGCGGGCAGGCATGCTCCGGCGCATCCTCGCCTGGAGCATGGTGGCGATGCTCCTGGCCGCGGGCGTGGCGGGCTTCGTCGTCTACCGGGAGGTCACGACCGACCTGCCGCCCGTCGACCAGCTTCTCCGCTACCAGCCGCCGGTCGCGACGCGCATCTTCGCCGACGACGGCACGCTCGTGGGCGAGTTCTACGTCGAGCGTCGCTACCTCGTGCCGCTGGCGAGCATCCCGCCGCACGTGCGTATGGCGTTCCTGGCGGCGGAAGACGCCGACTTCTACCGGCATCACGGCGTGAATCCGCTCAGCATCCTGCGCGCGCTCATGGCGAACGTGCTCCACCACCAGGTGGTGCAGGGCGGCAGCACGATCACCCAGCAGGTGGTGAAGGCGCTCCTCCTCTCGCCCGAGCGAAGCTACGAGCGCAAGGTGAAGGAGCTGGTCCTGGCGTTCCGGCTCGAGGCGAAGCTCTCCAAGGACGACATCCTCTACCTGTACCTGAACCAGATATACTTCGGCGCCGGGGCCTACGGCGTCGCGGCGGCCGCGCGCGCGTTCTTCGACGTCGACGTCGGCGACCTGACGATCGCGCAGGCGGCGCTCCTGGCCGGGCTCCCGCAGGCTCCGAGCCGCTACGACCCGCAGCGCCACCCCCAGCAGGCGATCGCCCGCCAGCACTACGTCCTCGAACGCATGCGCACCGAGAGCTTCATCGACGCCGACCAGTACGCAGCGGCACGTACGGAGCGGCTCGTCTTCACGCCGCGCCGGCCCGGCACCTACCTCGCGGCGTCCTGGTACGTCGAGCACGTTCGCCGGCTTCTCGAGGAACGCTACGGGGGCACCGCGCCTTACCAGCTCGGGCTGCGGGTCTACACCGCCGTCGATCTCGGCATGCAGCGCGCGGCCGAAGAGGCCCTGCGCGCGGGCCTCACCGAGCTCGACCGGCGGCAGGGCTTCCGCGGACCGATCCGCCATCTCGACCCGCGCAAGGCCGACGCGTTCATCGCGCGCCTCGCCGGCGGCGTCGCGCCGGAGGCCGGGCGCCCGGTGCGCGCGGTCGTCACCGAGGTTCGCCCGAGCGGGCTCGGCGTGCACACGCCGTGGGACCGGGGCACGCTCTCCGCCGACGCGCTCGTGTGGGGGAAGACGCGCGTCGCCCCGGGGAGCTTGCGCGCCGGCGACGTCATCTCGGTGCGGCAGGCCGGGCGCGGCGGCGACAGCACGATGCGCTTCGCGCTCGACCAGGAGCCGCAGGTCGAAGGGGCGCTCGTCGCCTTCGACCCCTACACCGGCGAGGTGAAGGCGATGGTGGGCGGCTACGACTTCAACCGGAGCCAGTTCAACCGCGCGGTCCAGGCCCGCCGCCAGCCGGGCTCGGGCTTCAAGCCGCTCGTCTACGCCGCCGCGATCGAGCACGGCTACACCCCGGCCTCGATCGTCCTCGACGCCCCGATCGAGCTGCCGAACGGGAACCAGCCGCCGTGGATGCCGCGCAACTACGAGGGCAAGTACTTCGGTCCGACGCCGCTCCGCATGGCGCTCGCCCGCTCGCTGAACAGCGTGACCGTGCGGCTCGTCGACGCCATGGGCATCGACTACGTGCGCAAGTCGCTCGCCCGCTTCGGGCTCGAGGGCCCCCTGCCCCGCAACCTCTCGCTGGCGCTCGGCAGCGCGGAGGTGACCCCGCTCGAGCTGGTGCGCGCCTACGGCATCTTCGCCACGCTCGGCAAGCGCTTCGACCCGATCTTCATCACGCGCGTCACCGACAGCGACGGCAACCCGCTCGAGTTCGGGCACACGCGCCCGCGCTTCGAGCCGGTGATGAGCCCGGCCACCGCCTACATCGTCACCAACATGATGGAATCGGTCGTGAAGCACGGGACGGGCCGCAAGGCCGCGGAGCTCGGGCGACCGGTCGCCGGCAAGACCGGGACCACCAACGACACGCACGACGCCTGGTTCATCGGCTTCACGCCCGATCTTCTGGCGGGCGTCTGGGTCGGCTTCGACTCCGAGCGCTCGCTCGGCGCCCACGAGACCGGCGGTCACGCGGCGGCGCCGATCTGGACGGAGTTCATGAAGCAGGCCCTCGGCGACCGCCCGGTCGTCGACTTCCCGGTGCCGGACGGCGTGACGTTCGCCCAGATCGACCCCGCGTCGGGCCTGCGCGCCGTGCCGGGCGGCGAGTCCGAGCTGGAGGTGTTCGTCAGCGGCAGCGAGCCGACGCGCTACGCGAGCGCGCCCGAACCGACGGCCCTGGAACCCGCGGCGGCACCCGCCGATGTTCCGGTCCCCGACACGGACTAGGGCGCGACCCGAGATGTGCGGGGCGGCGGGAAGGGGCACCGCCGCGGCTCCCGGTCCTCGCTCCACGCGATCTCGGACCGCACCCCAAGCCGCGAGGTGCGCCTAGAGGCGCCAGTAGGCCCCTTGCGCGGCCCGCACCCGGGCGAGCACGGGCTCGACGCGGCGTACCTCACCCGTGGCCGACGGCGGCGACTTGGTTGCCCCGCGCATCGCCGCGACGACGGCATCGACGCCCTCGGTGAGCGCGCCGAGGTCGTACCCGCCCTCGAGCACCGCCGCGATCCGCCCGCCCGCCGTCTCGGCGGCGAGCTCGGTGCAGGCGAGCGCCATGGCGCCGAAGCCCGCGGGCGTCACCTCCATGCCGCCGAGCGGATCGCGATGATCGCAGTCGAAACCCGCCGACACCAGGACGAACTCGGGCGCGAACTGCCGGCAGACCGGCAGGACCACCTCGCGAAAAGCCTGCACGTACTCGGCGTCACCGAATCCGGCGGGGAACGGCAGGTTCAGCGTCCGCCCGGCGCCGCGGCCGCGCCCAACCTCGTCGACGGCGCCCGTGCCCGGATAGTACGGAAACTGATGCGTGGACACGTAGAGCACGTCGGGATCCGCCTCGAAGAGGTGCTGGGTGCCGTTGCCGTGATGCAGGTCCCAGTCGATGATCGCGATCCGTCCGATGCCCCTCGTGCGGAGGAACGCGGCGGCCACGGCGACGTTGTTGAAGAAGCAGAAGCCCATCGCGCGCTCCCGCTCGGCATGATGGCCCGGCGGCCGCACGAGCGCGACCGCGTTCGTCACCTCGCCCGCGAGAATCGCCTCGCAGCAGACGAGAAGGCTTCCCGCCGCGAGCCGGGCAGCCTCGTAGGAGCCGGCGGACGCGACGGTGTCCGCGTCGAACACGGCGCGTGGCCGTCCGGCGGTGCTGGCGACGCGCTCGACGTGCGCCCCCGTGTGGACCAGCGCCAGCTCGTCGGGCGTCGCCGGACGCGCGGGAAGCCGGACGAGCCCTCGCGTGTCGTCGACGTGATCGAGCAGGATCCGCAGACGGTCGGCGCGTTCGGGATGGCCGCGACCCGGATCGTGCGCCAGCATGCGGGGCTCGGACGCGACCGCCGTACCGCCTGCCATCGGCGCGGACGATAGCAGAGCACTGCGCGAGCCGCGACGTGCTCAATTGACACTCCGTACCCTTTTACCTACGCTCGCCTCGCATGTTCGGCATCGGAATGCCCGAGCTCCTCGTGATTCTCGTGGTCGCGCTCGTGGTTCTCGGCCCC
>VBLD01000086.1:33072-42185 GCA_005879205.1 Deltaproteobacteria bacterium
GCGAGATCGTCGAGGAGTTCCAGGCCGAGGCGCTCCGCGACGAGAAACCGCCGCGTCCGGCCGCCCGGCCGGACAAAAGCACCAGCCAGACCGCGAGCCTGCCCGGCGAGGAGCCCGGCGCGCCGGATAAGCCTCCGTCCGGTCAGGGCTGAGCCCGCAGCGGCCACATGGGGCCCGAGCACGATGCGCGCATGCCGCTCACTGCGCACCTCGAAGAGCTGCGCTGGCGGATCGTGCGGGCGCTGCTGGCGATCGCGATCGCGTTCCTGGTCTGCTACTGGTTCGCCGACGCGCTGGTCGCCTTCCTGTTCCGTCCGTTGAGCGAGCTCCGCCCGAATCAGCCCGCCGCCTATGGCGTCGGGCTGACCGAGGCGTTCTTCACCAAGCTCAAGGTCTCGTTCGTCGCCGGCCTCTTCGTCGCGAGCCCGGTGGTGTTCTTCCAGGCCTGGCGGTTCGTCGCCCCGGGACTCTACGCCACCGAGAAACGCATGGCGCTGCCCTTCGCCACCGCCGCGTCCATGTTCTTCACGCTGGGCGCGGCCTTCTGCTACCGGCTCGTCTTCCCGACCGCCTTCCGGTTCTTCCTCGAGGAGTTCTCCTCGGTCCACGCCGAGGCGATTCCCACCATGAGCGAGTACCTGAATTTCACCAGCCGGATGCTCCTCGCCTTCGGCGTCACCTTCGAGTTGCCGGTGGTGACGTTCTTCCTCGCTCGTCTCGGCGTGGTGACCCACCGGACTCTGCTCTCGATGGGCCGCTACGCGATCGTCGTCATCTTCATCGTGGCTGCCGTGCTGACCCCCGGGCCCGACGTCGCCTCGCAGCTCCTCATGGCGGCGCCGCTCCTCGTGCTCTACGGGCTCAGCATCGGGGTGGCGTGGGCCGCAGCGCGGCCGGCGGCCGCACCGGTGCCGGCGGAGGAGACGGGACAGCCCTGAGCGCTCACGCGTCCTCGTCCGGCCCGAGCCAGTCGCCGTCGAACCCGGCGGGCGGCGCCGACTCCTCGCACACGCCCTCGGCGGCGAGCGACGCGACGACGGCGCGCGCCACAGCCTCGAAGTCCGCCGTGGTCAGCACGACCAGCGTCGCCCGATGGCGGTCGAGCGTCCGGACGGTCGCCACGCCTTCGTACGACTCGAAGACGAACTTCACGTAGGCGATCTCGCGGCGCGGGACGCGCAGGCAGATCGGCACGACGTCGGGGGTGGGAGTCACGGCTCAGAAGCTGTAGCGCGCGTCGAGGACGAACTCGTCGTTGTCGCGGAACTGCCCGATGAGCGACAGCCGCGGCCCGCCGATCGCCAGGTAGCCGACGCGCAGGCGCAGGTCGTCGCGTACCCGATAGGACAGGCGCGGGAAGACGAACCACGCCTGCCGCTCGAAGGCCCAGACGCCTCTCACCTCGACTTCCATCCGCTCGGCGAGGTACTGCTTGCGGACCGAGGCCACGAGGCGGGTCTCCGGATCGCTCACCACGAGCGGCGGGGTGCGCTCGAGGAACGCGATCTGGTTCACCTGGAGGAGCGGCCGGTAGCCGCGCCAGAAGTAGTCCGCACCGGCGCCCCACTCGACCGTGTCGAAGGAGGGGAACAGGGTGCCGAGCGGCACCGCGGCACGGTGACGCTTCAGGAGCTCGAGCGCGATCCGCTTCAGCGGCAGCCCCGCGAGCGCCGACTGGGAGGTCAGGTCGCTCGAGCGGCGGAGATACGGCCGGTCGTCGAGCCAGGCCGCCTCGGCGCGCACCGTGAATCCCGCGATCGGCATCGCCCAGTCGGCACCGGTCATGTGGATCGCGTCGTGCGCCTGCCGGAGCCGGCTGACGACGCGCGCGTGGAGCGGCGTGAGCGAGACGAGCTGGAGCTCGGGGCGGAGGTCGAGGTCGGGTCCGGTCTCGGGGCCGGTGTAGTGATAGAGGTCCCAGTCGGATTCTCCCGCCGTGCCCCCCAGGCGCAGCGCGAGGCCGCCCGCGTCGAGGCGCCGCGGCGGCCGGTGGTTCTCGGTCTCGAGCGTCACCGGGAGGACGAGCGGCGTGTCGGTCGGCAGGCCCGCGCGCGTCAGCGTCGCCGCCGAGACCACGATGCGGCGCGGCGGCACGAGGCTCTGCGGGAACCAGCGTTCCTCGACCACGCCGAGACGGGGGGCGACGGCGAGCGGGACGTAGACGAGCGTCGCGCGCACCCCCGCGAGCGCCAGGCGCGGCACGTCGGGCAGGTAATACGTGCCGAGCACCGCCGGGATGCCGATCTTCCGCTCCTCGAAGTCCTCGACCAGCGGATCGTGATAGTCGCGCGGGTTCAGGATGTCGGTCGGCGGGATGCCGTCGAGCTTGCCCCACGCCATCCTCTGCACGCCGACGCGAAGATCGGCGCGGCGGAGGTGAACGTCGGCGAACGCCTCGCTCACCTCGGTCGACGGCGTGCGGTTCTGGTAGGTGTGCGACCAGTCGTAGACACCCGCGCCGGAACCGCCCTCGAACGGTCCCCCGACGCGCTCGCGCAGCTCGAGGTGGCCACGCAGCCAGCGGGCGGCGGCCCCGTCGAGGCGCAGATCGAGCAACGCCTGTGGCCGCTCGCGCTTCCCCCCCTCGGTCTCGGCGACGGCGAGGCCGTCGAGGTAGCCGCCCGCGGTGAGATGCGCCCCCGTGCCCGGGACCTCGACGGCGGCCGCCGTCGCGGCCAGAAGGAGCCCGATGGCGACGGCCTTCGCGTTGAACCGGGGGGTCGGCCTCTCTATACTCCCGCGCCCATGAGCTCGCGCGCGACCCACTTGCTCGACAAGAACTTCGACCGGCAGATCGGCACCACCCACCGGCGGCTCGTCAAGGCGATGGACGGCCGGGTCGGCGCCATGAGCCTCGAGACCAAGGAGCGCTACTTCGCCGTGCTGTCGATGCTGGTCGGCAAGCTCGAGGAACCCGAGAAGTCCTTGCGCGAGATCGCGCAGGAGATGATCGCCGAGGCGGCGAGCGTCATCTTCCTCGAGCCATAGCCGCCGCGCGCGAGCCGCGCGCGAGCGGCCTGAGTCTAGAAAATGGCCTCGAGCCGCTCCCACGTCACTTCCTCGAGCGACGTCACCACCAGGTCGGCGCCGCCCAGCGCCTCGGCGGGGTACGAGTTGGTGACCGCCAGGCAGCGCATGCCCGCCCGGCGGGCCGCCTCGACCCCCGCGCGCGAGTCCTCGACGACCAGACAGTGCTCGGCCGCCAGGGCGGGCGCTGCTTCGCGCAGGCGCTCCAGCGCGCCGAGGAAGGCCGCGGGCGAGGGCTTCCCCTCCTCGACGTCCTCGGCGCTCACGATCGCCGCGAAGGCACGGGTGAGGCCCGCCTGCGCGAGAATGAGCGCGATCTCGCGTCGCAGCGCCCCCGAGGCGATGGCGAGCGGCACGCGTGCGGCGGCGGCCCGCACGAACTCCGGCACGCCCGGGAAGATGCGGACGCCGTCGCGCACGAGGTCGAGGAAATGACCGGCCTTCGCCGCCGTGAGCGCCTGCACGCGCTCGGGCGATGCCGGGCGCCCGGCGTCGCGCAGCGCTTCGACGACGGCGTCGTGGTCGTCGAAACCCAGGTAGCGCGCGTAGTAGGCCTCGGCAGTCAGCGCGACGCCGTCCGCGGCCAGCGCGCGCTGGAACGCCGCCAGGTGAAGCGGCTCGTCGTCGGCGATGACGCCGTCGAAGTCGAACACGAGCGCACGCGGTCCGCGGGACACGGGCGCCTCTTATAGCGGCAAGGCGCCGGTCCGGCCAAACCGGCTGGCGGGGGGCGAGCGTGCTCTCTAGAATCGAGACGCCGATGAAGTCGACCTTCCGCCCCCGCCTGCTGAACGGGCAGACCGGCGATCCCGCGCTGCTGCTGAACCTCCGGTGGCAGGGACGCGCGCTGCTCGTCGACCTCGGACGGATCGACCGGACGCCCGCGCCCGTGCTCCTGCCGATCGAGGCGGTCTTCGTGTCCCACACCCACATGGACCACTTCATGGGCTTCGACCAGCTGCTGCGCATCTTCCTCGCGCGCGACACGACGCTCCGGCTCTACGGACCCGCGGGCCTCGCCGACTGCGTCGAGGGGAAGCTCGCCGGCTACACCTGGAACCTGACCGACGAATACGCGTTCACGATCGAGGTGACGGACATCGGCGAGCGACAGACGACCGGCTGGCGCTTCGCCGCACGCCGCCGCTTCGCGCGCGAGATGGTCGGACCACCCCGGCCGTTCACCGGCGTGGTGGTCGCCGACCCGGTCTTCACGGTCGAGGCCGCACCGCTCGACCACCGCATCGTGTCGATGGCATATGCCGTGACCGAGCGGACGCATCTGAACGT
Source organism: Deltaproteobacteria bacterium (assembly GCA_005879205.1). Classification (GTDB taxonomy): domain Bacteria; phylum Desulfobacterota; class Binatia; order DP-6; family DP-6; genus DP-3. The sequence continues at coordinate 37,390 of VBLD01000086.1, forward strand.
GCGCACCGACGTGCTTGCGGCCTCGGGCCTTCGGCCGGGCCGGTGGCTCAACGTGCTCAAGGACGCGGTGCGCGCCGGAGCCCCGCCCGACACGCCGATCGAGGTGACCCCGGAAGACCGCCGGCCCCTCGCAGCGCTGCGCGACGAGCTCCTCGTGGTGACGCCCGGCCAGAAGGTCGCCTACGTGGTGGATACCCTCTTCTCACCGGGGAACGTCGCCAAGGTCACGCGCCTCGCCGCGGGCGCCGACGTGCTCTTCTGCGAGGCGCCGTTCCTGGAGGAGGACCTCGAGCAGGCGACCCGCCGCTATCACCTCACCGCGGCGCAGGCCGGCGCGCTGGCCCGCGCGGCCGGCGTGCGTCGCCTCCAGGTGTTCCACTTCTCGCCGCGGTACGAGGGGCGCTACGGCGAGATCATCGCCGAGGCGCAGGCGGAGTTCGCCGGCCAGGAGCCGCGCTATGGCGGTCTGGAGCGAGGACGCGCGGCGCTTCCTTGAGGCGCACCGCGTCGGGCACCTGGCCACCGCAGGTGCCGACGGTGCGCCGCACGTCGTTCCCGTCTGCTATGCGCTCGACGATCGGGCGCTCTACTTCATCGCCGACGCGAAGCCGAAGCGCCGTGCGCCTCGCGCGCTGAAGCGCCTCGAGAACCTGCGCGAGAACCCGCGCGCCGCGCTCGTCGTCGACGACTACGACGAGGACTGGTCGCGGCTCGCCTGGGTGTTGGTGCGCGGCACCGCCTCGTTCGTCGTCGACCCGACCGTCCATGCCGCGGCGCTTCGCCTGCTGCGCACGCGCTACGCGCAGTACGAGGCGATGGCACTCGATGACTCGATGCGCCATCCGGTGGTCCGCATCGATCCGGTGCGGGTGGTCATGTGGCGCTCGCTGCGCGGTACGTGAGGCGGGTCCTTGCGCCGCTGCCTCACGTTTCGAGGCGAAGCAGGTTTGCACGGTTGCGCCTCCGGAGCGCGCTTCGGGCACGCCCGGAGCACGCCATGTGAGCTGCTCTGAGCGTTCTCCTGGGCACGCCGTCGGCCACGACCATCGCGCTGTTCCAACTCAGCGAGAAGATGGAGAAAGAAAACGCCGGTCACTCCCCCGGCGCAACCCTTCACGAGAGACACGCCACGACGTTCCGAGAGCCGTGCGGGGAACCCCCCGCTGGCACTGGATTCGCTACTCGCGCCCCACCCAGAGGGGGCTGATCACGATGATTATCGACCGCGAGACATTCACCGAGCTGGCTGTTCATCTCAAACTCGCCTCGGATGCTGTGCTGACCACGGCTCGCCATCTCGCGGTGCTCTCGAATGGAGACGCCGGACCGGATGAGCACTGGGCCGGCACGCTCGACAGCCTGATGTCGATGAACACCGAAATCACCGTCATGGAACGGATTCTGCGGGCACTCATGGAAGCGAACCGGGAGGAAGAGTCCTCGCTCTCGGTGCCCGACAAGAAATCCGAGCCGCTGCCGTCCTGAAGCATCGTTCCCGCCGGCGGAGACGGGGCGGCCGCACCGTCTCCGCCTCCTCCCCCAAAGCTATCGCTTGACCTACCGCGCCGTCTCCGGCGGCGCCGGGTTCGCGAGATCCAGCCCGAGCGTGTGCGGGAAGATCGTCGCGATCTCCTCGGGCGTCCAGCGCCCGCCCTTCTGAATCGTGCGCACCGGCGCGGGATAGTTGAGCAGCGCGACGAGCCCCGCCATGACCAGGAAGGTCTGCCCGTTGACGTTCCGGGCCGCCTCGGTGGCGAGGTAGACCACCCACGGCGCGACGTTCTCGGGCCCGAAGTTCCGGAGCGGGAAGCCGCGCTCCTCGAATCCCGTCTCGAGCCCGCGCTCGACCCGCATGCGCCGCGCGTCCTGCGGCACCGTCTGCGACATGCGCGTCAAGGCGCCGGGGCAGACGGCGTTCGCCGTGATGCCGTAGCGGCCGAGGTCCCGCGACACGACGCGCGTGAAGCCGGCGATGCCGTCCTTGGCGGCGCCGTAGTTCGCCTGCCCCGAGTTGCCGTAGACGCCCGAGGTGGACGAGATCGAGATGATCCGGCCCCGTCGCTGCTGCCGCATGTGGACGGCCGCGTGGCGGGTGCAGTTGAACGTCCCCTTGAGATGCACCGCGATCACCGCATCCCACTCCTCCTCGCTCATGTTGAACAGCATGCGGTCGCGCAGGATGCCGGCGTTGTTGACGAGGACGTCGATCGCGCCGAACTCCCGGACCGCGGTCCCGACGATGCGCTCCGCAGCCCGGAAATCGGCGACGCTCTCGTGGCTCGCGATGGCGCGGCCGCCCTGCGCACGGATCGCAGCCGCCACCTCGTCGGCGACGCTCACCTGAGCGCCGCGGCCATCCACCTCGGACCCGAGGTCGTTCACCACCACGGCCGCCCCCTCGGCCGCGAGCAGCTCGGCGATCGCCCGGCCGATGCCGCGCCCGGCGCCGGTCACCACCGCCGCCTTGCCGTCGAGCCGTCCCATGATCAGGCCTCCTTGGGGGGCGCGGGGTTCACCAGCCCCTCGAGGACGGTCGCCGGGGCCAGGCGCTCGAGCTCCTCGAGGGTCCAGTTGCCCTCCGTCTTGTAGAGCGTCTTCACGGGCCGCGGCTGCGAGACGAGCGCCACCGCGTTCCCGAAGCAGAGGAAGAACTGGCCGTTCACCCCGCGCGCGTGGTCGCTCGACAGGTAGACCACCATCGGGGCGATGTCGTCGGGATCGAGCTCCTCGATCTGGGCCACCCCCCGGTCCTCGCGCTGGATGCCTTGCTGCTTGCGCACCTCGCGCGCGCGCCGCACCTCCTCGTTGATCGTCATCCGTGTCCCGGCGACGGGGCAGATGGCGTTGACCGTGACGCCGTACCTCCCGAGGTCGCGGGCCGCCACCTTGGTGAGGCCGCCGATCGCCGACTTGGCCGCGCCGTAGTTGGCCTGGCCGGGGTTGCCGAACAGACCCGAGCCGGAGCTGAAGGTGACGATGCGTCCGGAGCGCTGCTCTCGCATGTGGGTGCACGCGTGGCGGATGCAGTTGAAGGTGCCCTTCAGTCCCATTCCTCCTCGCTCATGTTGAAGACCATCCGGTCGCGCAGGATGCCGGCGCAGGTGACGAGGATGTCGATGCGTCCGAAGCGCGAGAGTGCGGTGCCGACGATACGCCCGGCGCCCTCCCATTCCGCGACCGAATCCGGGCTGGCGACGGCGACGCCGCCGTCCCGCTCGATCTCGGCGACCACGTCGAATGCCGGCCCGCCGGACGGGGCGCGGCCGTCGACGGCGACGCCGTAGTCGTTCACCACGACCTTGGCGCCGGCGGCTGCGAGCGCGCGCGCCACGCCCCGGCCGATGCCCCGGCCGCCGCCGGTGACGACCGCCACGCGGCCCGCGAGCATGTCTCCCATGGGGCGCGGACTCTACAACGGCCGCCCCGCGCTGGTCGAGACGGTGACGCCTCCGCTAGGCTCGGCACCCCGATGCTCCCGAGCGACGTCGCGCGCCCGACGGCCGTCCACTACCGGATGCTCGCGCTCACCTGGGCAGGGTGGCTCTTCGATTTCTACGACCTGATCCTCTACACCTTCCTGCTGGCACCCATCACGGCGGACCTCGGCCTCGGACGCGAGGAGCACGCGCTCGTCATGGGCGCGTCGCTCGGCGCGACCGCGGCGGGCGGTATCCTCTTCGGCGCGCTCGCGGACCGCCATGGACGGAAGGCGGTGCTCCAGTGGTCGATCCTGACCTACAGCCTGGGCGCCGTGCTCTGCGGGCTGGCGCCGGGCCTCCGGACTCTCGCGGGGGCGCGCATGGTCACGGGCCTCGGGGTGGGCGGCGAGTGGGCGATCGGTCATGCGCTCCTCGCGGAGAGCGTGCCGCCTCGCCTCCGTGGCCGCTTCGGCGCGCTCCTCCAGACCGGCGCGCCGGTGGGCGTCGGCCTCGCGGCGGTCGTCGGCAGCTTCCTCGCGCCGGCGATCGGCTGGCGTGCGACGTTCGTCGTCTCGGGTCTGCCTGCCCTCCTCGCGCGATCCGCCGGGTGCTCCCCGAGTCGGACGTGTGGCGCGCGCGGCGGCTGCCGGCGCACGAGGGCCCGCTTCGCGTCGCGCCGTATCTGGGACGCGCCTTCGGGCTCGCCGTGCTGAACATGTCGTCGTACTGGCTCACCTACACCTGGCTCCCGACCTACCTCCGCGAGGAGCGCGGCCTCTCGATCGCCGGCTCCGGCACGAAGGTCCTCGTGGTCGTCCTCGGCGAGCTGCTCGGCTACGCCTCCTTCGGCCTGGTCTCGGATCGATTCGGACGGCGCCCCGCGTTCAGCGTCTATGCCACCCTCATGGCGGTCGGGCTGGTGGCGATCACCCTCCTCTGGCCGCTCATCGTCGGGTGGCCGCCGCTGCTGCTCGGCTGCCTCTGGCTGGTCGGATTCGGCACGGGGACGTGGTCGAACTTCGGCCCCATGTTCGCCGAGCTCTTCCCGACCGCGGGACGACGCTGGTGGGCTCGGGGTTCAACGCCGCACGCGGCGTGCAGCTCCTGGCACCGATGCTGGTGGCGGTGCTGGCGCGGCGCTACGGTCTCGCCGGCGGCATCGCGCTCGCCGCGGGCTTCGCGCTCGCGGCAGCCGGCTGGGTCTGGCTCCTCCCCGAGACCCGCGGCCGGCGCCTGGAGCCGTAGTGGCGCGGCGGAGCCAGCGTCTGGTCGAGGTCCTTCTCGTCTTCGGACGGCTCGGCCTCACGGCGTTCGGCGGTCCGGCGGCACACGTGGCCCTGCAGGAGGAGGAATGCGTTCGCCGGCGCGGCTGGCTCG
>VBLD01000137.1 GCA_005879205.1 Deltaproteobacteria bacterium
GGTCGCCGCGTCGCTGGAGGAGGTCTCCGAGCCGGGAGCTCATGGTCTCGGAGGGCGGCGAGCGCGGACGCTACGCGCCGCCCGCGGCTGAGTCAATACGAGCCCGGCATCGCTCAGCGCGCGCGCCATGGCAGCGAGCGGCGCGCGCCGCCCGGTCCAGGTCTCGAAGGCGAGCGCACCCTGATGGAGGAGCATCGGCCCCCCGTCGAGGGTGGCGCGACCGGCCCGCACGGCTGCGGCGAGGAAGGGCGTCGGTTGGGTGCCGTAGACCAGGTCGATGAAGAGACAGCGCGGCGGGCTCGCGCCGTGGCGGAGCGCGAGCCGGGCACCGCCGAGGCCGAGCGGGGTGGTGTTGACCACGAGCGCGGCGTCGGCGAGCGGGTCGCCCCCGGCCAGGCCGGCCAGGGAGATCGCGCGGGTGTCCGGGCAGCCGAGCGTGGCCAGACGCGCCGCGAGTTGCTCGCCGCGGCCGGGTGTCCGGTTGGCGACGGTGATCCGCCCGCAGCCGGCGTGCACCAGCGCGGCCCCGACGGCCCGCGCCGAGCCGCCCGCGCCGATCAGGACGGTGTGTGCCCCGCCGAGCCGCACGCGGTCGCCGAGAGCACGCAGGAAGCCGCGTCCGTCGGTATTGTCGCCGACGAGCCGGTCGCCGCGGAAGAGCAGGGTGTTGACCGCGCCGATCCGTCGCGCCTCCGCCGTGAGGACATCGCAGAGGGGCAGGGCGGTCTCCTTCAGCGGAACCGTAAGGTTCAGCCCGCCCATGCGCAGCCGCCGCGCGTCGGCGAGGGCTTCTTCGAGGGCCGGAGGGGCGACCCGGTAGCGCAGGTAGAGGTGCGGCAGACGGGCCGCTGCAAAGGCGGCGTTCTGCATGGCGGGCGAGAGCGAATGGTCGACGGGGTCTCCGAGGACCCCGAACAATCGGGCATGGACGCGGCTCGCCGCCATTTTCATTCCTGGGACGCACGGCTGGTGCTCGAGCACCCGCTGGTCCCGTTCATGCTTCGGCCAGCGCCGCCCGAACCTTTAACTCAATCTCGTCCCAGCGCAGCCTGCGCCGCGGCCAGACGGGCCACCGGTACCCGGTAGGGAGAGCAGGACACGTAGTCGAGCCCGATGGCATGGCAGAAGCGCACCGATGCCGGCTCGCCGCCGTGCTCCCCGCAGATGCCGAGCTTGAAGTCGGCCCGCACCCGGCGGGCCTTCTCGACCGCCAGCTTCATGAGCGCACCCACCCCCTCCTGGTCGATCGACTGGAACGGGTCCCGCGGGTAGATATTGAACTGCTCGACGTACGGTACGAGGAACCGGGCTGCGTCGTCGCGCGACACGCCGAGCGTGGTCTGGGTGAGGTCGTTGGTGCCGAAGGAGAAGAAGTCCGCGACGGGCGCGATCTCGCCGGCGGTGAGCGCCCCGCGCGGCACCTCGATCATCGTGCCGACGAGATACCGGAAGCGAACGCCCTCCTGCTTCATCACCGCGTCGGCGACGCGCCGCACGATCGCCGCCTGGAGCATCAGCTCCTTCACGTGCCCGACGAGCGGGATCATCACCTCCGGCTCGACCGGGGTCCCGGCCTTGCGGACGCGCGCGGCGGCCTCGAAGATGGCGCGCGCCTGCATCTCGGTGATCTCGGGGTACACGATGCCGAGCCGGCAGCCGCGGAAGCCGAGCATCGGGTTGAACTCGTGCAGTGCCTCGACCCGGCTGCGCACGCGCTCGAACGGGATGCCCATCTGCGCCGCGAGCTCCCGCTGCGCCGGCTCCTCGTGCGGCAGGAACTCGTGCAACGGCGGGTCGATCGTCCGGATCGTCACCGGCCTGCCCTGCATCACCTGGAAGATGCCCTCGAAATCGACGCGCTGGAACGGAAGAAGCTTGGAGAGCGCCGCGCGCCGTTCCTCCGGCGTCTCGGCGAGGATCATCTCGCGCATCGGCCCGAGCTTGCCCTCGCCGAAGAACATGTGCTCCGTCCGGCAGAGCCCGACGCCCTCGGCGCCGAAGGCGACGGCGTCGGCGCACTGATCGGGCTGGTCGGCGTTGGCACGGATGCCGAGGCGGCGGACCTGGTCCGCCCACTTCATGAGCTGGGCGAACATCTGGTAGACGGGCGCCGTGGCGGGGTCGCGGGTGCGCTCGATGAGCACCTGCACGACCTCGCTCGGTGCGGTCGGGATGGTGCCCTGGAAGACCTCGCCCGTGGAGCCGTCGATCGCCACCTCGTCGCCCTCGCGGAGGACGACGTCGCGGCCGCTGACGCGTAGCGAGCCCGCCTCGTAGTCGACCAGCAGCGCCTCGCAGCCGACGACGCAGACCTTGCCCATCTGCCGCCCGACGAGCGCTGCGTGGCTCGTCATACCGCCGCGCGCGGTGAGGATGCCCCTGGACGCCGCCATCCCCCGCAGGTCCTCCGGCGACGTCTCGATGCGGACCAGGATCACGCTTTCGCCGCGCGCCGCGCGGGCCTCGGCCTCGTCGGCGTGGAAGGCGATGCGGCCCGCCGCGGCACCCGGACCGGCCGCGAGCCCGCGTGCGAGGAGGCGGCCCGCCGCCACCACGGCGTCCTTCGCCTTCGCGTCGAAGGTGGGACGCAGGAGCTGCTCGAGGCTCTCGGGCTCGACGCGCCGGAGCGCCTCGTCGCGTGCGATGAGCCGCTCGCGCACCATGTCGAGGGCGATGCGCACGGCGGCGAGCGCGGTCCGCTTCCCGACGCGGCACTGCAGCATGTAGAGGGTGCCCTGCTGGATCGTGAACTCGATGTCCATGACGTCGCGGTAGTGTCGCTCGAGCGTACGCCGGATCTTCGCGAGCTGGGCGTAGACCTTCGGGTTCTCGCGCTCGAGGGCGGCGATCGGCTGCGGCGTGCGGACACCCGCGACCACGTCCTCGCCCTGCGCGTTCATCAGGAACTCGCCGTAGAAGATGTTCTCGCCGGTGGCCGGGTCGCGGGTGAAGGCGACCCCGGTCCCCGAGTCGGCGCCCATGTTGCCGAAGACCATGGCCTGGACGTTCACCGCCGTGCCCCAGGTGTCGGGGATGGCATTCAGGCGCCGGTAGACGATGGCACGCTCGTTCATCCACGAGCCGAACACGGCGCCGATCGCGCCCCAGAGCTGCTCCTCGGGATCCTCCGGGAAGCGGACCCCCTTGCGCGTCCGGATGAGCCCCTTGAACTCGCCGACCAGCTCGCGGAGCGCATCCGCATCGAGCTCGGTGTCGAGCTCGACACGGCGCGCGCGCTTCTTCTCCTCGAGCACGATCTCGAAGGGATCGCGCTCGGTCTTCGTTTCGGGCTTGAGACCGAGCACGACGTCGCCGTACATCTGGACGAAACGACGATAGCAATCGAAGGCGAACCGGGGGTTTCCGGTCTCGCGAGCCAGACCCTCGACCGTCTGGTCGTTCAGGCCGAGGTTCAGAATGGTGTCCATCATCCCGGGCATCGAGGCCCGCGCACCCGAGCGAACCGAGACGAGCAGCGGCTTCTCCGGGTCGCCGAACCGCCGCCCCACGGTCTTCTCGACACGCGCCAGCGCCGTCGGCACCTGTTCCTTGAGCCCGGGCGGGTAACTGCTCTTGTGGGCATAGTAGTGGGTGCAGACCTCGGTCGAGATCGTGAACCCGGGCGGGACGGGCAGCCCGAGGCGGGCCATCTCGGCGAGATTCGCGCCCTTGCCGCCGAGGAGCTCCTTCATGTCCGCCCGGCCGTCGGCGCGGCCTCCGCCGAACCAGTAGATGTACCGCCGCGCCCGCGCCGGCGCGGGCCGCGTGGCACGGGCCTGCGGTCTCGCCATCGAAGTCCTCCTCAGCCCAGCTGACCGATCTTGGTGCGCAGCTCCTCGACGAGACGGTCCTCGGGGATGCGCACCTGGGTGGTCGCATCGCGGTCGCGGACCGTGACCGTGCCGTCCTGCATCGTCTGGTGATCGACGGTGATCCCGTAGGGCGTGCCGACCTCGTCCTGGCGGCGGTAACGCCTCCCGATCGAACCCGCCTGGTCGTAGTCGACGGGAAATTCCCGGCGGAGCGCATCGTAGATCCGCCGCGCGCGCTCCGGTTGTCCGTCCTTGCGCAGGAGCGGGAAAACGGCCGCCTTGTAGGGCGCGAGCTGCGGGTGGAGCCGGAGCACGACGCGCGTCTCGCCCTCGATCTCGTCCTCGTCGAAGGCGTCGACGAGAAAGGCGAGGGTGGAGCGGTCCGCGCCGGCCGACGGCTCGATCACGTACGGCAGGTAGCGCTCGCGCCGCTCCTCGTCGAAGTAGCTCAGGTCCTTACCACTGGCCCCGGCGTGACGCCGCAGGTCGAAGTCGGTGCGGTTGGCGATCCCTTCGAGCTCGGCCCATCCGAAGGGGAAGCGGTACTCGATGTCGCAGCACGCCTTCGCGTAGTGGGCCAGCTCGTCGCCGCCGTGCGGCCGCACGCGGAGGTGCTCCGGGTCGAGGCCGAGGCGGCTGTACCAGCGCAGGCGTTCGTCCCGCCAGTGCTCGAACCAGGAGTCGTCCTCGCCGGGACGCACGAAGAACTCGATCTCCATCTGCTCGAATTCACGCGTCCGGAAGAGGAAGTTCCCCGGCGTGATCTCATTGCGGAACGACTTGCCGATCTGCGCGATGCCGAACGGGATCTTCAGCCGCGACGTCTCGACGACGTTCCGGAAGTTGACGAAGATGCCCTGCGCCGTCTCCGGACGGAGATAGGCGACGTGTGCCGTGTCCTCGACCGGTCCGACGAAGGTCTTGAACATGAGGTTGAACTGCCGCGACTCGGTCAGCTCGCCGCCGCAGGCGGGGCAGCGCGGGCCCTGAAGGTCGTCGGCACGGAAGCGCTGCTTGCAGCTCTTGCAGTCGACCAGCGGGTCGGTGAACCCGGCGAGGTGACCCGACGCCTCCCAGACGCCGGGATGCATGATGATGGCGGCATCGATCCCGACCACGTCGTCGCGTCCGGTCACGACCGCCCGCAACCAGGCGTCCTTGACGTTCCGCTTGAGCTCGACGCCGAGCGGCCCGTAGTCGAGGCTCGAGCCGAGGCCCCCGTAGATCTCGCTGCCCGGAAAGACGAACCCCCGCCGCTTGCAGAGGTTCACCACCTTTTCCATCGTCGCTGCCGCCATGGGGAGAAGGCGAAACCCTAGCGGAGGGTCTCGGGGGAATCAACGCGAGCGCGCGCGACGAACTCGCGCGAGCGCAGCGGTCCGGACGTGACCGCCGCGAGCAGATGCTCCGCGACGGCCGCGGCTTCCACGAGCGTCCGCGCCGAGAGACGGGCGGTGGTGCCCGCGAGTGGACCGGCGGCGAGGCGGGCGAGCTCCACCGCCGTCGCTCCCGCGATCGGTCGCACGGCTTCTCCCGCCGGAACGCAGCCGCGGCAGAGAACGCCGCCACGCGCGACCGAGAGATAGACCCTCTCGGCGCCGTCCGCCGGCGTCCCGCACGCCCGGCAGCGGTCGAGCGCCGGCGCGTAGCCGCTCGCCGCCAGGAGGTGCAGCTCGAAGGCGCGGAGCACCGGCTCGGTCGGCGTTCCGGCATCGAGCAGCGCGAGGACGTCGGCGACGAGCCGATACACCTCGCGTCCCGATTCACGGCCGAACACCATGCGATCGGTCAGCTCGAGCACGTAGCTGCCGGCGGCGAAGCGTTCGAGGTCGGAGGTGAAGCGGCGAAACACGCCGAGGAATTCACAGCGCACGAGGAAGGCGAGGTCGGAGCTCGGGCGCTGACGAAAGACGGTACGAACGTGAACGAAGGGTTCCAGCGTGCCGGCGAAGCGGCGCCGGGAGTTCTTCGCCCCCTTGGCGATCCCGGTCACCTTGCCCTGCGTCTCGGTGATCAGGGTGATGATGCGGTCCGACTCGCCATATGGCCGAGCGCGGAGGACGAACGCCGCGGTGGCGATTTCGAGGGACACGGGAGCGACTGCGCTGCCGTATCATCCGCCCGTCGCATGCGCAACTTGACAAACAGAGTTCTGGTGCCTACTCGGGCCAGTGGGCATGGTGGACGGGAAGGACGATCGAGACGCGACGCACCGGCCGGGGGAAGGCGAGGCGGAGGCCCGGGCAGACGATCCGCCCGCCCCGAGCGACGCGGCGCTGGCGGCCGCTCAGGACGAGGCGCGCCAGAATCACGACCGGTGGCTGCGTGCCGCTGCGGACCTCGAGAACTTCAAGAAGCGCATGGCGCGAGAGCGCACCGAGGCGGTGCGGTTCGCCAACGAGTCGTTCATCCGCGACCTTCTCCCGATAGTGGACAACCTCGAACGCGCCCTCGAGCATGCGCGCCAGGGCGGCAACGGGAAGTCGATCGTC
>VBLD01000138.1 GCA_005879205.1 Deltaproteobacteria bacterium
ACCCCGCGGAGCTGCCCTGGCCGAAGACGGCCGGCCGGGTCCTGCGGCATCCGAAGCTGCACCTCGAGGCAGACCCGCGCGGGGAGATGACCCACTACGGCGGGTTCGTCTTGGTGCAGCAGTGCGTGCGGCGGTTCGGTGTGGCGCCGCGAATCGACGGGGCGCTGCACCTGTTGAAGCGTCATCTGCCCTACCACGAGTCCGATCACGTCTTGGCGCTTGCCTACACGCTCTACGCCGACGGGAGCTGCTTGGAGGACCAAGGCGCGCTGCAGGGCAGTGAGGCGGTGCGGCGGCTGGTGGGGGCGTGTCGGATTCCGGACCCGACGACGGCGGGAGACTTCCTGCGGCGCTTCGGGGTGGCCGAGGTCGAGGCGCTCGGGGCGGTGATCGACGCGGTCGAGGAGGGCGTGTGGCGGCGGCTGCCGCGCCGCACGCGCCGGCGGCGCCGCAAGCGGGAGCTGGCGCTGGTCGATCTCGACGGGCATGTGAAGCCGCTATACGGCGTCCAGAAGGAAGGCGCGGACTTCACGCACGACGGCCGCTGGGCGTACCAGCCCCTCGTCGTGTCGCTCGCCGGGACGGGCGAATGCCTGCGGGTGGTGAATCGGCCGGGGAACGTGCGGTCGTCGGACGGCGCCGCGGACGCGGTGCGGGCGGTCCTGCCGCGCGTCCGGCGGCACTTCGACAACGCCATTGTCCGGGCCGACTCGGACTTCGACCGGGCGGATCTCTACCAGGCGGTGATCGCCGCGGGCGCGTACTTCGCGGTCGTGGCCAGAGTCCATGCGAATCGCGCCGCCGCGGCGCAGGCGCTGCCCGAGGAGGCGTGGCAGCCCTACATCCCGCCCGAGCAGCGGGCCGCGCTGGCGCAGCCGGGGCGGCAGGGGCGGACGCCCAACTGGCGGCGGGCGAAGGTCGAAGCGCGTGGCTGGCGCAGCCGCTGCACGCGGGGCCAGTGGATCACCGAGATCCCCTACCAGCCGGCGGGCCTGGACGCGCCATGCCGACTCATCATCCGCCGCGTCCTCATCGAGGAGCGCGAGGGCCAGAAACCGCTCTTCGAGCACTTCCGCTATCGGCTCGTGCTGACGAACCTGCCCGCCACGCACCGCGCGCGCCAGATCGTCGACCTCACCTATCAGCGGTGCGACCAGGAGAACGTCATCGAGCAGCTGGGGACAGGGATCGCCGGCTGGCGCATGCCGGTGGCCGAGTTTGTCGGCAACGCTGCCTGGTTGCAGATCGCGCGGCTCGCCTGGAACCTCGGCAAGTGGATCGCCCAGCTCGCCCTCCCCGCGGAGGTGGTGCGCTGGGAGTGGAAGCGCTTCCGCCGCCACTTCGTCTACCCCGCCGCCAAGGTGGTGCGCCTCGGGCGCCGGATCGTCGTACGACTCGATGGCTCGCACCGGATGCTGCCCGAGCTCCTCGCGGCCCATGCTGTCGGTGATCACTTCCTTTCCCCCCGCCTGAGCTGAGATCTTCACAAGGTTTCCCCCCTGCGGGGCGGGAGATTTTCACAAGGTATCCCCCCTTCGCGGGCCGCGTGACCTGGCCCATACGCCTCTTCCCAGTCGGCCGACGATGCCGGCGGCGGGAGGGGCGGATGGCGTATCGGGAGGTCGCGATGGTCGACGTGAAGGAAGTGCTCCGGCTCTGGATGGCGGGCGTGGCCCGAAAACGGATCGCCGCGCAGCTCGGACTCGATCCGAAGACGGTGCGCCGCTACGTGCGGACGGCGATGCGGGCAGGCCTGCGCCCGAGCGACGACGAGGCCACGCTCACCGACGAGCGCGTCGCCGTGGTGCTCGTCGCGCTCAAGGCGGTACCGACCCGGCCGCACGGGGCGGCGTGGGTCGACTGCGTGCGGCACGAGGCAACGATCAGCGCGTACCTCAAGCAGGGCGTGCGGCTCACCAAGATCCGCAAGCTCCTGCGCCGCCAGGGCGTGGACCTGCCGTACGCGACGCTGCGGCGCTTCGCGATCGCGGCCTGCGGCTTCGGGCGCACGGCGCCGACGGTGCCGGTGGCCGACTGCGGCCCCGGCGAGGAAGTCCAGGTCGACACCGGGTGGATGACGCTGCTCGCGCCCGATGCCGACGGCCGGCGGCGGCGCTTCCGGGCGTGGATCTTCACCGCCGTCTACTCGCGCTACCGCTTCGTGTACCCGTGCTTCGGGGAGACGACGGCGAGCGCGATCGAGGCGTGCGAGGCGGCCTGGGCCTTCTTCGGCGGCGTGTTTCGCGTCCTCATCCCGGACAATACGAAGGCGATCGTCGCTACCGCCGACCCGCTCCAGCCCCATGTCGTCGCGGCCTTCCGCGAGTACACGCAGGCGCGCGGCTTCCACGTCGATCCGACCCGCGTGCGCCATCCGCGCGACAAGGCCCGCGTCGAGCGCAGCGTCCCGAGCGTGCGCGAGGACTGCTTCGGTGGCGAAGTGCTCCGCGATCTCACGGCCAGCCGCACCCACGCGGTCACCTGGTGCCGCGACGACTACGGCGGGCACATCCACACGCGCACCCAACGCCGGCCGCGGGAACACTTCGAGGCCGAGGAGCAGGCGCACCTGCGCCCGGCCCCGACCGAGCCGTACGACATCCCGCTCTGGTCCACGCCACGGGTCGCCCGCGATCACTTCGCGCAGGTCGCGAAGGCGCTTTACACGCTGCCGACGCGCTTCATCGGCCAGACGCTGACAGCTCGGGCCGACCGCGCGCTGGTCCGCTTCTACCACCACGGGGCGCTGATCAAGGTCCATCCGCGTCAACCGCCGGGCGGCAAGGCGATCGACCGGAGCGACTTCCCGCCGGAGAAGACGGCGTACGCGCTCCGCGACGTCGCCTTCCTCCAGCGCCAGGCCGCCGAGCAGGGCGTCGCCATCGGCCGTCTCGCCCAGGCGCTCCTCGACGGGCCACTGCCGTGGACCCGGATGCGACAAGTCTACGCGCTCCTCGGCCTCGTGCGCCGCTTCGGGGCCGCGCGCGTCGAGGCCGTCTGCGCCGACGCCGTCGCCGTCGAGCTCTTCGACGTCCATCGCCTCAAGCGCATGCTCGTCCACGCCCGTGCCCCCGAGTCGGGCCCCGCCCCAGCGGCCGTGCCGCCCGCTCGCTACCTGCGCCCCGTTGCGCAGTATGCGCTGCGCCCGGTGAGCGGCGCACCCGAGGGAGGTGCGGCATGAGCGACCTGATCGGTCCCGAACTCGTCGCCGTCCTCCGCCGGCTCAAGCTCTCCCTCATCCTGCCGACGCTGCCCGATCGGCTCGCGCTCGCCCGCCAGCACAAGCTCCCGTACCAGGATCTGCTCCTCACCGTCCTCGCCGACGAGGTGAGCCGGCGCGACAGCAACGCCGTCGCCGTCCGCGCCGCCAAGGCCCGGCTCGATCCCGCCATGCGCCTCGAGCGCTGGGATGACACCGCGCGCGTCACCTTCGACCGCGCGCTCCTCCAGGAGCTCGCCTCGCTCCGCTTCCTCGATCAGCACGAGCACGTCGCGATCATCGGCCCCGTCGGTGTCGGGAAGACGTTTCTCGCCCATGCCCTCGGCCACCTCGCCTGTGCCCGCGGCGCCACCGTCCTCGCCATCCGCACCGATCGGCTCCTCAAGACGCTCCGCCATGCGCGCCTCGATCACACCGTCGAAGCCGAGATGCGGCGCCTGATTGCCGTCGATCTCCTCGTCCTCGACGACTTCGGGCTCGATGCCATGGACCCGACCGAGAGCCGTGACGTCTACGAGCTTTTCCTCGAGCGGCACCGGGCCGGGTCCATCATCGTCACCTCGAATCGCGGCCCCGACGAGTGGCTCGCCACCTTCGCTGATCCGATGCGTGCCCAGTCGGCCATTGACCGCTTCACCAGCAACGCCTACGACCTCGTCCTCGACGGCGAGTCGTATCGCCAGCGCCTCAAGCCCAGCCGCGACCGGGCCCAGCCCACGGAGGAACCCCGCTCGACGAAGAAGAAGTAACGCCGCTCACCCCGTCACGCGGCCCCGCGCCAGGGGGGGAATGCTTGTGAACAGGCCGGGGGGAATGGTCGTGAAAACCGACACGGTGGCAGCTGACTCATCAGCCGCGGACGCAAAGATATCCGCGGTGGCGCCGTGCCGCTAGCCGCAAACGGCCGGCTTCACGGTCATCGGACACGGCAACTGTTGGGCCTTCGTCCGAATTGGTAGGGTCGCTCGCAATGGACCGTGTCCCGGTCGTCATCGTCGGTGGTGGGCCGGTCGGCCTTGCCGCGGCACTCGAGCTCGCACGTCACGGCGTCCGCTCGCTTCTGCTCGAGCGTCACGACGCGACCACCTGGCACCCCAAGGCGCGCAACCTGAACACCCGCACCATGGAGATCGCGCGCGGATGGGGGACGGCGGTGCACGATGCGCTCGTCGCGGTCAACCTGCCACGCGCGTGGATGAGCCGCATCATCTATACCCGCACGCTCGACGGCGAAGAGCTCGGCCGCGTGTCGACTGGAGGCTTCAGCGGTCCTGGGCGCGATGTCAGCCCAGAGATGCCGCTGCTGTCGTCCCAGGACGTCTTCGAACCCATCCTGCGACGCGGCGCCGAGGCGTCGGGGCTCGCCGAGCTGCGCTTCGGACACGAGGTCGAGGGCCTCGAGAGCGGTGGGACCGGTGAAGACGATCGCGTCGTGCTCATCGTACGCGAGCGTGCGAGCGGTCTGGCGTATCGCGTCGAGGCGGACTACGCGATCGCCGCCGACGGCGCCGACAGTGGTGTGCGCGCGCAGCTCGGGATCGAGCTCGACGGGCCGCGTGGGCTCGGACATTTCGTCAACGTGTACTTCCGAGCCGATCTCGACCCGTGGACCGCCCATCGACCGGCGGTGCTCTTCTGGGTCGCGAGCGACGATACGCGCGGTGTGTTTCAGCCGCTCGACGCCCGTGGCCGCTGGCTGTGCCAGATCGCGTACGACGGCCGCGCCGAAACGTTCGCGCGCTACGACGCGGAACGGTGCGTGGCGTGGATCCGCGCCGCGGTCGGCGCTCCGCGTGTCGTCCCCGAGATCCTCTCGATCGGCACCTGGACGATGAACGCCACCGTGGCGCGACAGCTCGTGCGCGGTCGCGTGCTGCTTGCCGGCGACGCTGCTCACCAACTGCCGCCAACCGGTGGCTTCGGCGTGAACACCGGGGTTCAAGACGTGCACAACTTCGCCTGGAAGCTCGCCCTCGTGCATGCGGGCGTCGCCGCGCCGGCTCTCCTCGACACCTACGACACCGAACGACGCCCCGTCGCCCGTTATAACTGCGACCGGTCACTCGAGAACTCGCTGATGGTGGCGCGCATCAATGCAGCCGCCTCCGGAGAGAGCGGCGCGCGTCTGTCCCCCAAGGACGCGGTCGCGGCCTCCCGCCGGTACGGGAACTTCCTCGGGATGGAGCTCGGCTTCCACTACGAGTCGGCGGCGGTGGTGCCCGACGGCAGCGAGCGCGAGCCCGGCGCGGACGAGGTGATCGACTACGTACCGAGCGCCCGGCCGGGGCACCGGGCGCCCCACCTCTGGCTCGAGCGCGCGGGCGAGCGATGCTCGACGCTCGATCTCTTCGCCCGGGGCTTCACGCTGCTCACGGGCCCTGCCGGCGCCCGCTGGACCGAGGCCGCCGCCGACGCGCGCGCACGTCTCGGCGTGGCGCTCGACGCCCGCGCGATCGGCGCGGAGGGAGAGTGGACCGACCCGAGCGGCGGCTTCTCCGAGCTCTATGGCATCGGCGAGGACGGCGCGGTGCTGGTCCGCCCAGACGGGCACGTCGCGTTCCGCGCGGCCGAGGCTGCCACCTCGCCGACCGAGCGCCTGAGCAGCGCGCTCGGGCAGGTTCTCTCGCGCGCGCAAGGCTGACGGACTTCCCGGCGTGGCGGTCTCCGGCGCCCCTTGCGCGACCGCGGGCGCGCCCGCTGCGTTGCGACCATGGCCAGGCGAAACGTGTGTGTGATCGGTGTGGGCATGACCAAGTTCGAGCGCTGCGAGCGCGATTTCACCGAGCTCGTGCGCGCGCACGAGCCCGGAGGACAGCGTGTCGCCCAGAAGACCCTTGCGGAGCACGAACATGAGCCGTGTGTCGACGTCGTTTACCGAGCTGCGGCGGCGGGCGGCGGTTGACCTCGTCAAAAGAGCTGTCGACCAGCGGCCGCGGCTGTTCGGGGCAAAAGGGCCTTACAGTAAAGCCCTAGGCACGTCGGCGCGTGTGGGGACTACTCAGCGGTCATCACGCTTTGGTAGAAGCGATCCTCGCTCGAGGCGAGGCTTGGTCAGCGAAGTGCCAGCGCAGGAACTGTCGTCCGTGGGTGCGATCTTCGTCGGCCGCGATCGGGAGATGGGCGAACTCCGCCGTCTGGCCGAGGACGCGTTCCAGGGCTCCGGGCGA
>VBLD01000139.1 GCA_005879205.1 Deltaproteobacteria bacterium
CCGAAAACCCGCGTGCTTCTTCGCGAGCGCTGCAACGGGAGCGTTCAATTCGTAGCACCGAGGATGCGTTCGTGACGCGTTCGAAAATTGACAGACGAGACCCTCGCCTCTAACAGGCTGGCCAGCGATGCACAGCCTCGTCCAAATTGCGCCGCTCCCGCCGGTGCCGCTGCACGACCTCTTCACCTACCACGTGCCCGAGGCGCTGCGCTCCCGCATCCGACCCGGCATGCGCGTCCGCATGCCGCTCGGACGCCAGACGCGAACGGGTGTCGTGGCCTCCTTTGCCGACGCGGCGCCGCCTGGCGCGCTCCGTCCCATCCTCGACGTGCTCGACACCGAACCGTTCGTCCCTCCGGACCTGCTCGAGCTCTGCCGGTGGACGGCCGGCTACTACCTCGCCCCGCTCGCCGAGGTGCTCGCCGCCGTCGTCCCCGTCAGCCTACCGGCCCCGGGCCAGGAGCGGGTCGTTCGCCTCGTCCGCCGTCTCACGACGGACGAGGAGACCGCCCTCGCGCAGCGCGCGCCGGCGCGCGCCCGCGCCTACCGGGCGCTGTGCGCTGCGCCTGGCGGCGAGCTCGGCAGCGCGGCGGCGCGCGCCGCCGGGCTCACCGCCCCCGCCGTGCGGGCGCTGGTGACGGCCGGATTGGCGGAAGCGGCGCTCCGCCCGCGCCTGCGCGCGCCGAGCGCGCCACCCCAGGCCGAGCCGCGCCTCGCCCTCACGCCCGCCCAGCGCGCCGCGCTCGATGCCCTCGGCGAAGCGATCGCGTGCGAAGGCGCCCGATCCTTCCTGCTGCACGGCGTCACGGGAAGCGGCAAGACGGAGGTCTTCCTCGCCGCGGCCGAGCGCACTCTCGCCGCGGGGCGCGACGTGCTCCTGCTCGTGCCCGAGATCGCTCTCACCCACCAGCTGGTGGACCGCGTACGCGCCCGCTTCGGCGACGCCCTGGCCGTCCTGCACAGCGGGCTCGGCCCGCGCGAGCGCTGGGACGAGTGGCGGCGGGTCCGCCACGGGGGCGCGCGGGTGGTGGTCGGGGCGCGCTCGGCCGTCTTCGCGCCGCTCGGCCGCCTGGGCCTCGTCGTCGTCGACGAGGAGCACGACCCGGCCTACAAGCAGGAGGACGGGCTTCGGTACAACGCCCGCGACGTCGGCATCGTGCGCGCCCGTTTGGCCCGTGCCGTCGTAGTGCTCGCCTCCGCGACGCCGTCCGCCGAGAGCTACCTCGCGGCACGTGACGGCCGTCACGTGCTCCTCGAGCTGCCTGATCGGCCGACGGCTCATCCGCTGCCGCCGATCGAGGTCGTCCGGCTGCGCGGCCCGAGCTCCGTGCGGCGCTCGCCGCGAACCTCGCCCGCGGCGAGCAGACGCTCGTCTTCCTGAACCGCCGCGGCTTCGCCGCCTACCTCCAGTGCCCGGCGTGCGGCGTCGCGGCGACGTGCCCGCACTGCAGCGTGACGCTCACCTGGCACCGGGCGGCGCGCGCGCTCGTGTGCCATCACTGCCACCATCGCCGTCGTCCCCCACCGACGTGCCCGGCCTGTGGCGGGCCGCCGCTGGCCGCGTTCGGCGTCGGCACCGAGCAGATCGAGGCCGCGCTGCGCGCCGTCCATCCGCTCGCCACCGTGGAACGCCTCGACCGGGATGCCGCCCAGCGGCCGGGGGCGCAGCGGCGCATCCTCGGAAGCTGGCGGTCGGGCGACACCGACATCCTGGTGGGCACGCAGATGGTGAGCAAGGGCCACGACGTGCCCGGCGTGACCCTGGTCGCCGTGCTGCTCGCCGACCTCTCGCTCAACGTCCCCGACTTCCGTGCGGCCGAGCGGACCTTCCAGCTCCTCGTGCAGGTGGCCGGGCGCGCCGGTCGCGGTGACGCGCCCGGCCGGGTGATCGTGCAGACGTTCCGGCCCGAGCATCCGAGCGTCGCCGCCGCTGCGACCCACGACTACGCTGGCTTCATGGCGCGGGAACTCGACCGGCGCCGGGCGCTCGGCTACCCGCCCTTCGCCCGCCTGGTGAACATCCGCCTCGAAGGCCGCGACGACGCGAGCGTCGAGCAGGCGGCGCGCGAGCTCGCGGCGCGGCTCCGCCGCCAGGCCAGGAGCTTCCAGCTCGCCGACGACGCCGTGCTGGGTCCTGCTCCACCCCCGGTGGAGCGGGTGCGCGGCCGGTATCGCTGGCAGATCCTCCTCCGCGCCCCGGACGTGCGCGGGCTGCGCGCGCTCGCCCGGCTCGCCGCCGCCAGCGGAGCCGCGCTCGGCCGCACCCACGTCCGGATCGCCGTTGATGTCGATCCGTACAGCATGTTATGAATCGCAATTGCCCGCCCTCTCCCCGCCATGGCTCTCCGTCCGATACTCACGTACCCAGACTCGGTCCTGAAGCAACGCGCGGCCGCCGTCTCGTGCATCGGCGCCGACGTCGTGCGGCTGATCGACGACATGACCGAGACGATGTATGCCGCTCCGGGCGTCGGCCTCGCCGCCACCCAGGTGGGCGTCGGCCAGCGGGTTGTCGTGCTCGACGTGCACGACGAGGACGAATCAGCAGGAAAGCGCCTCTTGAAGCTCATCAATCCCGAGATCGTCGAGCGCGAGGGCACGATCGTCTGGGAAGAAGGCTGCCTCTCGGTGCCGGACCTAACGGCGCCTGTGACGCGCGCCCGCCGTGTGCTCGTGCGCGCCTGGACGCCGGAGGAGCGGGAGATCGAGGTCGAAGGTGAGGAGCTATTGGCGGTCGCGCTGCAGCACGAGATCGATCACCTCGACGGCAAGCTCTTCCTCGATCGTCTCTCGCGGCTGAAGCGCGACCTCTACCGCGCGCGCCAGCGCAAGCTCGGGCGGCAAGGGCGAAAGGGCACGGGCGGAACGCGTCCCGTGCTCATCTGACGGGGGAACCCGCGCGGCGAAAGCCGTGATGCGCTGGCGCATCGTCTTCATGGGCACGCCCGCCTTCGCGTGCCCGAGCCTCGAGCGGCTCCTCTCCGGCCCCGACGCGGTGGTCGCCCTGGTCTGCCAGCCCGACCGCCGCCGCGGCCGCGGGCTCGCGCTCCTCGCGCCGGAAACGAAGCGGCTCGCCCTCGCCCGCGGCATCCCCGTACTCCAGCCGGAGCGCCTGCGGGACGCCGCGTTCCAGGCGCAGCTCCGGGAACTCTCCCCCGACCTGATCGTCGTCGCCGCCTACGGCAAGATCCTCCCCCGGTCGGTACTCGACATCCCGCCCCACGGCGCGATCAACGTGCACGCCTCCCTTCTTCCCAGGCACCGCGGCGCCGCGCCCATCCAGTGGGCCATCCTCGCCGGCGACCCCGTGACCGGCGTCACCATCATGGTGATGAACGAGGAGATGGATGCCGGCGACGTGCTCCTCGAGCGCTCGACACCCATCGCCGACGACGACACCGCCGGCACCCTCGGCGATCGGCTCGCCGATCTCGGCGCCGCCGCGCTCGCCGAAGCCCTCGCCGGTCTCGAGCAGGGCACGCTCCTTCCGCGTCCGCAGCCCACCGAGGGCATCACCTTTGCGCCACGCATCGAGCGCGACCAGGGCCGGCTCGAGTGGGGGCGGCCGGCGGAAGAGCTCGCGCGCGTCGTACGCGCGTTCGCCCCTGCCCCTTCCGGCTTCACCACGCTCGGCGGGCAGGGCTTGAAGGTGCATCGCGCCGTCGCCGAGCCGGGCGCCCGCGGCGGCTCCCCGCCCGGCAGCGTGCTCGACGCGGGCCCCGGCGGCATCCTCGTCACGACGGGCGCGGGCCGGCTGCTGCTGCTCGAGGTCCAGCTCGAGGGCCGGCGCCGGCTCTCGGCCGCCGACTTCCTCGCCGGCCGTCGGGTGCCGGCCGGCACATGCCTCGGCGGGTAGAGACCGCGGCGACCGACGCCCGGCGCCTCGCCTTCGAAGTCCTGGTTCGTGTCGAGGCCACCGAGGCCTTCGCCGACGTCCTCCTCGCTCACCGGCTCGCGGACGCGGCGCTCCCACCGCGCGAGCAGGCGCTGACGACGCGCCTCGTCTACGGGACGCTCGCCTGGCAGGGCCGCCTCGACTTCCACCTGGCGCATCTCCTGCGCGACCGGGCCGTCGATCGTCTCGATCCACCCGTCCGCGCCGCGCTCCGTCTCGGCCTCTACCAGCTCGTCTTTCTCGACCGGGTGCCGGCATACGCGGCGGTCGACGCGAGCGTGCGGCTGGCCCGCGTCGCGGGCGCCGGGGCGAGCGGGCTCGTGAACGCGGTCCTGCGGCGCGCCGCGGCGTTGGGCAGCGCCGGCCTGGTGCTGCCGCCCGCCGACGGCGATCCGGTGGGACGCCTCGCCGTCGAGTGGTCGCATCCGCGCTGGCTGGTCGCCCGCTGGGCCGACCTCTACGGGTCGGAGGCGCTGCCCGCGCTGCTCGCGGCCAACAATGAAGGGGCGCCGACGGCGCTCCGCGCCAACCGCCTGGTCGCGACGCGGGACGCGCTTCGGGCAGAGCTCGCGGCGGAAGGCATCGCGGCGACGCCGGCCCCGTGGGCGGCGGACGGGCTGCTCGTCGAGCGGGGTGCCGCGCGGCTGCGCGCGCTGCGCGCCTGGGACGAGGGTCGCTTCGCCTTCCAGGGCGAGGCATCGCAGGTCGTCGCGTCCCTCCTCGGCCTCGAGCCGGGGATGCGCGTGCTCGACGCCTGCGCCGCGCCGGGAGGCAAGACGGCGCAGCTCGCGTCGCTGCTGGGGGACCGGGCGCTCGTCGTCGCGCTCGATCGACGCCGCGGCGGACTGGACCGCGTGACCAGCGAAATGCGGCGCCTGCGCGCGCACACCGTCGTGGCCGCCGTCGGCGACGCGCGACGCCCGCCCCTCGCCGGCTCGTTCGACGCCGTGCTGGTGGATGCGCCCTGCAGCGGACTCGGCACACTACGCCGTCACCCCGAGCTCCGCTGGCGCCGCCGGCCCGAGGACGTTCCACGCCTCGCGGCGCTGCAGCGGGAGATCCTCGCCGGCGTCGCGCCCCTGGTACGCCGGGGAGGCGTTCTGGTCTATGCCGTCTGCACGCTCACCTCTGAGGAGAACGAGCAGGTGGTCGCCGCGGTCGCGGCCGCCGATCCACGCCTCGTGGTCGAGGACGTTCGCGACCACCTTCCGCCCGCGGCGGTTTCGCTCGCCGACGCCAAGGGATTTCTTCGCACCCTGCCCCACCTCCACGGCCTGGACGGCTTCTTCGCGGCCCGGCTGCGGGCGCGCGGCTGAGCGGACGGATCGCGCTGGAATCGGCGCGGGCGTTCCGTTACACGACGGACGTGCCGACGATCGCGCCCTCCATCCTGTCGGCGGATTTCGGCCGGCTCGCGGACGAGGCCCGAGCGGCCGCCGCCGCCGGCGCGGATTGGCTGCACGTCGACGTCATGGACGGACAGTTTGTGCCGCCCATCACGATCGGACCCGCGGTGGTGCACGCGCTCCGTCGCGCGACGACGCTCCCCCTCGACGTGCACCTCATGATTCAGCACCCGGAGCGCCACGTGTCCGAGTTCGTCCGTGCGGGCGCGGCCGGCATCACGATCCACGTCGAGGCCGAGACCGACGTCGCGGCGACGCTCGCCGCGATCCGCGCCGCCGGCGCACGGCCGGGCCTCGCGCTCAACCCACCGACGCCGCTCGATCACGTGCGGCCGTATCTGAAGACGATCGATCTGTTGCTCGTGATGAGCGTCAATCCCGGCTGGGGCGGGCAGGCGTTCGTCGAGGGCTCACTGGAGAAGCTCAGTGCGGCGCGGCGGCTGCGCGCCGAGGCCGGCGCCGGCTTCGCGATCGAAGTGGACGGCGGCATCAAGCCTCACAACGCCGCGCTCGCGGCCGCGGCGGGCGCGGACGTCCTGGTCGCGGGATCGGCGGTCTTCGAGTCTCGCGACTACGCCGAGGCGATTCGCGCGCTGCGCGGCGCCGCGCGATGACGCCAGGCCGGGGGGACGGGCCGCCCGCCCTCGTTATCGGCCCGCCCCCGGTTCCGGCCACACGCCGCGGCTCAGCCGCCGCGGCCTCTCGAAACGGGCTTCTGGTCGCCAACCGTGATCTGGTCCCTCAGACGCTCGTACAACTTCTCGCCGATCCCCTTGACCTTGATCAGATCCTCGGGCTTGCCGAACGGCTCCTGCGCTCGGTACTCGATGATCGCCTGGGCCTTCGCCGGCCCGATTCCCGGGAGCCGCGCGAGCTCTTCCGCGCTCGCGGTGTTCAGGTCGACGCGGTGCCCTTCTTCGACCGGCGCGGCGCCGGCGGCGACGGCGCCGCGCCCGGACCCGACGAACATGAGGCCGCAGAGGAGCCCCGCCGCCACCGCCTTGCTGATCCGTTGCATCTCCACCTCCTTCTGGCGCCTCCGCGGCGCCGCTGGCGGGGAGAAAGGCAAGGCGCATGCCAGCCACGAAGACGCAGAAACTCGCGCAGTCCGCAGCTCGGGTGAACGCGTCAGTGAAACGCGCCGTTTCCATGCCGCCGCGACCTTCCCTTTCCGGAACGGCTGTGTTAACTGCGATTCCTCTCGCACAGCGTACCTCCACGGGGTGTAGCTCAGCCTGGTAGAGCACTGCGTTCGGGACGCAGGAGCCGCTGGTTCAAATCCAGTCACCCCGACTGTCGTGGCACGCCGCGGTCGGAGGAAGGGGCTTCGGAGGCGGTCAGGCGTGAAGGGCTGGCGCCGATCAATCGGCTTGGCGCTGATGGCGGGTCTGGCGGGCGCGCCCGGCCTCGCCGAGCGCGCGACGACCATCGCGGTCGAGGTCGTGCCCGGCGCGGCGCATGCGGCGGACGCCGTCCCGGGAGCGGGCGGCCTTCTCGACGAGGTTCGGTCGCTGCGTGCCGACGTGGCCGCCCTGCGCGAGCGCCCGGAGCCCGCGACCGCGGCGGACATCGAACGGTTGCGCACCGAGCTCCAGCGGCTGGCGACAGTGGACCGGGACCTTTCACGCCGGCTCGACGAGCGGCTCGCGCCCAGCGGTCCCGACCCGGGCGGGGACGGCGTCGCTGGCTTTTCGTGGACGGCGCTCTTCGCCGGGTTGCTCGCCGGCTGGGGCCTCTCCCGCCTGGTCCAGCGCCGCCGGGAGCATCGTCTGCGAGGCCGGCTGCGCGTCTGACGCCGGCGGCGGTGATGTCCTCCGCCGATTAATGCTTCTTGCAATCCCGTGCACAAAAAGCAGGCGTCGCCTACGCCCTGGGCATGGCGATTTTCCGGCGAGCGCATCTCCGGTTCCCGTTCTCTTGCCAGCGAGCCCGCGACCGTGGCACCAGGGTTGCTGCTCGCATTCGGGAAGCGAGCGGGGGGTACCAGCATGGTGACTACCAACCGGTCGTGCAGGGCGGTACTGCCGTGGCGTCTCGGCCTGTTCGTGGCAGCCGTCGGCCTCGTCGGCCAGGCGGCTCCCGCGCTCGCCGACGAGGCCGCGAAGATCGACTCCGGCGACACCGCCTGGATGCTCACGTCGTCGGCGCTCGTCCTCATGATGACGGCGCCGGGCCTCGCGCTCTTCTACGGTGGCCTGGTGCGCAGCAAGAACACGCTCAGCATCCTCATGCAGAGCTTCATCATGATGGCGCTGATCAG
>VBLD01000501.1 GCA_005879205.1 Deltaproteobacteria bacterium
CGCGTCCTCGCGGAGGTTCTGAATGAGTGCCAGGCGTGTACCCGGGTTGCTGTCGTTTTTCTTACTTCTTCTCGTCGCGGACCATCCGGCAGCAGAGGCAGCCGTCAGTGCGCCCTCGTCGCTCGTCGCCACCGCGGTATCGAGCAGCCAGATCAACCTCGGCTGGGAGGACAACACGAACCCGGGTTCGGTCTCGTACTCGATCGAGCGAAGCGCCAGCTCGAGCAGCGGCTTCGTGCCCGTTGGATCGACGGGCCGGCAGACCGCCTACCAGGACGTCGGACTGTCGAGCGGCGTCACATATTACTATCGCGTCCGGGCGCTGAAGCCGGGCGGATCGAGCTCCGCGTACTCGAACATCGCCGTCGCGATGACCTTGAGCGGCGACCGGAGCGCGCCATCCGTTCCCACCGGTCTCACCGCCTCCGCGGTCGGTTGCGGGCAGGTGAATCTCGCATGGAACGCGTCGACCGACAGCGGAGGCTCGGGCCTCTCGAGCTACAGGCTCTATCGCGGCGGCGTCCTCGTGAAGCAGGTCGTGGCGCCCACGACTTCCACCTCCGACGTCGGTCTCTCCGGAGCGACCCCGTATTCCTACGCCGTCTCGGCGGTCGACAAGGCGGGCAACGAGTCCGTGAAGAGCGTCCCTGCGAACGTCACGACCGGCACGTGCGTCTCGACGACGACCACGAGTACGACCTCGACCAGGCCTCCGACCACGACGACGTCTTCGACCTCGTCGACCACCTTCACGACGACGACCTCGACGACCGTCACTACGGCGACCTCGACCACCACCTCCACCACCAGGCCCCCGTCGACCACGACCTCCACCACGGGGCCGCCGTCGACCACGACGACCTCGTCGACGACCCTCACCACGCTGGCCTCCTCGACGACCTCCACCACCGCGCCGCCGAAGCCGCCCATCGCGAATGCCGGCCCCGATCAGTTCACGCAGACCATGACCATGATCGGATTCAACGGCGGCGGCTCCTTCGATCTGGACGGCACGATCATCGCCTACGCCTGGAACTTCGGCGACGGCGTCTCGGGCACGGGCATGGTGGCCTCGCACACGTACACCACCCCGGGCGCGTACAGCGTCATACTGACGGTGACCGACAACAGCGGGATCCAGTCGAGCGACGCGGCCCTGGTTTCGGTCGCCAATCGGCCGCCGGTGGCGAACGCGGGCCCTGACCAGAGCGGGGCGGTGGGGAGCGCCGTGAGCTTCAGCGGGTCCGGCTCCGATCCCGACGGCACGGTGACGTCCTACACGTGGGACTTCGGCGACGGCACCTCGGCCACCGGCGCGACCGCGAGCCACAGTTATT
Source organism: Deltaproteobacteria bacterium (assembly GCA_005879205.1). Classification (GTDB taxonomy): domain Bacteria; phylum Desulfobacterota; class Binatia; order DP-6; family DP-6; genus DP-3. The sequence continues at coordinate 1,338 of VBLD01000501.1, forward strand.
CTGCGCCCGGCAGCTACACCGCCACGCTCACCGTCACGGACGATCGGAGCGCGCGCGGCAGCGACTCGGCTCTCGTCACCGTCACGGGAACGGTTGGCGGAGCGCGATGGGCGCGGGGCTTCGGTGGCGCGGGCAGCGACACGGGCTACGGGGTGGCGGTGGATGCCGCCGGCAATGCGGTGATGACCGGGCGGGTCGAGAGCATGGTGGACTTCGGCGGCGGGGTGGTGTGCCCGCCGGCCGCCGTGTTCGTGTCGAAGTACTCGTCGACGGGCCCGCTCTGGTCGAAGTGCTTCGGCGGGGACCTGGGCGGCGGCACGGGCCGCGCGGTCGCCGTCGACCACGACGGCAACGTGCTGGTGACCGGCAAGTTCAGCGGCACGATCGACTTCGGTACGGGACCGCTCACCAGCGCGGGCTCCTCGGACATCTTCCTCGCGAAGTATTCGGCGGCCGGTGCTCCGCTGTGGTCGCAATCGTTCGGCGGCGGCGCGGCCGACATCGGCAACGGCGTCGCGGTCGACGCCAGCGGCAACGTCGTGCTCATCGGGACCTCGGGTGGCGGTGTGGACTTCGGCGGCGGACACATCATGGCAAACGGCTACGCCATCGTCGTGGCGAAGTTCTCGCCGGCCGGTGCCTACCTGTGGTCGAAGGGCGTCGGGGACTCGTTCTCCAACTCCGGCAACGCGGTGGCCATCGACCCGAGCGGCAACATCGCGGTGACCGGCGCGTTCTCGGGCCCGGCCGACTTCGGCGGTGGAGCGCTGAACAGCGCTGGCGTCGACATCTTCCTCGCCAAGCTCTCACCCGCCGGCGCCCACATGTGGTCTCGACGGTTCGGGAGCGCGCTCGCCACGCACACCGGCAACGGCGTCGCATGCGACGGCAGTGGAAACGTGCTCATGACCGGGTCGTTCGAGAACTCGATCGACCTCGGCGCAGGGTGGATGACGAGCTTCGCGCACAAGGACGTGTTCGTCGCGAAGTACTCGCCCGCGGGCGACTACCTGTGGTCGAAGCTCGCCGGCGGCATGTTCGACGACGCCGGCAACGGCATCGCGGTGGACGCCACCGGCAAGGTGGTGGTCACCGGGACCTTCCAGGCGGCGGCCAACTTCGGCACCGGCTCGCTGATCAGCGCCGGCCGGACCGACGTCTTCGTGGCGCGATACGCGGTGGACGGCACGCCGCTCGGGGCCCAGCGCTTAGGCAGCGCCGACTTCGACACGGGTAACGGCGTCGCCGTGGACGGTAGCGGTAGGCCGGTCGTGATCGGCTCCTATCGCCTCGGCGCCGACTTCGGCGGCACCCCGCTCACGGCCGCGGGCATGGAGGACATCTTCCTCCTGGGCCTCTGGTGAGCGCGATGCCGGCGACCGCCGGGAATCACTGACGACGGCCGAGAGTGCGACGGGGACCGCCCGTGCGGGCGGCCCCCGTCGTTCGTTGTCAGCCGCTCAGGGAATCGGCGACACGCCGTCCGTCGATTTCGCCAGCGCCGGGTGGATCTGGATGTTGCCGCGCAGCAGCGTCCCGAGGTCGTTGGCGACGACGGTCGTCCCGGCCGGCTGCACGAAGGGCCGCGTGCAGCAGATCGCCTTGGCGAGGTCGCTCGTCGTCTGCCCGGCGGCAGGCGCCAGGATGTGTATCTCGTAGACGTCGTCCGTTCCGGGCTCGCCGTTGTCCGTCGCCTCGAAGCGGAACGCCACGGGCGTGGTCTTCTTGCTGTTGTTGTCCGGGGTGAGGTCCGCGATTCCCGTCACGCAGATGTGATCCGCGGGCGTGCGTGGATGCTCTGCGCTCGGACAGAGCGAGCCCACGCTGCCACCGAGGCAGCTGCACACCAGGCTGTTGAAGATGCTCGCGTGCAG
>VBLD01000186.1:0-565 GCA_005879205.1 Deltaproteobacteria bacterium
CTTCGGCCACCGCCGGGGATCCTTCACGGGCGCGACCCAGGACCGGCGAGGCCTCTTCGAGGCGGCCGACACGGGAACCGTCTTCCTCGACGAGGTGGGAGACATGCCCGCGCCGATGCAGGCGAAGCTGCTGCGCGTCCTGCAGGAGGGCGAGGTGACGCCGGTCGGCGACAGCCGCCCGCGCCGCGTCGACGTGCGGGTGATCTGCGCCACGAATCGCGACCTGGCCGCCGAGGTCGCCCGGCGCAGCTTCCGCGAGGACCTCTACTACCGCGTGGGCGCCTTTCCGATCCGGCTTCCCCCGCTGCGCGAGCGACGCGACGACATCCCGCTGCTCGCCGACCGCTTTCTCGCGCGCGCCGCCGAGCGCCATCGCAAGCGGATTCCGGGCATGGAGCCGGCCGCGCTCGCGCTCCTCGTGCAGTTCGGCTGGCCGGGAAACGTCCGCGAGCTCGAGAACGAGGTCGAGCGCGCCGTGGCGCTCGCCCGTGACGGCGAGCCCATCGGCCCGGCGCACCTCTCGCGGAAGCTCGGAGCGGCAGCACCCGCTCCCTGCGCGCCGACG
>VBLD01000186.1:572-10927 GCA_005879205.1 Deltaproteobacteria bacterium
CGGACGGCCGGCGCCCGACGATGGCGCCCGTCCGATCGGCCCGCTGCGCAGCGCGCGCGCCGCGTTCGAGGCGCGGTACATCGCCGAGGTGCTCCGCCAGCAGGGGGGAAACGTGTCGCGCACGGCGCGGGCGCTCGGCCTCTCCCGCGTCATGCTCCAGAAGAAGATGAAGGACTTCGGCCTGCGCTGAGGCGTCCGGACGAGCGCTTCAACTCTCGCCGCGGCCGGAATCGAGGGCCCAGATGCCGGGCCCACGTGCCGCGATGTACAGGAAGGCGAAGCAGTAGAGCACGGCGAGCTCCCCCTGGTTCTGGATGGGGAGCAACGCGCGCGTGCCGTGCGCGAGCCAGTAGGCGACGGCCATCTCGCCGCTCGCGATGAACGCCGCCCAGCTCGTGGTGAGCCCGATCATGACCAGCGCGCCGCACACCAGCTCGAGCCCGCCCCCGACGTAGACGACGAACGGAGGCGCGCCCGCGGGCGGCGCCCCGGGGAAGCCGAACAGCTTCTGCGTGCCGTGCCAGAAGAAGAGGAAGCCGGCCACCATGCGGAGCAGGGCGTAGGTCTGGGTCTCGTATGAGCGCGTGAACGTCGGCATGAGACCTCCTTCGCCGGGGGACATGCCGCGGACGCCGGCGCTGGCGCAAGGGGTGTGGCCGGCGGGTCCCGGCGCTTGACCGGCGCCCGGGCGGCCCGTAGGCGGCCCGCCGGGGTGCTCGACCGGCTCTTCCAGCTGCGCGACCGCGGGCCGCTGGCGGGAGGCGCATCCCCTGCTCTACCTGTTCGCGGCGCTCTTCGTGGTGCGCTACGCCTATCTCACATGATCACGAGGATCTGCTTCGCCCTCCTCTTCGTCGGCTTCCCGCTCGTGCTCGGTGTCAAGATCCGCGCACAGCGGCGGGCGCTCGGCCGGAGCCCCGTGGTGCTCGGCCGCGTCGGGCAGAACGCGGTCGAGCGTTGGTTCGAGCGGCTCTCGCCGCTCGGCCTGCTCTTCTGGCCCGCGGTGTGGCTCTGGATCGCGCTCGGCCTGGCGCCACTGCGCGCCATGCCACTCCGTGCCGTCGGCCTCGCGCTCGTCGCGACGGGTGCGGCGCTGAGCGCCGGGTCGGTCTTTCTCATGGGACGCGCATGGCGGATCGGCATCGATCCCGAGCAGCGCACGGAGCTGGCCGACCACGGGCCGTATCGATGGATCCGCCATCCGATCTACAGCGGCTGGCTCGTGATGCTGGTCGGGCACGTGCTCGTCGTGCCGCATCGGGTGGTCGACGTCGCGGCGCTCGCCACCGCCGCCGGGGTCCTCTTCGAGGCGCTGCGCGAGGAGAGGCATATGCACCGGACGTTCGGCGAGCGCTACGCGCGGTACGCGATGCGGACCGGCCGCTTTGCACCGCGGCTCGGATCTCGGCGTCGCGGGAACGGTGCCTGACGGGAGACTACCGCCCCTCGCGCACCCGCTGGAGGCAGAGCATCGCGACCTCGGCGCCGCGCGCCAGCCGGTCGGAGTCGAAGCGCGAAACGTCCCCGCGCATCTCGAGCCTGCGGGCACGATCGCGGAACTCGACGAGCTTCTCGACGCGCTCGGTCATCCGCGCCCGAGGGGACGCGGCGTCGGCGAGCTTGCCGAGCAGTGCCGCCCGGTCGGGACCGCCGAGTCCGCGGCCCGCAATGTGGTCCTCGAACTGCGCCACGACGTGCTCGCAGTCGGACACGCTCGTCGCCGCGACGGGACCGGCGACCAGAACGCAGCCCGCAGCGATGAGCATGCGGCGGATCATCATGGCTGCGATTGTGCGCCTGCGGCCCCGCTCCGCGCAACCGTTTTTTCTCCGGTGAGCTTCGCCTCGAGCTCGGCGAGCCGCGCCTCCAGCCGGCGCTCGAGGCGCTCGACGTCGGACCGCGTGGCCAGGCTCAGCCGCTCGACCGCGTGCGCGGCGCGCCGCTCGACTTCGGCGAGGATCTTCTCCGCGCGCGCCTCGAACTGACGGCGGCCACGGCGGATGCGTCGCTCGACGTCGGCCCCGAGCCGCTGCGCGCGGCGCACGAGCAGGACCAGCGCCCGCTGCTGGCCGCTGGCCAGGTACTTTCCCGCGTCCTTGCGCACGCGCGCCAGCAGCTTCGTCCCGTCTCGCTCGAGCCGGGTGAGCGCCTGGCGCAGTGGCCGGAGAGGACCGGTCTTCCGTCGGGTGGAACGTGCCGCCATGCGGCCTCTATAGCGCGTCGGGGGCGCGGGTGCCCAGGCCCTCTTCCCGCCGCCTACCGGTTGCCCGAGAGGACGTCGTTCGTCCAGCTGAGAGCCGCCATCATGGAGGGAAAGCCGATCGTGGTGAGCGCCAGGCGGATCGCGTGACGGATCTCGTCGGCCGTCGCCCCGGCTTCACGGGCGCGACGGACGTGCGAGTGCACGGCTCCCTCGAGACGCGCGCCGACCGCGATGCCCACCTTCACGAGCTCCGCGTGCTTGCGATCGAGGGGCCCCTCGGCGAGGCACGCGTCGCTCAGCTGCTCGTAGGCCTGGATCACGCGGGGATGCTCGGCCGCGAAGGTCCGGTACGCCGACGGAAGCTTCTTCTCCATGTCGAGTCCTCCTCTGCGGGCAGGTTTACAATGGCCGCATGCGGGCGGAAAAGGCGGACGATGAGTCGCCGGCTGCGTGCGGCCCTCGGGGCGCTCGCAGGGCTCCTGGTCGTGGTGCAGGGGTTCCGGATCGATCGCACGAACCCGCCCGTCGAGCAGGACGTGGCGGCGCCAGCGAGCGTCGAGGCGCTCCTGCGGCACGCCTGCTACAATTGCCATTCGCACGAGACCGTATGGCCCTGGTACAGCCACGTGGCCCCGGTCTCGTGGCTGCTCGCCCACGACGTCTCGGAAGGGCGCCGCGAGCTCGACTTCTCCACCTGGACGGCGTACCCGCCGGCCAGGAAGATCCGGAAGCTCCGCAAATCGGCCGACGAGGTGGCCAAGGGCAAGATGCCGCCCTGGTACTACGCGCTCGTCCACCCCGAGGCCCGACTCACGGCCGCGGAGCGCGCGATGCTGGACGCCTGGACGGCCGAGGCGATCGGCCGGCTCGGCCCGTGACACCACCAGGCCGGCCCGCTCACGCCTTCTGACGAGCGAACGGTGGTTCGTGAATGATCGGGAACGGACCGTCACAGCCGTAGCTCCCCGAGCCGTGAACGCGTGCATTGCCGACCGGCACGGTACCTGCTCTCCTCCCACGGTCGTTAGCCATCCAACGAGGGGGGACTCCATGAAAGCACTAGCCGTGAGCATCGCGGCAGCTGGCCTCCTGATGTTCGGAGCCGCCGGCGTCGGGGCGACGCCGCCCGGGCCGGGGCAGCACTTCGATTGCACCGACGGGGGCAACACGTCGTGTGCGGCAGACGATCCCGGCTGCGTATCGAACACCCGGGACCACGAAAAATGCTCGAGGACCATCGGCAGAGCCCTGGCCAAGGCCTTCTACGGGGTGATCAAGTGCCACATCACCCAGGTCGGGAAGCGCTTCAAGAGCTCGGCCAATCTCAACGGCCAGGCCCAGGCCGAGGAGAACTGCGAGGAAGGCAACGGCAACGGCCATTCGGTCAAGGAGAAGCTCGACGACGTCCTCGCCATGCTCGCCGCCTCCGGCCGCTGCGACCCCGCCCAGCTGAGCGCCGCCAGCGCCCGGGAGGCGGAGCTGTTCGGCACCGGTCCCACGTCGCTCGATGCGCGGAACGCCCAGTTCTACTGCGACCCCGGTGATCCGATCGGCGACGACGACAGCGGCTCGGTCCCGGCCAGCCAGAACGTCCTCATGTGCGAGAACACCGTCGCCAAGAACGTGGCCCGTCTCCACGTGTTCGCGGCCAAGTGTCACGAGAAGATGAACCACGCCTTCGCGAAGGGCCAGGATTTCGACGAGGAGACGTGCGAGGAGACCGATCCTGTCTCGCACCGCGGCGCGCTCGACAAGTACAACCAGCAGCGGGACAAGCTCGCTGCGCTCGGCATCTGCCCCTCCTGCCTGGACAGCGCGGCCATCGACTCGCTCGGCGCCGCGACACTCGCGGAGGTCGACGGCAACAACGGCGGCGTCTATCCGTGCAACCTCGGGCCGTGAGGCGCCGGGGGAGCGACGTTCAGAGGAGCGACACCTAGGCCGCCGCGGCACCCATGAGCGCCGAGCGGGCGATGTCCTCGTAGCGCACCCGGGCGACGTCGAAGCCTTCGAGGCTCTCCCTGAGCTTCCGGAAGGTGACCTCGAATCCGCGCTACTTGAGCTTGGCGACCACGCCGGCCAGCAGCGCGTCGACCTCACGCACGCTCGCGGCCCGCTCCTGACGTTCCTCGAAGGCGTTCGGGAGCGTGCCCTTGAGGAACCCGTCCACCCGGCGGAGGATCGGCGCGAAGGCGCCGCCGGCAAAGCGCCCGTTCGTCTCGTAGAGGAGTCCGAGCGTGATGAAGTGCGGCGACTCGAACTGGAACGCGTAGTCCTCCTCGGAGGCCTTCGGCTGCTCCTCGAGGAGGCCGCGGTACATGCGGATCACCTCGAGCGACTTCTCCTTCAGGTTGTGGGTCTTCTCCGTGTTGAGGGCCAGGATCTGGAACGCCACGTCACGCTCCGCGACGAGGATCGCCGGGACGTATCGCGCCTTCAGCTTGCCGAGCACGGCGCGCCGGTGGTTGCCGTTCGGCGTCCAGTACAGTCCGGGCGACGGCGACACCGCGACGATCGGGTCGACGAAGCGGCCGACCTTCTTGACCGCCTCGGTGAGGCGCTTCACGTGCGCGGGCGAGAGGTCGCGCTGGTAGGGTGTGGCGTCCACCTTGTCGAGCGGGAGGAGGCAGAAGAGCTGCCAGTGCTCGCCCACCGGGTCCTGGTAGACCGCGAGCACCTGGCCGCCGTCACGCTCCACCTGCTCGGCGAGTGCGGTTGCCTGCTTCGATGGCTCCTTGCTCATGCGCGGACCCCCGATCAGGGCCAGAAGAGCCGCCGCGCCTCGGCACGCAGCGTCTCGCGGAAGCGCGGGTGCGCCAGGTCGACGAGGGCGAGCGCCCGCTCGCGCTGCGTGCGGCCCTGGAGGTTCGCGGTCCCGTACTCGGTGACCACGAAATCGACGAACGTGCGCGGCACGGTGACCACCGTACCGGCCGGGAGCTGCGCGACGACGCGCGAGACGGTTCGCCCGCGCGCGGTTGACGGGAGCACGTGGACGGCCCGTCCGCCGCGGGCGAAGAGCGCGCCCATCGTCCACACGAGCTGGCCGCCGGGGCCGGTGTACATGGCGGGACCGATCGATTCGGAGGCCACCTGTCCGGTGAGGTCGATCGCCACCGCCTGGTTGATCGCCACCAGGTTCTCGATGCCGGCGATGCGCGGCAGGTTGTTCACCCACTCGACGTCGAAGAGCGCCACCCGCGGGTTGTCGTGGCAGAAGGCCATGTCCGCGCCCGGGACGAGGAACGAGCCGGTCGCGACGCCGGGGTGGTACGTCTTGTACCGTCCCGTCGCCGCGCCGCCCCGGACCAGCTCGATGGCCGACGGGACCAGGATCTCGGCGTCGACCCCGAGGTCGCGCTTGTGCGCGAGGTAATCTCCCATCAGCGCCGACAGCGTGCCCGTTCCGATCTGGATCGTGTCGCGATCGTTGACCAGCGACGCGACGGCGGCGCCGACGGCGTCGGTGACCTCGCGGCGCTCCGGGCCGGGCTCGGGATACGCCGACGGAAGCGTGAACGGTTCCTCGCGCGACTCGACCACCAGGTCGAAATCGCCGAGCGGCACGGTGGCGTCGCCCGCGGACGAGAAGACGGTGTGGCCCACCTCGGCGATGCTGAGCCTGGCCGCGGCGAGGAGCGCCTTCCCGTGCCAGGGGCCGTACCCGAAGCCCACCCTTCCCTCGGCGTCCGGCTGCGACACCTCCGCCATGAAGACGTCGGGCGCCCAGGGCCCACGCCGTCCGGCCGCCGCGGCCCGGGAGCCGATGGCGTAGTCCGTCACCGCGAAGTCGCCGCGGCGCGCCTCCAGGCACGGCCGGACGAGCGGCGTGATGTAGTCGGTGACGCACAGGATGTGCTCGTCCCAGCCCGGGGCGTCCGTCGCCCAGGCGAGCGGGTAGGCGGTGGCCCCCTGCAGCACCCGGACGCCGCGCAGCTCGTCGCGCCGTTGGGCGAGTGCGCCCGCCAGCGTGCGCGGGACCCGGCCGAGCGGGAAGCGGACGAAGTCGCCCGAGCAAACCCGGGCGACCGCCTCCTCGGCGAAGACGAGCTTGCTGCCGAGCGCGGAGCGCCAGTCGTCCATGGTCAGTGGGAGAGCCCGATGTCGTAGGCGAAGAACGCGTAGCAGACGCCGCGCTCGACCCACGGCTCCGCGGGGACCTCGGCCGCGCCGGCGGTCTCCGGCATGCACCCCCATAGCACGCCGGGCGGTGACTACTCGTATCCCGCGAGCAAGCCGAGAAAGCTCGACGCCCACCAGCGGACGTCCCGCGCCGCCACCTTCGCCCCGAGCGCCTGCATCCGGGTCCGGCGCTCCTCCGGCGACATGGCGAGGGCGACGACGATCTGCCGCCGGATCGCTTCGGTGTCGTACGGATTGACCGGCAGGGCCTCGCGCAGCTCGCGGGCCGCCCCCGCAAACTCCGACAGGATGAGGATGCCGTCCCCGCGGGAGTGGCACGCCACGTACTCCTTCGCCACGAGGTTCATCCCGTCGCGAAGGGGCGTGATCAGGGCCACGTCGGCGGCGACGTAGTAGGCGGCCAGCTGCTCGAGGTCGAAGGCCGTGTAGACGTAGGCGAGCGGCGACCGTCCGTCGAACGAGAAGCGGCCGGTGACGCGGCCGACGATCTCGTCGATGGTGCGTTTCATCTCGCGGAACTCCGGCACGTGGAACTGGGACGGCACGGTGATCTGCACGAGCGACACGCGCCGCCGCCATTCCGGGTGCCGCTCGAGGAAGCGCTCGAAAGCGAGCAGGCGGTCGGGGATCCCCTTGGTGTAGTCGAGCCGGTCGACGCCGAGCAGGATGACGTCGGCACCGAGGGTGGTCCGGAGACGGCTCGCATGCGCCCGCACGGCGGCGTCCTCCGCTTGCTCCTGCAGGCGCGCCGCCTCGATGCCCACCGGAAGCGCCACCACATGCACGTCGCGCCCCGGCAGGCGTACGCGCGTACGTTCCTCGTCCGACGGCAGGTCCAGGAAGTGGCGCACGCAATCGAGGAAGTTCTGCGTGTCCCCGTCGGTCTGCAGCCCGATCAGGTCGGCGCCGAGCATCCCCGCGAGCAGCTCGGTCCGCCACGGGCAGACGCCGAACAGGGACGGCGGCGGGAACGGCAGGTGCCAGAAGAGACCGACGCGCACGGGCACGCCGGCGGCGCGCAGGAGACCGGGCACCAGGCTCAGGTGGAAGTCGTTGACCCAGACGAGGTCGCCGGCGGCGGCCTCCGCCCGCACCGCGGCCGCGAAGCGCTCGTTCGCCTGCTGATATGCCGTCCAGAACGCGGGCTGGAAGCGGCACCGGTTCGGGAACATGTGACACAGTGGCCAGAGGACCTGGTTGGCGAAGCCCGCGTAGAAGGTGGTGGCGTCGCGCTCCTTCAGGCCGACGGAGCGGACCGGATACGCGAGTCCCGTGTCCGCCGGCGCGAGCTCCCCGTCGGCCGCCCGCGCGGTCCAGGCCACCCACATTCCGCCGTGCTCTCGCATGGCGTCGTTCAGGGCGTCGGCAAGGCCGCCGGCGGCGCGTCTCGGTCGCCCGCCGGAGGCTCGGCGGCTCACCTCGACGGGGGGGGCGTGCGAGAGAACGAGAAGCCGGCCCGACGAACGCATGTCGGGCGGGATTCTACATGCATCCGGTGCGCGCGAGCAGTACCGCGGCGATGCCGATCCAGTGCAGCAGGATCGGCGACACGATGCTCTCGGAGCGCTCGCGTGCCAGACCGGCCGCGACGCCGAACACGAGCGCGCCGAGGATCGGCGCCGGTCCGCCGAGCATCGTCTGCGTGAGCGCGACGGGAAGGTGCTGGAGGACGGCACCCCAGGCGGCGTAGAGCGCGGCCGCGATCACGGCGGGTCGCGACAGGAACCACGGGCCGCCGCATTTCTGAATCGGGAAGCTGGTGAGAAGGCTTCCCTGGACGAGACCGCGGAAGATCAGCTCGCCCGCGACCGGGAGCGTGACGAGGGCCAGGAGCTCGGCCCACCCGGGCGCGGCAAGCGGGATCGCGGGCACCCACACGCCGCCCGCGAGCGCGCCGAACATGGCGAAGGGCACCACCAGACACCAGTCGAGCCCGGCGAGGCGCCGGAGGCCGTAGACCCCCGGGGTGCGAGACCCGCTCAGCAGGAAGAACGTGCCGCCCAGGCCGGCGAGCAGGAGCGGGAACTGGCTGGCCAGGCTCGGGGCCATCCCGCTGCCGAGCCCGACACGGTCGTCGAGCACACGCAGGATGAACGCCAGGCCGAGGGCGGCGGCCATCACGCTCGCGCCCCTCAGGGCCGCCGTGAGCGTGCGTCCGACGCGGCGCAGCAGCGTCGGCGCCGAGAAGGCCTGCTCGCACACCTGCGCGATCTGCTCCGGGGACACCCGGGTGCCCGTGGCGCGCGGCGATCCGCCGATCTCGGCCGAGCCGCCCCAGCGGTTGCCCGAGCGATGACCGCCCGCCTCGGGGTCGATCAGGTTCAGGTGCGCGTACACCTTCTCGAGGCTCGCCGGGAGGTAAGGATCGACCTGGCGCAGGCTGTAGGCCGCGGGGTTCGTCTGCAGGACGATCAGGCCGAGCCGCCGGCCGTGCAGCCGCCGCAGCTGTCGCTCCACCTCGTAGATGCCCGCGCTCGCGCGACAGACGATGGCGACCGAGCCGCCGGCGATCTCCGCCCGGACGAGCTCGTCGATCTCGGCGACGTCGTCGAAGTGCTTCGGCGGATACACCAGGCGGTCGATCGCGCGCAGGCGGTCGGCCGTGAATCGGAGCAGATCGGACGCCTGCCAGCGGCCGCGCTTCTTGAGCGCGAGCTCGCGCGCGCGGAGCTCGTCGATCGAGGCCTGCGTCTCGGCGAGCAGCTCGGGCGGCAGCCCGCAGAGATCCTTCATCTCGAGGCCCTGCGCATCGATCAGGCCCTGGAGACGCAGAAGCGGCATGATCCGGACCCGTGTCTTGCCGTTGAGCTCGTTCAACCGGATGTGGTTCAGCAGCACCCAGATGGCGAGGATCGTGTCCAGGTCGGGATCGTTGGCGTAGACCGTCCAGTCTCGCTTGCGGAGGTCGAGACCCTTGCGGATCAAGACCATCGCCTGCTCGCAGGTCGCGAGCGTGAACGCGCGGACGCAGCCCTCGTGGTGGTCGAGGTTGTAGACCTGCCGCTTGGGGTCGATGAACGGCTCTCCCTGCGCGGCACCGTCGAGGAAGATCGAGCCCGATGCGAAGCTCCGCGCCGCGCTCGCGGTCACGCAGAACCCGTGCTTGATCCGGATCGTGACGGTCGGAGCCTCGATGCAGGTGAGCACCTCGCCGTCCCGGCCCCGCTTGATGCGATAGCGATCGAGGGGCGTCGCCTCGCGAACCGGCGGCCACGCCGGCGCCTGGGCATCCGGATCGCGCGCTTGGTCGAGGGCCTCGTTGCCGATCATGATGGTAGAGAGAGTGCGACCCGCCGGGCCGCGAGGGGACGGACAAGCAAGCCGCGGGCCAATCGCGCGGCCGGTCGCCCGGGCCCTGTCGATGACGCACGAAAGCGTCGGGTTCATGCCGCCGACGTACGCTCTCGAACGTGGGTCGAGGCTGGACTACGAGCTCTGGGAGGTCACTCGATCTCGTAGGTCACCTGCAGCGTCGCGGAGACCGTGGCCTCGCCCGGCTCGATCGGCGTCGGGGCCATGCGCGCCTCGGCGGCCATGGCCGCCTCGAACCGCCGTGGCGAGACGATCGGTCCCACCGACGTGCTGGCCGAGAGGACCCCTTTCAGACGGACGCCGAGGCCCTTGGCCACGCTCTCGGCCTGGGCGCGGGCGTCGGCGCCCGCCTTCTCGAGCGCACCGCGCAGCAGCTCGGCACGTTTCGAGAGCGAGAACTGGAGACTGCCGACGCGGTTGGCGCCGGCGCCGATCGCGGCGTCGATGAGACCGCCGACTTTCTCGATCCGCCGGCTCTCGATCTCGACCTCGTTGCGCGCGACGTACCCGGTGATGCGCGGCTCGCGCGGCTCACCGGGACGCGCCGGCTCGTAGCGCGGCTCGACCGTGTAGCGCGTGGTGCCGACGGTGTCCTCCGGCGCGAGGAGCGCCTTCAGCGCCGCCGCGACCGCGGCGCTGCGCTTGGCGTTCTCGACGGCCGCGTCGGTGGCGCGCGCCGCCGTCGTCTCGACGGCAA
>VBLD01000187.1:0-1182 GCA_005879205.1 Deltaproteobacteria bacterium
GTTCACGGTCGCCCTCTCGGGCGACGGCGCGGACGAGATCCTCGCCGGCTACGACACGTATCGCGCCACGCGGATGGCCGCGTGGTACCGCCGCCTGCCGGCCACGGTCCGCCAGCGGATCGTCGCGCCGCTGGCGCGGCGACTCCCGCTTCGCGACCGGAAGTACGGCCTGCACGCCCTCGCCAACCGTTTCGTCTACGCGGCCGAGCTCGGTCCCGGCCGCGACCACTGCGCATGGCGGATCGTCTTCGACGACCGCCTGAAGGACCGTCTCTACACGCCCGCTTTCCGCGGCCACGTCGCCGACCCCGTGGCCGCCTATGCGCGCCACGTGGCCGAGGTCCCGCCGCAGCGGGAAGCGCTGGCCGGCCTCCTGCACGCGGACACCGTCTTCTATCTTCCGAACGACATGCTGGTGAAGGTGGACCGGATGAGCATGGCGAACGGCCTCGAGGTCCGCGTCCCGTTCCTCGACCCGGAGATGGTGACCTTCTGCGCCGCCCTGCCGGGCGAGTTCAAGCTCGGACGGGGCCGGATCCGCAAGCACATCCTCCGCGAGTCCCTGCGCGACTCGCTCCCCCCCGACGTCCTCGACCGGCCGAAGTCGGGCTTCAACGTCCCGCTGCAGCCCTGGATGCGATCGACGCTCCGGGACCTGATGCTCGACACCGTCCGGGCGCGGCGGTCGGAGCTCGGCGAGCTCCTGCGCCTCGACGAGCTCGAAGCGGTGGCCGACGAGCACCGCCGCCGCACGGCCGATCACGCCCACGCCCTGTTCGCGGTCCTGATGCTCGCGCTCTGGTTCGAGAACGCGGCGCACGCCTGGAAGACGCGCGCGGGACGTCGGGTGGCGCTGCTAGACCAGTCGCCGCACATCGGTTAACTTGTCCGGACGCCGCCGGTGCCCGCCGCTCGAACCCTACGCGATCTTCTGCGCGCGGTCGCACGCGAGGCGCCCGAGGCCGAGGCCTTCCGCTATCGCAGTGAACGGCTCACCTATCGCGACTGGGACACGCTGGCCGACCGCCTGGCCGCGGCGTTCCGGCGCCACGGCGTCGGGCAAGGCCACGTCGTCGCGCTCCTGCTGCCCTCGACACCACTGTATCTGATCGCCTACCTCGCCGCGGCGGGGCTCGGCGCCGTGACCACGGGTCTCAACGTGCGCTACCGGCGGAGCGAGAT
>VBLD01000187.1:1195-3063 GCA_005879205.1 Deltaproteobacteria bacterium
CGCCCGGCTGCTGGTCGCGGTCGACCGCTGGCACGACGTCGACTTCCGCCCGATCCTCGACTCGGTCCGCGCCGACCTTCCGGAGCTCGCCGAGATCCTCTGGCTCGACGCCGACGAGCTGCGACGGAGCACGACGGACGTCGTGGCGACGCTCGCGGGCGGCGCGCCGCCGCCCGCGGCCGCGACCGACCCGGGCGACGCGGTCGCCATCGTCTTCACCAGCGGCACGACCGGCGCGCCGAAAGGGGCCTGGTACACGCATGCGAGCCTCCTCGCCGTCGCCGAGATCGAGGCGCGCCGCCACCCCGGAGGCATGCCGCGGTTCCAGACGCACCTCGCCCCCGGCCTGTCCTTCGCGCACGTCGGCACGATGACCCGGATCGCCGTGCAGATCGCCCACCTCGGCCGCTCGATCATCCACGACGCCTTCGATCCGGCCGCGGTGCTGGCGGCGATCGAAGGCGAGCGGCTCACGCATCTGGGCGGCATTCCCACCCAGCTGGTCGCGCTCCTCGACCATCCCGACCGCCCCCGCCGCAACCTCTCGTCGCTCCGCTCCGTGCTCGTCGGTGGCGCGCCCGCCCTGCCCTCGCTCATCCGGCGGATCCGCGACGAGCTCGGCGCCGAGGTGAGCGTGCGCTATTCCTCCACCGAGGTGGGCATCGCGACGGCCTCGGTAGCGGGCGATCCCGCCGACCTGGTCGCGACCACGGTCGGGCGCGCGACGCCGGGCGTGGAGCTGCGCATCGTCGACGCCGCGAACCGTCCCCTGCCCGCGGGAGAGACGGGCGAGGTCGCCGTCCGCTCGCCGGCGACGATGCGCGGGTACTGGCGCGATCCCGAAGCCACCGCCGCAACCGTCGACGCGGAGGGCTGGGTGCACACCGCCGACCTCGGCCACCTCGACGCGGCCGGCTATCTGCACCTCACCGGCCGGCGGAGCGAGATGTACATCCGGGGCGGCTTCAACGTGCACCCGGTCGAGGTGGAGGAGCGCCTGGCGCACCATCCGAAGGTCGCGCGCGCCGCCGTGGTGGGCGTGCCGCATCCCCTCCACGGCGAGGTCGGGTGGGCGTTCGTCGTGCCACGCGACCCCGGCGAGCCGCCGACGCTCGCCGAGCTCAGGGCCTTCGTCGGCACCGAGCTCGCGAGCTTCAAGCGTCCCGACGGCCTCACGCTGGTGGACGACGTACCCCTGACGCCGATGTTCAAGGTCGACCGGCGCGCGCTCCGGGCGCTGATGGAGGACTCGCCATCTCCGACCCAGCCCTGACCCTCTCCCTGGTGGTCCCCTTCTACAACCAGCGGGCACGAGCCCGGGAAACGGCCGCCGAGGCGGCCCGCTTCCTCGGCGAGCGGTTCGGAGAAGGGGCGGAGCTGATCGTCGTCGACGACGGCAGCCTGCCGGGCCAGGCGGTCGAGGCCGGCGACGTCCCGCGCGGTGTCACGCTGATCCGCCAGCCCGAGAACCTCGGCAAGGGCGGGGCGGTCCGCAGCGGCGTGGCGTGCGCCCGCGGCGAGTTCATCGTCTTCACCGACTCCGACCTCCCGTTCTCCCTCGATCCCCTCCCGACCACGCTCGCCTGGCTGCGCGACAGCGCCGACATCGTGATCGGCGACCGTCTTCACCCCGACTCGGTCTGCGCCACCGAGGTGACGCCCGTGCGCCAGCTCTCGAGCGTCGTCTACACGTGGATGGTGAAGCACCTGGCGGGCCTCGACTTCCCCGACACGCAGTGCGGCTACAAGGGTTACCGGGCGGCGGTCGCGAAGCGGCTCTTCGGGGATCTCGACGTCACCACGTTCGCCTTCGAGGCCGAGATCCTGCTGCGCGCGCAGAAGGCCGGCTGTCGCATCCGCCGCCAGCC
>VBLD01000187.1:3071-3703 GCA_005879205.1 Deltaproteobacteria bacterium
CCTCTCGCGGCACGCGCCGCGGATGTTCCTCGACACGCTGCGCATCGCCTGGCGTGCGCGACGCGGGCGCTATGGCTGAGCGTCCCTGGATGTCGCGGGTGCGGACCGGCGTGACGGTGTTCGCCGTGGGCTTCGCGTGGGCCTTTCTGCTCTCCTACTTCAAGCCCTCGCTGCTCCTGCTCGACACCACGATCGCCGGCGGCGACACGCCGTCGTTCCTGCGCCCCATCCACCACCTGCGCGACACGCTCCTGCCGGCGGGCAACCCGCAGGGCTGGGACCTCGGTAACTTCTGCGGCTACGCCCCCTACCAGTTCTACTTCATGCCTCCGTCGCTGCTCATCGTCGCGCTCTCGTACGTGATCCCGCTGAACGTCGCGTTCAAGCTGGTGACGGTGCTCGGATCGTTCCTCCTCCCGCTCACCACCACCCTGATGCTTCGCGCGCTCGGCTACGCCTTTCCGGTGCCGGCGCTCGGCGCGGTCGCGAGCCTCGCCTTCCTCTTCAACGAGGGCAACTCGATGTGGGGCGGCAACATCCCGAGCACGCTGGCCGGCGAGTTCGCCCACAGCCTCGGCTTCTCCTTCGCCGTGCTCTTCCTCGGACTTCTCTACCGGGGCATCGCGGAGAAC
>VBLD01000187.1:3811-10345 GCA_005879205.1 Deltaproteobacteria bacterium
ACCGCCGGCACTTCGCGCGCAACGTCCGCTATCTGGCTCTGGTCTATGCGGGGGGCGTGCTGCTCATGGGATTCTGGCTCGTGCCGCTCGTCGCCAAGCTCGGCTACGCGACGTCGATCAACTGGAAGTGGCACTTCGCCTCGTGGAAGGACCTGATGCCCCGCATCTTCTATCCGTTCGCCGCGCTCGCCGCGGTGGACGTGCTCTGGATGGCGGTCCGCCCGCGGCCGAGCGACCGGCCGGGCCGTTACCTGCTCTTCGGCGCCGTGGCGGCCACCCTCAGCTTCTTCAACGGGACGGCGGTCGGCCTGCCCGAGATCCGTTTCGTTCCATGCGTCTACTTCCTCGGCGTGCTCCTCGCACTCGATCTGGTCGCGCGGCTCCTCGCGGTCACGCCCGGGCGCACGCTCGGCGCCCTCGCGATCGGCGCCGGCATCGTCGCCTGGGTGATGAGCTCGATCGGCTTCATCCCCTCCTGGATCACCTGGAACTACGAGGGGCTCGAGCGGAAGCCCTCCTACAGCCTGCTCACCGGCATCCTCGGCGCCGTGCACGGCAAGATCACCGACCCGCGCGTCGCCTACGAGAACTCGCCGCTGCACGATCGCTTCGGCAGCATGCGCGTCTTCGAGGACCTGCCGCTGCTCGCGGGGCGGCCCACCCTCGAGGGCGTGCTCCTGCAGACCGCAGTCACGTCGCCGCCGATCTACTGGCTCCAGTCGCAGATCTCCAAGCAGGGAAGCGGCGTGATCCCGGGCTACAGCTACCCGAATATGGACCTGGCGCACGCCACGGCGCGGCTCGCGCTGTTCAACGTGAGCGACATGATCGCCGTCACGCCCGAGGTGACGGGCCAGCTCGCGGCGGATCCCCACTGGCAGCGGATCTTCCAGCAGGCGCCGTACTCGGTCTTCCACCTGAAGAACGCCGACGGTCACTACGTGCGCGTGCCGCGCTACCGCCCGGTGATCCTGGAGACCACGCGCTGGAAGCGGGACTTCGTCCGCTGGTTCGCGACCGACTCGATGCTCGAGGTACCCATCGTCGCCGCGGCGAGCGTCGCTCCCGACGACCGGGATCACTTCCCGCTCACGAGTAGCTCCGCGCTCGACCTGCCACGCGAGCGCCTGCCCGAGGACTGCCGCATCGAGGAGCACCTCGACCACATGGCGATCGACTTCACGACCACCTGCCCCGGGGTCCCGCACGTGGTCGGCGTGTCCTACTACCCGAACTGGCAGGTCGAGGGTGCCCGCCGCGTGTACCTCGTGAGCCCGGCTTTCATGCTCGTCTTCCCCGACGGGCCACACGTGCGCCTGGTCTTCCGGCGCATCGCGGCCGACTGGCTGGGCATTGCGGCGAGCTTCCTCGGCCTCGGGCTCTGCCTCGCGGCGCTCGTCCGTCCCGCGACGGCCGCCGAACCAGCGCCGGGGCTGGCCGCCGCCCTCGACGCTGTGCGGCCGTGGGCCCTGGGCCTCGGGATCGTGTTCGTCGGGATCGCCACCACCTGGAACGTCACCCGCGACTACGGCGCCGGCTTCTTCTACCAGCGCGGCTGGAAGGCCTTCGCGGCGCAGGACTACCGCACGGCCATGTGGAACTTCTCGCGTGCCATCGAGCTGGGCGGCGAGTCGTCGACCGCCGCCGACGGGACGTTCTTCCGCGCCGCGAGCCTGCTGCGTTCGAGCGACCCCGCGGGGGCGCTCGCCGGCTACCGCGCCGTCATCGAGCGCTTCCCGGAGAGCGTCTGGGTGGCCGAGAGCCACTACCACGTGGGGCTCTGCCTGAGACAGCTCGGGCGGCGGCGCGAGGCGAAGGCCCGTTTCCGGTACGTCATGGTGACGTATCCGGGCAACCGCTGGGCCGGCTTCGCCGCCGAGCAGTTCCGCGAACTGCGCGCGCAGCGTCGGAGTCTGCGTGGCTAGGGTGCTGGTCACCGGGGCGAGCGGCTTCATCGGCACGGCGCTCGCCCCGCGACTCGTGGCGGCGGGACACGTGCCCCGGTTCCTCGTTCGCCGTCCCCCGAGTCCCGGGAAGCCGGCTCCGTCGGCCGAGATCGTGCAGGGCGACCTCGGCGAGCCCGCCACCCTCGCCGCCGCCGTCGCCGGCACCGACGCCGTCGTCCACCTCGGCGCGGCCACCTCGGCCGGCCGCCTCGATCCCGCGGTCGCCTACCGGGTGAACGTCGGCGGCGCCACCGCGCTCATCGCGGCGGCCAGAGCCGCCGGCTGCACGCGCATCGTCGTGATGAGCACGCAGCACGTGCACCTGCCGCGCCCCGGCCTCTACGGGCTGACCAAGCGCATGGCCGACCGGCTCTTCCTCGGCTCCGGCCTCGACGTGACCGTGCTGCGCCCGAGCCTCGTCTACGGGCCCGGCGCGCGCGGCGTCTTCGTCAAGCTCGCCGGCCTCGTCAGGCGTCTGCCCGTCATCCCGGTGATCGGGCCCGGCACGTGGCGCCTCCGACCCGTCTTTCTCGACGACCTGATCGACGTCGTCGTCGCGACGCTCGCCCGCCCCGAGCTCGCGGGGCGGACCTACGACGTCGGCGGTCCCGACCTGGTGACGTACAACGAGTTCCTGGGCGCGATCTGCGACGCGCTCGGGCGGCGCTGCCGGCGCGTGCGCCTGCCGATCGGCGTGAGCTTCGTGCTCGCGAGCGTGCTCGAGCGGATGCTCGCGAATCCGCCGCTCACGGTCGACAACGTCCACGGCGCGACGCTCGAGGCCCCGTGCGACCTGCGCGCGTTGCTGCGCGACTACCGGCCACGCCTGACGCCGCTCGTCGAGGGGCTCCGCCGCACGTTCGAGGAGGCCGCATGAGTGAGAGGCGCCCGCTCCGGGCCGCGGTCGTCGGCGCCGGCCGCATGGGCATGGTCCACGGCCACCTGCTCCAGGTGCACCCGGAGACCGAGCTGGTCGGCCTCGTCGACCGCGACACCGGCCTCGCAGAGCATCTCGCGAGCCAGGGCCTGCGGGCGCCGCTCTATCCGAGCGTCGATGCGCTGTATCGTGCCGCGGAGCCCGAGGCCGTGTTCATCTGCACCCCGACGCACACCCACCTCGCCGTCGTGCGCGAGTGCCTCGCGCGGCCGACGCACCTCTTCGTCGAGAAGCCGCTCGCGACGTCACGGGTCGATGCGGAAGCGATCCTCGGGCTCGCGAACGAGGCGCGCGTGATGCATGCCGCCGGCTACGTCTACGCCCACCTGCCCGTCGTCCAGGCCGCGCACGAGCTGGTGGCCAAGGGCGTGCTCGGCGAGCTGCTGCGCTTCACGGCCCACGCCTACGTGAGCGAGGTCTTCGGGCCGAAGCAGGGCTGGTTCTTCCAGAAGGAGCAGGCCGGCGGCGGCGTCGTGGCCAACATGGCCTCGCACCTCCTGTTCATCCTCGGCTGGCTCTTCGGCCCCGTCCGGCGCGTCACGGCGAGCACGCGCTCGCACTTCAGCCGGGTCGACGACTCCGCGCAGGTCCTCTTCACCTTCGCGACCGGGGTGAGCGGGCTGCTCGACACCTCGTGGAGCGTGCCCGGGACGCAGATGCTCGACTACGGCGTCACCGTCGACGGCCGCAACGGCACGCTCGTGCTCGGGCGCGAGCGCATCCTGCTCCACCTGCTCGCGGCCGCGGTCGGCCACGACGCGGGCTGGAGCGAGATTCATGCGAGCGAGCTGCCCGCGGACACGGCCTTCGACGTGAGCCCGCACATCGGCGGCGAGGCCTTCTACCGTCAGCTCCAGACCTTCGTCGACGCGTGCCGGAGCGGCGTGCTGCCCTTCTGCTCGCTCGCCGAGGCCTGCAACACGCAGCGCATGATCGAGGCGATCTACGCCTCGGCGGCTGCCGGCACCCCGGTCGAGGCGTGACGGCAGACCGGGGGCAGCTGGGGCAGCCGGGGCAGCTCGTGCTGGAGCTCCGGCCCGCGGAGAGCCGGCACTACGGCTCGTGGAGCGAGCGGATCGCGACCGTCGCCCGCTTCTCCCGCCCCGACGAGATCCACGCGCTCTGCGAGGAGGCCCACGCGCTCGGCGCGCGCGCCGTGCTGGCCGTCGTCGACGCCCCGATTCGCGAAGCCCTCCTCGCCTTCCAGCGCTGGCGGGACGTCCCGGTCTGGGCGGTCGTGCCGAACATGTTCGCCTTCATCCGCGACCTCACCGACCTCGGCATGGTGGGCGCGGCCCGCTCGCGCTTCACGCGTCTCGGCCCCGCCGCCATGGTCCGCACCGGCCTCGGCGCGGTCACCCGCCTCGGCGCGATCCGCCGTCGCGACTTCGCCACCGGCACGACGCTGGTGGCGGAGATGGAGCTCGCCGGCCTCCGCGGGCTGCGCGTGACCCGGCTCTTTCTCCATCCCCAGGTGACCGAGGTGGCGCTCGCCGGCGGGGTGTCCGCCGTCTTCACGGCGCTCGCGGACCGCGCCGAGCGGCTCGGCATCGAGGCAGGGATCGTCACCCACAACCCGCTGCGCGCCGCCGCCGTCCTCGGCCCCGAGCTCGGCCGCTTCGCGGCGGTCGTCGCGCCCTGCAATGCGAAGGGCTACAAGATGTTCCCGGACCGCGAGGCCTGCGAGGGCCTCTACCGGCGGGACCCGGGCCGTTTCATCGCGGCCGAGGTGACCGCGGGCGGCGCAATCGAACCGACCGCCGCGCTGGCCCACGTGCGGGGGCTCGGCCTGGCAGGTGCCGTAGTCGAGCCGCGCGTCGTCGAGCAGGCGTTTCGCGCCGCGAGCGACGGGAGCGCCCGGAGGTAGCTCAGCGGCGGTCGCTGGCCGGACGGACCCGGCTGCGCCCGGTCACGCGCCAGAGGATCACGGTACCCCAGAGCACGGCCAGCAGCACCGCGCCGACCCAGACGAGCGTCCGCTGTCGTTCGAGGAAGGACTGCGCCGCGACGATCTCGACCACGCCCTGCGCGATGACCGCCTGGTGCATGCCGTCCTCGTCGTACTCGGTCGTGACGTAGACGGGGTAGCGGCTGCCGGGGAGTGCCGTGCGGTTGATCAGGTTGGCGAACACCGTCTTCTCTTCCCACGCGGCGAGCGGCACCGGCGGAACCCCCGCCGGCACGTCGAGACCCTCCGGAACGAGGACCGACAGCGTGGCGGTGCGGGCGACCCCGGCGAGGTTCTTCAAGCGCACGCGCACCGTGCCCGAAGTCGCCAGGGGATCGACGGCCACCTGCGGAACCGACATCTTCGGGGGTGGCGGCTGGCCGATCAGGACGGCGTTCACCTGCATCGCCTGGAAGGGGTACTGGTTGGCGTCGGTGTAGTCGACCGTCAGCCGGAACGGCCAGCGGCCGGGCTTGACGTCGCTCACCGAGAGGGAGAGCGACTCGTCGAACGACTCGTTCGGTCCGAGCGACCCCCTCGTCTGGCCGCGCGCGTCCCGGTCCTGGAAGTGGAGGATCGGCGTGACGGACTGCGCCGCCTCGTCGCCCCCGTTGCCGATCTTGACGCGCAGGGTGAACGTGCCGCCGCTGATCTCCACCGTCGGCGCGAGCGTGATGCTGATGTTCTTCGCCGCCGCGGGCCGGCCAGCGAGCAGAGCGAGGGCGGCACAGGCGGCAAATCCGACACGCATGCTCGCTACTTCGCACAAACACCTGCGGCAGGAAAGCGCTCAGCGGTCGCGAGCGGAGGGCCCGTCGCGCGGCGTGAGCTTGGCCCCGAGACCGCGGAGACTCCGCAGATAGAGCGCGATGGCCGCGCTCACGGCGATCGCCACGACACCGCGGACGGCGGCGCCCGGCTCGCCGCTCTCGCGGTATCCGCCGAGCTCCCAGGCGGCGTAGGCGAGCGCGCAGAGCAGGGCCGCCGCGATGAGAATGCGGTGAGCGGCGGCCACCGGTCCGGGCCCGCGAGGAGACGTCATGCGGCTCGCATAGCAAACGAGCCGGGTGTCGGGAACTCGGCCCCGTAGCTTGACCGTCGCGCGCGGCGCACAGTAGGGTCGCCCCCGGAAGCGCGGCCATGGAGTTCGGCATCTTCTACGAGCACCAGCTCCCCCGTCCGTGGACGGAGGGCGCCGAGGAGCGGCTCATCCGCGACGCGCTCGATCAGGTCGAGCTGGCCGACCGCCTCGGCCTCGGCTACGCGTGGGAGGTCGAGCACCATTTTCTCGAGGAGTACTCGCACTCCCCGGCCCCCGAGGTCTTCCTCGCCGCCGCGAGCCAGCGGACCAAGCGCATCCGCCTCGGACACGGCATCGTGCTCATGCCGCCTGCCTACAACCATCCGGCGCGCGTCGCCGAGCGCGTCGCGATGCTCGACCTCGTCTCGGGCGGGCGGGTGGAGTTCGGCACCGGGGAGTCCGCGTCGCGCAGCCGAGAAGCGCGCGATGTGGGAGGAGGCCGTGGCACAGGTGGCCCTCATGCTCTCGCGGACGCCGTATCCGGGTCACCAGGGTAAATACTTTTCGATGCCGCCGCGGAACGTAGTGCCGAAACCCGTCCAGAAGCCGCATCCGCCCATGTGGCTCGCCTGCTCGTCGCGTCCGATGATCCATCTGGCCGCCCGGCTCGGGCTCGGCGCGC
>VBLD01000188.1 GCA_005879205.1 Deltaproteobacteria bacterium
CGCACGGCAAGATCGCCCTCGGCAAGCTCTCCCAGGCCGTCATGCACGGCGCGCGCGTCATCCAGATCGAAGGGAACTTCGACCAGGCGCTCCGGCTGGTGCGCGACGTGAAGGAGCGCTACCCGACGCAGCTCGCGCTGGTGAACTCGGTCAACCCGCACCGCATCGAGGGGCAGAAGACCGCCGCCTTCGAGATCTGCGACGCGCT
Source organism: Deltaproteobacteria bacterium (assembly GCA_005879205.1). Classification (GTDB taxonomy): domain Bacteria; phylum Desulfobacterota; class Binatia; order DP-6; family DP-6; genus DP-3. The sequence continues at coordinate 209 of VBLD01000188.1, forward strand.
CGGCCGGGCGCCCGACTACCACCTGCTGCCGGTCGGCAACGCCGGCAACATCACGGCGTACTGGCGCGGGTACAAGGAATATCTCGCAGCCGGGAAGATCGCGCACCTGCCGCGCATGATGGGCTTCGAGGCGGCGGGCGCGGCGCCGATCGTGCACAAGCGGGTGATCGAGGAGCCTCGCACGGTGGCGACGGCGATCCGCATCGGCAACCCGGCGAGCTGGCAGAGCGCGGAGGCCGCGCGCGACGAGTCGGGCGGCGCGATCGAGGCGATCACCGACGACGATATCCTCGAGGCCTACCGCCTGCTCGCCCGCACCGAGGGGGTCTTCGCCGAGCCCGCGTCGGCGATCTCGCTCGCGGGGGCGCTCAAGCTCGGCGCGAGCGGGCGTCTGCGTCCGAAGGACGTCCTCGTGCTCAGCCTCACCGGCCACGGCCTCAAGGACCCCGATACGGCGATCGCCAACTCGGAGGCCGCCATCAAGATCGCCGCCGACCCCGCCCGGCTGGCCGCCGTGCTCGAGGTTGGTTAACGTGGGTGCTCCGATGAAGGTCGTGGTGTTGCAGGGCGACGGGATGGCCGACGAGCCGATCGCCGAGCTCGGCGGCAAGACGCCGCTCGAGGTGGCCCGCACGCCGAACCTCGATCACATGGCGTCGCGGGGTATCCTCGGGCTCACGCGCACGATCCCCCGTGGCCTTCCACCTGGCAGCGACGTCGGCACGATGTCGGTGCTCGGCTACGACCCGGCCCGCTACCACACCGGGCGCTCGCCGATCGAGGCGGCGAGCATGGGCGTCGACCTCGGTCCCGACGACGTGGCCTTCCGCATGAACCTCGTGACGCTCGAGACCGCCGAGGGCGGCGGCGAGATCATGCGCGACTTTGCGGGCGGTCACCCGTCGCGCGAGGACGGCGCGGCGATCGTCGCGGACCTGGCGCGCGCGCTCGGGCGCGACGGCCTCGAGCTGCACCCGGGTCTCTCATACCGCCACCTGCTCGTGTGGCGGAAGGGCGAGAGCCGCATGCGCACGACGCCGCCGCACGACCTCTCGGACAAGCCCGTCACCCGGGCTTTCCCCGACGGGCCGGGCGCGGAGGTCCTGCGCGAGCTGATCGAGCGCTCGCGGCCGCTGCTCGCCGAGCATCCGTGCTGCCAGGCACGCCGGGCGCGCGGCGAGCGCGCGCCCACCGCGCTCTGGTTCTGGGGGCAGGGCAAGCGCCCGCCGCTGCCGACGCTGCGCGAGCGCTTCGGGGTGGACGGTACGGTCATCGCCGCCGTCGACCTGGTGAATGGTCTCGGAGTGCTCGCGGGCCTCGTGCGCGTGACGGTGCCGGGCGCCACCGGCTATCTCGACACGGACTTCCGGGCCAAGGCGGAGTACGGGCTGCGCGCCCTCGCCGACCGGGACTTCCTCTTCCTGCACGTCGAGGCGCCGGACGAGGGCGGTCACCTCGGCGACGCGCACAAGAAGGTCGAGGCGATCGAGAACTTCGACGAGAAGACCGTCGGCCCGCTCCTCGAGGGCCTGCGGGCGATGGGCGGCGAGTGGCGCGTGCTGGTCATGCCCGACCACCCGACGCCGTGCGCCCTGAAGACGCACACCTCCGACCCGGTCCCCTTCGTCGTCTACGTCTCGGCTGACGAGCAGAAGCCGCGCGCGCTCTCGCGCGGCTACAACGAGCGGGACGCGCGCGACCAGGGCATCTTCATTCCCGACGGGCATACGCTCCTCGAGCGTCTCCTCAGGCGCTGAACGGCGGCGGCGATGGAACGCAACCTCGCCATGGAGCTCGTCCGGGTGACCGAGGCGGCCGCCCTCGGCTCGGCCCGGCTCATGGGGCGAGGCGACGAGACGGCGGCCGACATGGCGGCAGTCGAGGCGATGCGCAACGCCATCGACGTCCTGCCGGTCGACGGCACCGTGGTGATCGGCGAGGGCGACCACGACGCCATGCCCATGCTCTACGTGAGCGAGCGCGTCGGGACCGGACAGGGACCGGAGCTCGACGTCGCCTGCGACGCGCTCGAAGGGGCGGCCATCTGCGCCACCGGCGGCTACAACGCGCTCTCGGTGATCGCCATCGCCGACCGCGGCAGCCTGCTCCGCGTCCCCGACAGCTACATGGACAAGATCGCCTGCGGTCCCGAGGGGCGCGGCGTCGTCGATCTCGACCGGAGCCCCACCGAGAACCTGCGGACGCTCGCCGAGGCGAAGGGCGTCTACGTCGAGGACCTGACGGTGGTGATCCTCGACCGGCCGCGCCACACGCGGCTGATCGAGGAGGTGCGCCGGGCCGGCGCGCGCATCAAGCTGATCAGCAGCGGCGACGTCTCGGCGGCACTGGCGACCACCAAGGTGGAAACCGGCATCGACATCCTGATGGGCATCGGCGGGGCCTCGCAGGGCATCCTCGCCGCGGCGGCGCTGGTCTGCCTGGGTGGCGAGATGCAGGCGCGGCTCAAGCCGCGCAACGAGGAGGAGGCGGCGCAGGCCCGTGCCCTCGGCCTCTTCGACCTCGGGCGGAAGTACGGACTCGACCAGCTCGCCTCGGGGTCCGTGATGTTCGCCGCCACCGGGATCACGCCGGGCGACTACCTGACCGGCGTGCGCTACGTGAAGGGCGGCGCCGTCACGAACTCGGTCGTCATGCGCTCTTCGACCCGCACGGTGCGGATGATCGAGGCGCACCATCGCTTCGATCGGAGACCGGAGTACTGAGGTGGCCGACGAGGGTTTCGCCAACCTCGTCGTGGTGCGGACGGACGCGGTCGTCACCGTCACGCTCGACCGGCCTGCCGCGCTGAACGCCCTCGACGCGGCGACGCTCCGCGAGCTGGCGCGCGCGGTGCGCGACGTCCGCCGCTCCCGCGACGTCCGCGCCGTCGTGCTCACGGGTGCCGGCGACAAGGCCTTCTCGGCGGGTGCCGACATCGCGGCGATGGAGGCGATGACCGCCGCGGAAGGACATGCCTACTCGCGCCTCGGACACGACGTGCTCCTGCGTCTCGAAGCGCTCGACGTGCCGGTCGTCGCGGCGCTGAACGGCGTGGCCCTGGGCGGCGGGCTCGAGCTGGCGCTCGCCTGCGATCTGATCGTCGCTTCCGAGCGGGCGCGGCTCGGGCAGCCCGAGATCAACCTCGGCCTCATCCCGGGGTTCGGGGGCTCGCAGCGGCTCGCGCTGCGCACCGGCCTCGCGCGCGCGCGCGAGCTCGTGTACCTCGGCCACATGATCTCGGCGGAGGAGGCGCACCGGATCGGGCTCGTGAACCGCGTCGTGCCGGCGGACCGCCTGCGGGCGGAGGCGGCCGAGCTCGCGGCCGCGCTGGCCGCCAAGCCGCCCGTCGCGCTCCGCCAGGCGAAGCGCGCGACCGCCTTCGCCGCGGCCGCCGCCGTCGAGACGGGCTGCCGCTACGAGATCGAGGCGTTCGGCGTCACCTTCGCCAGCGAGGACCGCGCCGAAGGGCTGCGCGCCTTCCGCGAGAAGCGGCCACCCGTCTGGAAGGGGCGGTAGACGTGCACGTCGACCTGAGCGACACCCAGCGCCAGCTGCGCGACGCGGTGCGCGACTTCGCCGAGCGGCGTATCCGCCCGGTCGCCGCCGAGATCGACCGTACCGGGCGCTTCCCGAGCGACATCGTCGCCGAGCTCGGACGGCTCGGGGTGCTCGGCTGCTGCATCCCGGAGACCTTCGGCGGGACGGGGCTCGACGCCGTCGCTCAGGCGCTGGCGCTGGAGGAGCTCGCGCGCGTCTCGGCGGCCACCGCGGCCATCGTGGCCACCCACGCGTCATTTGCCGCCTGGCCGCTCCTCACCTTCGGGAACGACGCGCAGCGCGCCCGCTACCTCCCGCTCCTCGCGCGCGGGGAGTGGCTCGGCGGCTGGGGATTCGCCGAGCCCGCCGACCCCGAGGAGATGCCGCCCATCGTCGCGACGTGGGATGCGGAGCAGTACATCCTGAACGGTCGATGCGCCTCGGTCCTGAACGCTCCCGAGGCGCGGCTGGCGATCGTTTTCGCCGCGCTCGAGCCGAAGCCCGACACCGACTTCGTCGCCGCCTTCCTGGTCGAGACGGACCAGCCGGGCTGGCGGGCCGTCCGCCTCGTAGGGCAGATCGGGCTCCACGGCGCGTCGGCCGCCGAGGTCGTGCTGCGACACGTCCGGGTGCCGCGGGAGCATCGGCTGGGGGTCGACACCGCGGGACGCGGCATCGCGCGCCGGACGCTGGAGGCGGCCGGGGTGGGGGTCGCAGCCCAGAGCGTGGGGATCGCGACCGCGGCGCTCGAGGATGCCCTGGCGTACGGCCGCGAGCGTCGCGCCTTCGGACATGCGCTGGTCGACTTCCAGACGATCCAGTGGCGGCTCGCCGACATGGCCACCGCGGTGGAAGCCGCACGCCTCCTGACGCTCGAGGCCGCCTTCCTCCAGGACCTCGGGCTGCCACATGCCAGCCAGGTGGCGATGGCGCGCCTCGTCGCCGCCGAGACCGCGATGACGCTCGCGACCCAGGCCGTGCAGGTGCACGGGGGCTACGGCTACACGCGGGAGTTCGCCGTCGAGCGGTACTTCCGGGATGCGGCCGCGCTCGGGGTGCCGGCGGAGATGGCGGAGCGCGAGCGGCTCGCGATCGCGGACCGGCTGCTGCGAGGTGGAGCGTCATGAGCTGGAGCGGCTGCTGGTCGGGCCCTGCGCCCGAGGCGCACCTCGTGAAGGGATTCCTCGAGCAACGGGGCGTGCCGTGCGTGCTGCGCACCGAGGGGCCGTCCATCTATCCCGTGCCCGCCTTCGGGCTCCGCGTCCTCGTGCCCGAGGACTGGCTCCCGATCGCCCGCAAGTTCCTCGAGGGCCGTCGCCGCCGTGCGGCCCGGGTGCTGCCGCTCGAACCTCGGAGACGACCCGCATGACCAAGGACGACTGGCTCGCCCGCTATCGCAAGGACCAGAAGCGGCCCGTTCGCTTCTCGACCGTGTCCGACATGGAGGTCGAGCCGCTCTACACGGCGGAGGACGCGCCGCCCGACGGCGAGCGCATCGGGGTCCCGGGCGAGTTCCCGTACACGCGCGGCGTCTACCCGAGCATGTACCGCGGACGGCTGTGGACGATGCGCCAGTTCGCGGGCTTCGGGACCGCGGAGGACACGAACGAGCGCTTCCGCTTCCTGCTCGCGCAGGGGCAGACGGGAATCTCGACTGCCTTCGACATGCCGACGCTCATGGGCTACGACGCCGACCATCCGCGCGCGCGCGGCGAAGTCGGGCGCGAAGGCGTGGCGGTGTCGAGCCTGGTCGACATGCGGGCCCTGTTCGAGGGGATTCGCCTCGATCAGGTGACGACGTCGATGACCGTCAACTGCACGGCGAGCGCGGTGCTCGCGATGTACCTCGCCGTGGCCGAGGAGCACGGCACGCCGTGGACGGCGCTCGGCGGGACCGTCCAGAACGACATGCTGAAGGAGTTCATCGCGCAGAAGGAATGGATCTGCCCCCCCGAGCCGTCGCTGCGCATCGTCGTCGACATGATCGAGTTCTGCGCGCGCGAGGTGCCGCGCTGGCACGCGGTGTCGATCAGCGGCTACCACATCCGCGAGGCGGGCTCGACCGCGGTGCAGGAGCTCGCCTTCACGCTCGCCGACGGCCTCACCTACGTCGAGGCCGCCCGAAAGCGCGGCATGGCGGTGGACGACTTCGCGCCGCGCCTGTCGTTCTTCTTCAACCTGCACAACGACTTCCTGGAGGAGGTGGCGAAGCTGCGGGCGGCGCGTCGCCTGTGGGCCACGCTCATGCGCGACCGCTTCGGCGCGCGCGACCCGCGCTCGCTGCGTCTGCGGACCCACGCCCAGACCGCGGGCTGCTCGCTGACCGCGCAGCAGCCGGTCAACAACGTCGTGCGGGTGGCGGTGCAGGCGCTCGCCGGCGTGCTCGGCGGCGTCCAGTCGCTCCACACCAACTCGCTCGACGAGACGCTCGCGCTGCCCTCGGAGCAGGCCGCCATGGTGGCGCTCCGCACCCAGCAGATCCTGGCCGAGGAGAGCGGGGTCACGAACACCATCGACCCGCTCGGCGGCAGCTGGGCGATCGAGGCGCTGACCGATCGGATCGAGCGCGACGCACGCATCGACGGCCTCGGCGGCATGGTGCACGCCATCGAGCTCGGCTACCCGCAGAAGGAGATCGCCGAGGCCGCCTACGTCTACCAGCAGCAGATCGACCGCGGCGAGAAGATCGTGGTCGGCGTGAACCGCTATCAGGTGCCCGAGGAGCACCCCGTCGAGTTGCTGCGGGTGCCGCTCGAGGTCGAGCAGCGGCAGGCGGAGCGCGTGCGACGCGTCAAGCGCGAGCGGAACGGCGCACAGGCCCGCGAGGCCCTCGCCCGCGTGCGCGCCGCCGCCGAGAGCGGCGAGAACGTGATGCCACCGATCGTGACGGCCGTGAGGGCGCTCTGCACGGTCGGCGAGATCGCCGACGTCTACCGCGAGGTCTTCGGCGTCTACCGGGATCCGGCATGGGTCTGAGCGAACGTCCGCTGCGCATCCTGATCGCGAAAGCGGGTCTCGATGGTCACGACCGCGGCGCCAAGATCATCGCGCGGGCGCTGCGCGACGGGGGCTTCGAGGTCATCTATACCGGCCTCCACCAGACGCCCGAGATGATCGCCGAGGCAGCCGTGCAGGAGGACGTCGACGCGGTCGGCCTCTCGATCCTGTCGGGCGCCCACCTGACGCTCTTCCCGGCCGTCATCGAGGAGCTCCGGCGCCGCGGCGGCAGCGACGTGCTCGTCTTCGGCGGCGGCATCGTCCCCGACGAGGACGTCGCGTCGCTCGCGGCGGCCGGCGTCGCCAGGATCTTCACACCGGGTGCGACGACGCAGGAGATCGTCGCCTGGGTGCGCGAGCACGTGCGCCCGCGGACGGCATGACCCGTGGACTTCGCGCTCACCGACGAGCAGCGCCGTATCCAGGACGCGATCCGCGACTTTGGAGAGCGCGAGGTGAAGCCCTACGCCGCGGCGTGGGACCGCGACGAGGCGTTCCCGCGCGAGGTCGTCGCCCGGCTCGGCGCGCTCGGCTTCCTCGGGCTCGGCCTCCCGCCGGACGTGGGCGGTCGGGGCGCGGACGCGCTCGCCTGCGCGCTCGTCGTCGAGGGCGTGGCGCGCTACGACGCCTCGCTGGGGCTCACGGTCGCCAGCCACGCCGGGCTCGCCTCGGGACACATCAACCAGTTCGCGAGCGATGCGATGCGCCGCCGCTACCTGCCGCGCCTCGCGCGCGGCGAGTGGCTGGGCGCCTGGTGCCTCACCGAGCCCGGCTCGGGCAGCGACGCCGCGGGGCTGTGCACGCGCGCGGTGCGCGACGCCGACGGCTGGCTCCTCACCGGGACGAAGATGTTCATCACCCAGGGGTCGGTCGGCCACGTCTACGTCGTGCTCGCCTCGACGGCCCCGGAGCTCGGCCAGCGCGGCATCTCGGCGTTCGTCGTCGAGCGCGACACGCCCGGCCTCCGCAGCGGCCGCAAGATCGAGAAGCTCGGTCTGCGGGCGAGCGACACCGCCGAGGTCATCCTCGACAACGTGCGCGTGCCTCCGGGGCAGCTGATCGGCGAGGAGAACCGGGGCTACAAGCAGGCGCTGCGCATCCTCGACGGCGGTCGCATCAGCATTGCCGCCTGGTGCCACGGCATCGGGCGGGGGGCGCTCGAGGAGTCGATCGCCTACGTCCGCGAGCGGCGCCGGTGTCCGAGCCCGGCGTTGCGCGGAATGGAGAGCACGCTCGCCGAGATGGCGATGCGGCTCGAGGCCGGCCGGGTGCTTCTCTGCCGGGCCGCCCATCTCAAGGACGCGGGACGACCGTTCCGGGCCGCGGCCTCGATGGCCAAGCTCGTGTGCTCGGAGGCCACGATGTGGGCGACCACGCGGGCGGTGCAGTTCCAGGGCGGCGCGAGCGCGGGGCGCGACCAGCCCGTCGAGCGCTACCTGCGGGACGCGAAGCTCGGCGAGATCGGCGAGGGCACGAGCGAGATGCAGCGCCGCGTGATCGCGCGCGCGCTGCTCAGCGGCGGGCTGCCGACGCTTTAGCTCCCCTCATCTGGCTCCCCTCATCCGGGTCTCTTGCCCGCGAGCCCCGCGGCGGCCTGCCACTCCATGTCGAGCTCGTTCGCCGCCCATGCGGATTCCTCGGCGGGAGTGGGCCACACGATCCACGGGGCGTCCGCATCGGCCGGAGAGACCGGCGCGGCCTCGGCCGCGGTGGCGTCGAATCCCTCCGGGTCGGGCTCGAACTGCGCGAGGTTCTGAGCCGCCGACGCATCCTCCATGGCGGCCGCCTGCTCTTGCTGCGCCGTCATCCTCCACTCCTTTCCCAAGCCGAAGGTCGGCCCGGAGCGGTGCCGATACAAACCCGGACTGTCGGGACACCGCACCTTTGTCCCGTCCCGCGTCGTTGTCAAGGCGGTGCGAAGGAGTAACGTCTTCTCGATCCCCTGCGACGAGATGATGCGAGGTGCCGTCCTGCTCATCGCCGTGCTCGCCGCGGT
>VBLD01000502.1 GCA_005879205.1 Deltaproteobacteria bacterium
CATCCACCTCGCCGGGACGGCGGAACCAGACGTGCAGCGGCCCGTCGGCCTCGCCGAGCGCGAGCAGCATCTCCATCGGGTAGTCGCTGCGACGGATCTCCTGCGCCTCGGGACCGTAGCGACGGGAGAAGGGGATGCCGGCCACGAGCAGCACGCCGACGACGGCCGCCCAGAGGCCCGTCCCGTACGGCCGGTGCGCCGCCAGGTAGACGAAGCACGCGAGCAGCACGAGCTCAAGAAGGAGGGTCCCCGTCCGCGACGTGTGATAGGCGCGGATCTCCTTCGTCCCCTGGAAGTAGCGGTAGATCAGCAGGCAGCCGATGTTGATGCAGAAGCTCGCCAGCAGGCTGACGGCGTACATCTCCGCCAGGATCGCCTGCGACCCCTCCGTGAGCAGGATGCTCGTGTACAGCGCGCCGTTCAGGATGTGGATGCGGTAGAGCGACGCGCGGCGGTTGGTGGCGATGAGCCAGCCGAAGCGATAGCGGTGCCCGACGCGCTCGAGGAGCTCGCTCGAGGCGACGTAGGCGGTGTTCACCGCCATGACGAGGATCACGCTGCCGACCAGCCCGACCACGACGCCGAACGGCACGTTGCCGACGACCGTCGCCCAGTACGTGATGAGGTCGCCCTCGTGCTCGGAGAGGTCGATCGGCGCCGAGAGTGCGAGCGCCGACATGAGCGGCGTCGCGATGCCCACGGTGAGCGCGAGGAACCAGTACGCCTTGGCGATGTCCCGCCAGTTGTCGACCAGACCGGCGGTCTGGATGACCGACTCGATGCCGGAGTAGGCGAGGATGCAGCTCGCGACCCCCACCGTGACCACGGCCACGGCGTGGGGCAGCCCCCACTCGGTGACCGAGCCGATGACGTTGCGCGCGCTGCCGAGGATGATCCCCGGGCTCCCGGGCGCCAGGTGGAGGAAGCCGAGCGCGATCAGGTTCACGAGCACGAAGGCGGCGACCACGAAGATGGCGAAGGTCACGCGCGCGTTCTCGCGGATGCCGAGGATGTTGAGGCCGGCGATCGCCCAGATGACGCCCAGGATCAGCCCGTACTGCGCCGCGGGCCCGAGCGGGAGGAACGCGGTTCCGTTGATCACCGCGCTCACCGTCGAGATGCACGCGGTCAGGATGTAGGAGACCATGATCGACGCGACCGCGACGAACGAGGCGACGGGCCCGAGCACGAAGTAGGAGAACGAATAGACGCCGCCGCCGCGCATGTCGTGGAGCTCCAGGATCTGCGCGATCTCGACCATGCGGGTGGACAGCACGCGCATCAGCAGCGACGTGGCCGCGATGAAGAAGATCGCCTGCGTGCCGATGAAGCGGTGCGCTTCCGCGGGCGCGTAGAAGACCGAGGTCAGCTCGTCCATCAGCGTGATCAGGCCGACGGCGAACCAGGTGAGGTACCACTTCCCGCCCTTGGCGAAGCCGAGCAGTCGGGGCTGCAGCGCCAGGGAGGCAAAGAGCGCCAGCAGGAGGACGTTCAGCCAGAAGAGGACGAGGACTGTCATGCGGACTCGAGCGGGGCCCCCCCTTCGCCGGCGTCACTACTGGCGACCGGACGGGGACGTCAAGCGGAAAGTACGACCTCCAAGGCGAGCAGACGAACCCGCTTCACGCCGCCAGTGCGCGGGGCAGGTGCTCGGTGCAGAGGCGGACGAACGCACGCAGCGCGGGGGACGGCAGCTGCTGCTCGAGGCAGGCAAGACCCCACGCGCGCCACAGCCCCGCCTTGCCCAGCGACACGGCACGCAGGGTCCCGGCCGTCACCTCGCGCCGCACCGCCCACTCCGGGACCACGGCCAGCCCAAGGCCGAGCCGCACCATCTCCTTCACGGCCTCCATCTGGTCGATCTCCATCGTGACGCGCGGAAAGACGCGCCCTGCTCGAGCAGCGCGCGCATGATCAGGTCGGTCGCCTGGCTCTGTCGCTCGTAGAGCACGAGCGGCTTCCCGGCGAGCTCGCCTGCCGGGACCCGCCGCCTGGCCGCCCACGGATGATCGGGGGGAACGATGACGACCAGCTCGTCCCGACCGACCTGGGTGACACGTACCTGCGGGGCCCTGAGCGGCAGCGTCACCAGCCCGACGTCGAGGTCGCCGTCGAGCACCCGGCCGAGCGTGAGCTGGGTGTAGCCGCTGCGGACGTGCAGGTCGACCTTCGGGAACCGGCTCCGGAACTCGCGCAGCACTC
>VBLD01000183.1:0-6243 GCA_005879205.1 Deltaproteobacteria bacterium
CGGCCCCCGAGCGCGGCGCGCAGCCAGTAGACGCCGCCGGCGAGCGCGACGAGCGCCAGCAACCACGGCCACCAGCTGCGTTGCGGTCGATTCACGCTCGCACCGGCCGTCGCTCGGCGACGATGCGCCGGCCCGTCTGCGTCCCGACGCCGCCCATGAAGACGTCGACCACCGCGGCGACGAGCGCGTCGAGACGGTCGTCGTCGGTGCGATAGCGGTTCACCCCCCGCATCATCCCGAGCAGCATCTCCGTGGCGATCCGCGTGTCGATGCGACGGACCTGGCCGGCCGCCACCGCCGCATCGAGGGTTTCGCGGATCACGCGCGAGAGCGCTCCGCGGTAGCGGAGCCACTCCCGGGCCTCGCCGGTCGACTTGTGCTCGCTCCGGTGGATCAGCGAGAAGAAGAAGCGTCGATCCCAGAAGAAGGCGAGCGTGCGGTGCACGATGCGGTGGACCTTCTGCGCCGGCGGCTCCTCGGTTCCGACCGCGGCCTCGAGCTCGACCCGCAGGCGCTGGATCCCGTCGAACATGACCGCGAAGTACAGCCGCTGCTTGCTCGGAAAGTACCGGTAGAGCGTGCCCTTGCCCACCCCGCACGCTTCGACCACGTCGTCCATCTGCACCTCGTGGTAGTCGCGCCGCGCGAAGATGGTCTCCGCCGCGCGCAGGATCCGGTCGCGGAGGCCCGGGGTGGGCGGGCGGCCGCGACGGGGGCGGGGGAACGCGGGCTGGGAAAGAGGCGGGGACATTTATTTACGGACCGGTCCGTTTCATAAATATGGGGCGGCAACGGCTGGGTCAAGGCCCTCCTGTTGAATGCACCGGACCCCGATTTGGTTGACCCGCCCCCGCGGTCCGATCGGGCGAGGGCGCTCAGCGTGCGGATTTAGGCGGGAGTGAGGGGTCGAGCGGCGCGTGCCGCCCGCGTCAGGTGGAAGCCTCGCCGGCCGCGGCGGTCGCCGCCGGGAGCTCGATCGCCGGCGGCGTCGGAACCTCGCGCTGGACGCTCACCGCGATGCCGCGGCGATCGAGCGAGGCGAATGCGTCGCGCACGCCGACCAGGTCCGCCGCGGCGGCGTCGGGCGGGAGCGTCACCTCCAGGTGGGTTCCCCGTCCGGCGCGCAAAGCATCGTCGCGGATCGTCTCGATCGCATAGATGGTGAGCGCCTCTGCACGTTCCAGGGTCGCCTCGCTGGCACCCGGCGGAACGAGCCGCGATTTGATGTCGAGCCCGAGCGGCAGCACGAGCTCGCGGGGCCGGCGTCCCCGCATCGACGCCACGACGATGTCCACGAGATCCCGATAGGTGCGCACCTCGTCCATCCGGCGCGCACTCAGGCTGATGTCGAGCGTCGACTCGAGGACCACGGCGAGCTCCACGAGGTCGAGGGAGTCGGCGGCGAGCTCGTCGGTGAGCGACGCCTCGGGGGCGAGCTCGCCCGGATCGACGCCGAGCACCTCCGCCACCAGCCGCCGCAGCTCGGGCTCGATGCCGGCCTGCACCGTCTCGCCGTCGGTGTCCCGCGCCGAGACGCGGGTCGAGCCGGAGCTGCGTGGCGCTCCCTGGGCCCCCGTCGCGGCGGCTCTCCGGGTCTGTGCGGGACTCACGACCGCTGCGGCGACTCCAAACACCAGGAGCGCCGAGCGAAACATTCCACGGATCGAGTTCATGACGTTCGCCCGGCATACGGTCCGGCTCCGGATCGATCAAATAGATAATCTCGCGGGGATCGTTCGATTTTCTCTAACGATTGCGCGGCACCCATTGCCGGCGCGCGGCCGCACTGGCATGAGGAGGGCACGGCCATGGAATGGCTCAACTACCACCATCTCCTCTACTTCTGGGTGGTGGCCCGCCAGGGGAGCGTCACTCGCGCCGCCGCGGAGCTCCGGCTGGCCCAGCCGACGGTCAGCACGCAGCTGCGCGCGCTGGAGCAGGGGCTCGGCGAGAAGCTCTTCGCGCGGACCGGACGGCGGCTGGTGCTCACCGACGTTGGCCGCCTGGTGCTCCGCTACGCCGACGAGATCTTCGGCCTCGGCCGCGAGCTGCTCGAGACCGTGAAGGGACGGCCGACGGGGCAGCCGATGCGTCTCACCGTCGGCATCGCCGATGCGGTCCCCAAGCTGATCGCGTACCGTCTGCTCCAGCCCGCGCTCGCCGTCCCCCAGCAGGTGCGCATCGTCTGCCGCGAGGACAAGCCGGATCGTCTCCTCGCCGAGCTCGCCGTCCACGGATTGGACCTGGTGCTCAGCGATGCACCGATCGGCCCGTCGACGAAGATCCGCGCCTTCAACCATCTGCTCGGCGAGTGCGGCGTCACCTTTTTCGCGACCGCTGCCCTCGCGCGCACCTGCCGCCGCGGCTTCCCGCGCTCGCTCCACGGTGCCCCCGTCCTGCTGCCCACCGACAACACGGCGCTCCGCCGGTCGCTCGACGAATGGTTCGAGAGCGAGGGCGTCCGTCCGCGGGTGGTGAGCGAGTTCGAGGACAGCGCGCTGCTGATGGCGTTCGGGCAGGCGGGGATGGGCGTCTTCGCAGCCCCGTCCGCCATCGAGCGCGAGGTTCGCAGCCAGTACGGCGTCGTGACGGTCGGCTGCCTCGAGGTGCTTTCGGCGCGCTTCTACGCGATCTCGGGCGAGCGTCGGCTGAAGCACCCGGCGGTGGTCGCGATCTCCGAGACGGCGCGCCAGCGGGTGTTCGGGTGACGGGCCGAGTGGAACTATGGGTCTCTACCGAAGGTTCGTACTTCCGCGGCTGATCGACTTCGCCATGAAGAACGAGGCGGCAACGGCCCGCCGTTCGGGACTCATCCCGAGGGCGACGGGCGCGGTCCTCGAAGTCGGCATCGGGTCGGGCCTCAATCTTCCCTTCTACTCCTCGGCGGTGACGCATCTGCACGGCGTCGATCCGTCGGCCCAGCTCCTGTCGATGGCACGCAAGAAGATCGATGGTTTGACGTTTCCGGTGGGGCTCGTGTGCCAATCGGCCGAACGACTGCCCGTGGACCGCGAGAGCATCGATACGGTCGTGACGACGTGGACGCTGTGCAGCATCGGGGATCCGCTCCAGGCGCTTCGAGAGATGAAGCGGGTGCTGAAACCGGGCGGACGTCTGCTGTTCGTCGAGCATGGCGCGTCCCCGGACCCGGGCGTTCGGGCCTGGCAGCGCCGCATCAACCCGTTCTGGAGGAGAGTCGCCGGCGGCTGCAACGTCGACCGGAACATCGACGAGTTGATCCGATCGGCGGGATTCGACATCGCGCAGCTGGATACCGCCTACCTCCCGGGGCCGCGACCGCTCACCTACACGTACGAGGGCTCCGCGTCGTATTGAGGGACGCAGGGTGTTGCCGGTGGCGCGTCGCGCGACGCATCGTTTGCCGGAGCACATCGTCGGTGTGATCTCCGACACGCACGGTGTGATGCGGCCGGAGGCGCTGGATCGGCTGCGCGGATCCGATCTCATCGTCCATTGCGGAGACGTCGGAGCGCCGGCGGTCCTGGACGCACTTCGGGCCCTGGCCCCCGTCCGGGCGGTGCGGGGTAACAATGATCGGGGCCCCTGGGCCCGCGAGCTGCCCACCAGCGACGTGATCGAGGTGGGGAGCCACGTCCTCTACGTCATTCACGACGTCGGGGACCTCGACCTGGAGCCGGCGGCCGCGCGGTTCACGGCGGTGCTCTCCGGCCATTCCCATCGCCCGCTCGTGGAAGAACGCGGAGGCGTGCTCTTCGTCAACCCGGGAAGCGCGGGCCCCCGCCGTTTTTCTCTGCCCGTCGCGGTCGCGCAGCTCGTCCTCTCTTCCGGGCGTTGCGATGCGCGCATCATCGAGCTCGGGGTGGCGACGGCGACGTAAAGGCGCCCTTCGTCGCCAGCATCCTGTCCGGCGCACTGGACACGCTGTCCCGTGAGCCGATGTGAGTCGTCACTGCTTGATGACGCCGAGCGGATACGTCGGCACGAGATGCTTCTCGAGAAAGGCCGGACCCTGATCCGGCGTCACGAACCAATCGGTCGGGCACATCGTGAGAATTTCCACCAGGGAGAATCCCTTGCCATCGAGCTGGGCGCGGAACGCATCGTGCAGATACTGCTGCGCGAGCTTGATGGCCGAGGGCGTATGCGCCGCGGCCCGCGCCACGTAAGCCGCGCCTTCCAGCTGGGCAACCAGCTCGCAGATCTTGATCGGGCTCCCATGACGCTCCCGGTCGCGCCCCCCGACGGTGGTCTTCGTGTGCTGCCCGAGCACCGTGGCCGCGGTCATGTGCCCCCCGGTCTCTCCGAACACCGCATTGTTGAACACGATCGCGGTGAACTTCTCGCCCCGGGCTGCGGCGTGGATCACCTCCTGAAGCCCTTCCGACACCATGTCGCCGTCGCCCTGCATGGTGAACACGAAGGCATCGGGGCGCACGCGCTTCACACCCGTGGCCACCGAGGGCGCGCGCCCGTGCAGCGCCTGCATGACGTCGACGTCCATGATCATCGGAAAGGCCGTGTAGCAGCCGATCCCCGCGACGCAGATCGTGCGCTCGCGCAACCCGAGCTCGCGGATCAGCTCGAGCATCATGCGAAGCGCGACGGGCTCACCGCAGCCGGGGCAGAGCGAATGCTCCGCGCGGAGCAGGAGGTCCGGCGGCTCGAAGACCTTCTCGAACGATGCGGGAACGTCCGTCATGCGGTCCCGTACGCCTCTTCGATGCGCTGGAGAATGAGCTCGACGTTCAGGAGCGGGCCGACGCCGAAGCCCGAGTGATCGTGGCTGATGCCGCCGATCGCGTGGACGGGCGCGCGACCCCGGACCGCCAGCTCGACGTCCTCCACCATCTGCCCGGCGTTCAGCTCGAACACGGCGACGGCCCGGGCGCGCGCGGCGGCCGCGGCGATCACCTCGCTCGGAAAGGGCCAGAGGCTGATGGGACGGACGAAGCCCACCCGCAGGCCACGCTCCCGGGCGAGGCGGACGGCATACTTCGCGAAGCGACCGGGAAACCCGAAGGCCACGACGACCAGCTCGGCGTCGTCGAGGTGGCCCGTTTCGGCCCGCGTCTCCTCGCCCTTGATGCCTCCGTGCTTGGCCGTCGCCGCCGACAACGCCGCGGCGATGTCGGTCGAGAGCTTCTCCGCCGGTCCGAGCGGGGAGAGCGTGATCCCGCGCCGCCCGTCGGCCCCCGTGATCGCCCAGCTCTTGGGCGGCAGCTCGGGAAACGCCGGCGGCCGGAAGTCCACGATCTCCGAGGTGTGCGAGAGGAGGAAGTCGCCCATGATCATGACCGGGTTCCGCCACTTGTCCGCCAGATGGAACGCGAGCTGCGCCAGGTCGACGGCTTCCTGCGCCGACGCCGGGGCCAGCACGATGAAGCGGTAGTCGCCGTGTCCCCCGCCGCGCGTCGCCTGGAAGTAGTCGCCCTGGCCGCGACACATGTTGACGGCGACCACGGGAATCTGCGCGTTCGCCAGCTCGGCGAAGCTCTCCTGCATCAGGCTGATGCCCTGGCCGGTGGAGGCGATCATCGAGCGGACGCCACAGCCGGCTGCGCCCCAGACCATACCGATCGCCTCGATCTCGCTCTCGGCGTTCATGCAGGTGCCGCCCACCTGCGGCAGGCGGACCGACATGTACTCGAGAATCTCCGTCGACGGCGTGATCGGATAGCCGGCGTAGAAACGACACCCCGCGCGCACGGCCGATTCCGCCATGGCCGCCGAGCCTTCCATCAGCACCCGCTCGCTCATGCCAGGCGATCTCCCGCGTGCGGGTTCGGCTCCCGATAGACCTCGAAGCAGAAGTCCGGGCACACCTTCGCACAGAGCTCACAGCCCGTGCAGCCGTCGAGCAGAAGCGGATAGCGGTAGCCCTTGCGGTTCACCGTCTCGGACATCACCAGCACCCCGGGCGGGCAGACGGGAACGCAGAGCACGCACCCCTTGCAGAGCTCCTGGTCGATGGTGACCGTCGCGCGCATCAAGCGGCTCCCGCCGTCGCCGCGTGGCCCGCCGTGCGCGCCCAGTCCGCGCCACGCTCGAGGAGCGCGGCGTTGGCGTCGGCCATGCGCGCGCGATGCGCCGGCAGCGAGGCGCGCATGGCGGCGACGACGCGCTCCAGCGGGGCCACCGCCGTGTGCGCGACGAAGGCGCCGAGCATGATCATGCCGGCGCCCATGGGGTTGCCGGCCTGCTCGGCCATGCGAGTGGCGGGGACCGGAACCGCGGTCGCCCGCGGGGGCAGCGTCACCTGGA
>VBLD01000183.1:6275-7804 GCA_005879205.1 Deltaproteobacteria bacterium
GGGCAGGAGGGCGGGGAGCGAGCTCGGGTGCATGGCGACGATGCTCCAGCACGCCGGCACGATCGGCGGCGCTTCGATCGGTCCGTCCCCGATGACGACCGTCGAGTCGCTCGGGCCGCCGCGCATCGCACCGCCGTAGAGGCCGAAGAGCATCGTGTGCTTGCCCTCGTCGGCCGCCGCCTGCGCGAGCACCTTGGCCATCAACTGGATGCCCTGGCCGCCGATGCCGGTGAAGATGATCTCGCGCTCCATCAGTGCGCTCTTCCCCCTCGGCGTCCGACCGGCCGGACCTGCGGGGCGGTGTCGGCCAGCTCCGTCGCCAGGCCTGCCAGGAGGTGACGCACGATCGCGGAGAATACGTCGTCGAGGTCGCGCGTGAGGAGGTAGGGCAGGTGGGCGGCCACCTCGGCGACGTCCTCGGAGCGGAGCGGCTGGCCGTCGCCGCGGTCGAGCGTCCGTAGCGCCTGGACGTAGAACGACGGCGAGAACGTCGGGCCCCGGACCTCGGCCGAGACGAAGCCCAGCGTGCTCCACATGATCTCGCGGCAGGCGCGGGCGGCGTCGCGGCCTTCGAACCCGGCGTCGCGGAGGATGCAAAGCAGCGTGTTGGTGGCGCGCAGCAGCGCGGGCGCGTAGTGGCCGTGCTGCATCAGGATCGACACGACCTGAGGGGACCGACGGAGGTGGTCGCGCAGCGAGTGCATCCACGCCGCCAGCCGGTCCGTCCAGGTGCCGCGCGCCGGGAGCTCGAAGTCCAGTCCCTCGAGGACCTTCGCGACCATGGCGCTCAGCAGGTCGTCCTTGCTGCGCACGTGCCGGTAGAGCGACATCGGCGCCGTCCCGAGCGCCTCCGCGAGGAGGCGCATGCTGAGCTCGTCGGGGCCGCGGCTCTCGAGCAGCTCGAGCGCGGTCTCGACGATACGCTCGCGCGTCAGCCGCGCGTCGGCCAGCGGTTTCGGTTTCCCGCGCATGTCCCCTTGACGGCCGCGTCCTCACTAGCGTACGCCGTACGCGTTCTGCAAGAGGGAATCGTGTGGTTCGTATCGAGCTGAAGTGAACGGCACATGCTGCTCCTCGGAGACATCCTGCGCCGTCACGCCGCCGTCCGCGGCGACAAGCTCGCCTACGTCGTCGGCCCGGACCGCGTGACGTACGGCGCCTTCCATGCGCGCTCGAACCAGCTCGCGCGCGCGCTCGCGCGTGACGGCGTGCGACGTGGCGACCGGGTGGCCGTCCTCGCCACCAACCGCGCCGAGTACCCGGTCGTCTACTTCGCCGCCATCAAGCTCGGCGCGATCGTCGTCCCGGTGAGCAGCCGCTTCACCGCCGCCGAGGTCGTCAACGTCGTGAACCACGCCGCGGCGGAGACGTTCTTCGTCGCGTCGGAGCTCGATCCGCTCGTCGAAACCCTGCGGGCCGAGGCGCGGCTGCCGCTCGTGCGCCGGTTCGTGGCCATCGGGGCGGAGGGCGATGCGAGCCTCGACGCGCTGGCCGCCGCGGAGCCGGCGGACGACGTGACGACGTCGATC
>VBLD01000183.1:7886-8767 GCA_005879205.1 Deltaproteobacteria bacterium
CACCTCCAGCTCGGGCTCGGCGAGGACGACGTCGCGCTCAGCATGTTCCCGATGTTCCACATGGGCGGCTGGGCGCTGCCCCTCGGCATCTGGCACTCCGGGGCGACGGTCGTGATCCTGCCGAGGGCGGAGCCGGGCGCGATCCTGCAGGCGATCGAGCGGGAGCGCGTGACCTACTTCTACGCGGTGCCCACCGTGTTCGGTTCGCTGCTCGCGGTGCCCGACTTCGATCGCTTCGACCTGAGCTCGCTGCGCCTGCTCGGCGGTGGGACGGCGGCGATGACCGCAGGGCAGGTGCAGCGGATCATGGAGCGCTTCCGCTGCCGGAACATGGTCATCCTCTACGGCTCGACGGAGGCCGGGCCGGTGAGCGTGCTGCGTCCCCGCGACGTGGCGCGACGGCCGGAGACCGTCGGCCGGCCGTACCTCGACGTGGACGTCCGCCTCGTCGACGAGACGGGCAAGGGCGTGCCGCCGGGAGCCGTCGGCGAGATCGCGGTGAGGAGCGAGTTCACGATGCGGGGATACTGGCGGAATCCGGAGGAGACGGCGCGCACGATCCGCGACGGCTGGGTCCTCACGGGCGATCTCGGGGTCTTCGACGACGAGGGCTTTCTCTCCATCGTCGGACGATGCAAGGAGGTGATCCGGAGCGGCGGCGAGAGCATCTTCCCCGCCGAGATCGAGCGCGCCCTGGCGGCGCACCCGGCGATCCGCGAGGCGGGCGTCGTCGGCATCCCCGATCCGCACTGGGGCGAGGCCGTCGTGGCCGCCGTCGTGCTCCGGGATGGGGCCGCGCTCACCGCCGAGGACGTCGTCGCGCACGTGCGGCAGATGCTCGCCGGCTACAAGAAGCCGCGGCACGTGTGCTTTCTCCCGGA
>VBLD01000184.1:0-7249 GCA_005879205.1 Deltaproteobacteria bacterium
TCAGAGGTTGTGAAGCAATCGCGCCGGGGACGGTGATGCCGCCGAGCCGGGGCGCGGGGCCGTGAACGGCAGACCGGCCGTGCCGGGGGAGCGGTTACCGTTGCCGTGGGCGAGGCCGAGCAGGTGTCCCGGGCGGGGCTCGGCGGACGCGCGGGTGCCGGCGCGTTGGCCGCGGGCGCGCGCCCAGGGGCCACCGCTCATGTTCCACCGCCCGCGGCCACCCAGCGCAGCAGGTTGTAGGTGATCGCGGTCCAGAGCGCGACACACAGCACCTTCGTCGGCCCGCGTACCAGCAACCGGTCCAACCCGCGCTGCGTCCGACAATCCGCGTTGGTCGTCTCGGCCGTCGCTGCCCGCTCCTTGTAGATCGCCTTCGCTTCGTCGGTGCTCATCCGCTGCCGCCACGCGCGCACCGCCGCGGTATCGTCCGCCTTCGGCGCGTACCGATCGCTGCCCGCCTTGCGCGGCTCGGGTACCGGCGCGTACACCGTCACGCCCTGCGCCGTCGCGTCCTCGATACTCTCCAGCTTCACGAACCCGCCATCCACCAGATGCTCCGTCGGCCGCTCCCCGGTCCGCCGTTCGATCTCCTCCAGCATCGGCCGCAGCTGCCCCGCATCCGCGCCGCTATTCGTCACCTGCACCCCGACGATTACCCGCCCCACGGTGGCCGTGGCCAGCTGCACGTTGTACGCCGGCCGAAAGCCCCCGTCGCTCATCTTCATCACGCGGGCTGCCGGGTCCGTCGTCGACACGCGCGCCTGGGTCTTGTCTTCCGCCGTGCGCTTGGCGGCTCGCACCGCCGGCAGCTCGGCCAGCGCTTGACGCACCCGCTTCTCCCGCTCCCGCGCGACCCGCGCGGCCGCCGCCTGTTCCCGCGCACTGCGCCCCGGCACCGGGTGCTCCGCCTCCTGCTTCACGCACGCCACCTGCGTCTCCGCCGCCTCGAGGCAGGCGCGCAAGCTCGGCTCGCGCCGGAACGACGCCGCGCCCGCACTCGCGCGCACCCGCATCCCGTCTTGGGCGACCCGCTCGAGCTTCACCAGCCCGCGGTGCAACATCACCGCCAACACCTGCGTCATCAGCTCGTCCAGCGCTTCCTCGTGGCCCACCCGGAAGTCGCTCAGCGTGTGGTAATTCACCCGCACGCCCCCGCACAGCCACCGATACGCGTCGTGCGCCTCGCACAACCGCGCCAGCTCCCGGGCGCTGCCGACCCCCTCGCTGGTCGCATACAACCACAGCGCCACGAGGACCTTCGGGTCGATCGCCGGCCGCCCCGGCTCGCTGCCGCGGGCGACGATCGTGTCGTAGAACTTCCCCAAGGCCAGCTGCTCGACCATCGCCCAGATGGCCCGCGCCCGATGCTCGGGCGGCAGGAGCGACTCCAGATCGAGCGGCCGCAATTGAATCTGGCGCCGATCCGCCGTCACCACCCGGGGCGGCGGCAGCGCCGTGGTCGCGGTGCCGCCCGTCCCCTCCACTCCCTCATCCGCCATGCAGGCTTCCTACCGCATCGCGGGATAAATTCACACGCTCTCAGCTGAGACCGCAGGTGATCGCGGCACCCGCCGAGACGCGCGACGGGGAGGCGGGGGCGCCGTCGCAGCGCCTATGAGGCGCCGCGCGCGTCGGTGAATCGGGAACACGCCGCACGGCGGCGCCGAATCGAAGCGGAGACGGTGCCCCCGCCTCCCCGCACCGCACCTCGGCTCAGCTCGCGAGCGCCTGCGCGGCGAAGAGAGCCCCTTCGCTGACCACGTCTTCGCCCGCGGCGAGGCCCGACAGCACCTCGGCGCGGCCGTCGATCTCGGCGCCGGCCTCGACTTCCCGCGGCTCGAGGCCGCCGTCCGCCCGGCGCACGATCACCCGGAAGCGCTGGCCGTCGGAAAGGAGCGCGCTCGCCGGAATCGCCAGGATGCGCAGGCCCGGCGAGGCCTTCAGCGTCACACGCGCGAACATGGCTGGCTTCAGCAGGCGCTCTCTGTTCGGTACCGCGCACAGCACCGGGACGGTCCGGGTGGCATCGTCGATCACGTCGCCGACGACCGTCACCTCGCCTGGAAACTCCTCCGGGTACGCCTCCACGCGGACGGCGACGGCCTGGTGGGGACGGATGAGCGGCAGCTGGCGCTCCGGCACGCGGAGGACGACGCGCACCTGCGACAGATCGGAGATCACCACCAGAGGCTCCGGACTGTCCGGACCGGCCGACATCCCGACGGACGCCTTGCGTGCGACGACGGTACCGGCGAACGGCGCCCGCACGAGATAGCGGCTGGTGCGCTCCCCGGGCGTCAAGTGCAGGCGATCGAGCTGAGCGCGCGCCCGCTCGAAGTCGGCCACCGCCTTGTGGGCGTCCTGCTGCGCCTGCAGGTAGTCCTTCTCGGCGATCGCGCGCGCGCCGTGCAGGCGCTCGGCCCGTTCGGCGGATTTGCGGGCGACCACGAGATCGGCCTCCGCATGCACGTATTCCGCCTCTGCGGTCCTCACCTCCGGGCTCTCGAGCGCCACCACGGGCTGGTCCGCATCGACATGGTCGCCCGCCTGGACGAGGAGCTCCACGACCCGGCCCGGCACGGCGGCGTTCAGCCGCGCGGTGCGCTGCTCGTCGAAGTCGATCGCGCCGTTCAGGTTCGCGACACTCGACGCCTCGACCTCTTTCACCTGGGTGAGCCGCCGTCGCAGTGCCCGGGTCGCTGGCCCGCCCGCAGCCGGCCAGCACGGCGAGCCCGAGACCGAGCGCGATGAGGCGTCTCATGGACCCGTCTCCAGGGCGGCCGCGCGCGTCACGTCGAACGCGGCCGTGTGGCCGTCGAGCAGGGCGTCGAGGTGATCGCGCTGCGTCTGGATGAAAGCGCGCTCGGCTTCGAGGAACTCGAGCAGGGAGATCGCGCCCTCGCGATACGAGACCTCGGCGGCGCGTCGCGCATCCTCGGCCTGGCGAACGAAGGACTGCTCGAAACGGCGCACCCGCTCGCCCGCGACCGTGTAGCTGGTCACGGCGGTCCGCACCTCCTGCGGGATCTCGAGCCGCAGCTTCTGCACCTCGCGCCGGGCGATCAGCGCCTCGGCCTCGGCCCGCTGGATCTCGCCCTGGTTCTGGTTCAGGAGCGGCAACGGCAGCGAGAAGTTGGCGCCGAGCGAGTTGGCGAGGTTGCCGGCCACCTGGAACTCGTCGTGCGTGTACTGCACGCCGACGGTCACGTTCGGCCAGCGCTCCGCGCGCGCCAGCCGCAGCGCAGCGTCGGCCGCGTCGGCCTCGCGCTCGGCCGCGGCCAGATCCGGCCGGCGTCGCAGCGCCTCGCTCACCAGCGCATCGGTGTCGGTCCGGGCCGCCGGCAGCCGGAGCTCGCCGACGGGGACGAGATCGGCGACGTCGAGGCCGAGCAAGGGCAGCAGCTCGGCCACCGCCTGCCGTCGCTCGATCTCCGCGTCGGCCACCTCGTGCTCGAATCCGCGCTGCTCGAGCGCGATCTTGTCGAACTCCGCCGCCGAGATATCGCCCGCGTCGGCCCGTTCCCGGCTGACGCGCACCGTCTCCTGGTAGCGGGCGAGGTTCTCGCGCGCGAGCCGCAGGCGCTCGGTGGCCACCAGTGCGCGCACGAACCGCGCCCGCACCTCGAAGGCCAGGCGGCGTTCGAGGTCGGCACGCTCCGCGCCGGCTGCAGCCAGCCGGCCATGGGTCGCGGCGATGCGTTCGCCGCGCTTCCCCCAGAGCACGACCTCCTGCCCGATGCCCACCTGCTCGTTCACCGCGTCCCCGATCCCGAGGCCCGCAGGGTTCGTCCGGCCGACCGGCAAGTTGCCGGCTCCGACCGACAGCGTGGGGTTCGGATAGAGGCGCGCGGTCGTGACGTCGCCCTGGGCGGCGCGCACCTTGAGCGCTCCGGCCAGCAGCTCCGGACTCTCGCCCCGGAGGAGCGCGACCGCCTCGTCGAGCGTCACGTGCGCGGTCTCCTCAGTCGCCCGGGCGGGCCGGACGGCCAGCGCGACGACGACCAGCGAGAGCGCGAGCGACAACCACTTCACAACGGTGCGCGGGAATAGACACGGGATCCGCGAAGCAAACTAGAACGCGGAGCGGGCGGCCCTGGGGGGTTCGGACCTAACCACGCTCCGCGTCCTTTCGGATGGTGGAAGCCGGCCCCCCATGGGCCGGCAGCCCCGTCCAGCCACCCGAAATCGAATCTTGCTCGTTGCGAGCGGTGAGCTCGTGAACCGTCGCCAGGAGGACGTCGGCCGCAAAGGGCTTGGCCAGGAGCGGCACGCCCAGCCGGCGCGCCTCCGCGCGCGCCGTCCCGTCCGCGAAGGCGGACACCAGCAGTGCCGGCGACCCGGGACGGATGCGCTCGAGATCGGCGACGATCTCGGTCCCCCGCACGCCGGGCATCGTCACGTCCGCGATGACCAGGGCATAGGGAGAACGGTGGACTCGCTCGACCGCCGCGTCGTCGTCGGTGGTCCACTCGACGCGATAGCCGGCCGCGGCGAGCACGTCCGCCATGAACCGACACGACGTCTGGTCGTCATCGACGATCAGGACCGGTTCAGCGGGGAAGCCCATGCAACGGGCGAGAAAAGCAAGGCAGATGCCAGTGCGATCGAGCCGAAAAAGCCCACAAAACCGGGCGCGGTGCGCTTCTCGACCGGGACGTCCGGTCTCAGGCCTGTGGCAAACGGTCCCAGCTACTCGCGAGTCGCTTTGCGAGCCGGCAGGCCGTAACGCTGGAGCATCCGGTAGAGCGAGCGTCGATCCACGCCGAGCACGGTCGCGGCGCGGCTGATCTTGCCGCCGTTCTCCTCCAGCACCTGCTCGATGTAGCGGCGCTTCAGCTCCGCGAGCGTCGGCCGGTCGGCGGGATGGGTGGCGGGCACGGCGCCGCCGTTCTCGGCGCGTGCGGCCGCGATCTCGTCCGGCAGATCCTCGGCGGCGAGGATCTCGTGCTGCGCGAGCGCCACGCTCCGTTCGAGCACGTGCGCGAGCTCGCGGATGTTTCCCGGCCAGTCGTAGGCGCCGAGCAGCCCGAGGGCCGACTCGGACACGCCGGTCACCGGCTTCCCGCAGTTCGCCGCCGCCCGTCGGACCAGGTGATCGACGAGCAGCGGGATGTCGTCGCGCCGTTCGCGCAGCGGCGGGAGCTGGATGGTCACCACCTTCAGCCGGTAGTAGAGGTCCTCGCGGAATCGCCCCGCGGCGACGGCCACCGCGAGGTCCCGATTGGTGGCGGCGATGACCCGGACGTCGACCTTCCGCCACTCCGTCCCGCCGACCGGCCGCACCTGGTGCTCCTGGAGGACGCGCAGGAGCTTCGCCTGCAGCGCGGGCGTGATGTCGCCGATCTCGTCGAGGAAGATCGTGCCACCGTCCGCCTCCGCGAACAGGCCGTGCGCATCGGCGATCGCGCCCGTGAATGCGCCGCGGACGTGTCCGAAGAGCTCGCTCTCGAGCAGCGTCTCGGTGAGTGCGGCGCAGTCGACCGCCACGAACGGGCGCTTGCGACGGGGGCTGTGACGGTGGATCGCGCGCGCGATCAGCTCCTTGCCGGTGCCGCTCTCCCCCATGACCAGGACCGTGCTCGGACCGGGCGCGACGCGGGCAATCGTCTTGTAGACGTCGACCATGGCCGGTGTCCGGCCCACGATGCCGCCGAGCTCCTCGCCGGCTTCGGGCAGCTCGGCCAGCGTCTCCGTTCGCCGGCCGAGCGCGCGGCGGACCGTTGTACGGAGCTCCTCCACGTCCATCGGCTTGCTCACGTAGTCGACCGCGCCCGAGGCGATGGCGAGCACCGCCGTGTCGATCGATCCGAACGCCGTCATGATCACGACGGGGAGATGGGGCCGTCGCTCGCGCAGCCGGCGGAGGAGCTCGAGGCCGTCGAGCTCGGGCATGCGGACGTCGAGCACCGCGAGGTCGATCGGATGCTCGGCCGCCCGCGCGAGCGCGCGGCGCGGGTCGGTCTCCCACATCACCATGGCCCCGTCGCGGCTGAGGACCTCCTCGAGGAGCCGGCAGGTGACGATGTCGTCGTCGACGACCAGGAGGCGCGCGTTCATGACGCCTCCATCGGCAGGCGTACGTGCACGCTCGTACCGTGGCCGCGCTCGCTCTCGACCTCGAGCTGGCCGCCGTGCGCGCGCACGATGTGGTCGACGATCGCGAGACCGAGCCCCGTGCCGCGCCCCGGCGCCTTGGTGGTGTAGAAGGGCTCGACGGCCCGCCGCAGCTCCTCGGGCGCCATGCCGTGCCCGGTGTCCGAGACGGTCAGCTCCAGCGACGGCGCCGGCCGGCCGTTCTGCGACAGGACGGCGGCACGGACCGTGATGGTGCCGGGCGGCTCGGTCGCATCGATCGCGTTGGTGAGCAGGTTCAGGAGCACCTGGCGCAGCGCGGCCGCATCGGCCGGCACCGTCGGGAGGTCGAGGGGTACGCGGTTCTCGAGGGCGAGGTCGCGGCCGGCGAGGCGCGACGACACCATGGTGAGCGCCTCGGTGACGAGCGGCGCGAGCGCCACGGGCGCGCGCTCGAGCTCGCGGTCGCGCGTCCGGTCGAGCACGCTGCGCATCGTCTCGATCATGCGCTGCACCTGGGACTCGATGATCGCGAGCTTCTCGCGCTCGTCGGCGGGCCAGGACTCGCGCTGCAGCAGCTGCGTGTAGCCGAGCACCGAGTTGAGCGGCGTGCCGAGCTCGTGGGCGATGGTGGCGGCCATCTGCCCGAGCGCCGCCAGGCGGCCGCTGCGGCCGACCTCGAGCTGCGCCTGCCACAGCCGCTCGTTGGCCTGCTGCAGCTCGCGGTTCTTCTCCGCCAGGTCCCGGGTGGCCCGTCTGACGCGAGACTCGAGACCGGCGGTCAGCTCCTCGATGCGCGACAGCATGCGGTTGAAGGTGCCGGCGACGAAGGCGAACTCCCCGCCGCGCGCCGCCGCCACGCGGACGCCGAGCTCGCCGCTCTCCGCCCGCTGCATGCCCGCCACCAGCACGGCCACTGGACGCCCGACGCGCCGCTCGAGGAAGAAGGCGAGGGCCACCGAGATGAGGAGCGTCGAGCAGACCAGGATGGCGGCGTCGATCAGCCGGAGCCGCCGCTTGAGGTGTGCCAGCTCGTCGAGCGAGAGCTCGACCTGCGCCGCGCCGACGAGCGCCTCGTCCCGCCGCAGCGGCGTCGAGACGCGCCAGACTCCCGCCCCGACCGGCTCGCGATCGAACGCCATCGAACCGCCCCGTACCAGCTCGCCGACCGCGCCGG
>VBLD01000184.1:7303-13534 GCA_005879205.1 Deltaproteobacteria bacterium
CGAACCGTCGAGGCCGAAGATGTCGATGGCGGTGATCTCGCGGTCGCCTTCGGCAATCGCCACCAGCTCCTGCCGGAGCGCGTCGTGCTCGGTCCGGCCCCACATGGAGGCCACCGTCCGGAGCGCGAGGAGTGCGCGCTCCTGGAGGTCCCGTTCCTGGGCGCGCTCGGAGAGCCGCGTGTCCACCCACTGCGAGAGCACCAGCACCGTCGCGACCGTCAGGACCGCGATCGCGATCAGCTGAAAGCGAAGCGTGCGGAACACGGAAGTGGGGATCGCCTCGGGAGGCTGCCTCGGGGGGCTCACGACATCGGGCTCCGTACGCCGTCCCCCCGATCGGCGCAGAAACCTTAGCCCCCCGGCGGCCGTCTCTCAAGGGTCTCCGACGGAAGGACACACCGGGACGTCACGGGCGGGCCGTCGCGGCCCGCCCGCGCTCCGAACCCTACTCCTTCTTCGACTCGACGATCTTGCCGCCCTTCTTCTCGCACTCGGCCTTGGACGACTCGATCCACCCCTTGCCCTTGCAGGCGTTCTGGCCCTGGCAGGAGTTCGCCGCGCTGGCGCACGCCGCCTGGCCCTTGCACGCGTTGATGCCGGCACAATGGACGGTGTCGCCGCCAGCCTTCTCGCCGGCTCGGGCGACGACCGCGCCGCTCAGGAACAGGCCGGCCGCCGCACTCGCAATCAAAATTCCCCTGCTCGATCGGTTCATGCACACCCTCCCTGGTCCTGGTTGGACCCCGCCGCTCTAGCACCGGGCCCCGACCGTTGCCAGGACACCGGGCGAGAGGACGTCGGGTCCCTCAGGGGCGCGGCCGGCGCGCGAGAAGCGCCCCGTCCAGCACCACGTGCGCGATCTTCCCGAGATCCCCGATCCGGGCGACCGGATCGCCGTCGACGAGCACGAGATCGGCGCGCTTGCCGACCGCGATCTCGCCGAAATCGGCCTTTTCACCGGCGAGGAAGCGCGCGTTCTCCCAGGTGGCCGCCCGCAGGGCCTCGCCCGGCGTGAGGCCCGCCTCGACCAGCTTGGCGAGCTCGAGGTGCAGCCCGGCACCCGGCAGGTCGCCCGGGTTGCAGGCATCGCTGCCGGCGAGCACGGGCACGCCGGCCGCGCGCAGCTTGGCGACGTTCCGGCGGCGCGCGTCGTGCGCGCCCGCCGCGGCGCGGACGAAGGCCGCCGTGCCGGCGTCGAGCGTCGGGGGGGCCGCGAGGAGGGCCGTCAAGACCTCCGGCCGGGCCACCTCGCGCTCGATCGGCAGGAACTCGGAGGCGGCGGTGCGGGGTGTCCCGGCGAGATCCCAGATGGCGAGCGTGACGACGACGGGCACGTGCGCCCCCGCGATCACCTGGAGTGCCTCGGGCGACAGCTCCTCGCGCCACGGCGCATGGGCGAGCGCGTCGGCGCCGCCGCGGACGGCGTCGATCGCCTCCTGCGAGCTCCCGATGTGGACGATCGAGCGCACGCCGGCCGCGTGACCGGCGGCGGTGATGGCGGCGAACGTCTCCGGGGCGAGACACGGCACGTCCCCCGTGCGAGCGTCGACGGCGATCTTCAGCACGTCGGGCCGCTCGGGGAGCAGCGCGGCGACCGCCTGGCGGGCCTCCTCGGGCGTCGACACCTCGCGCGTCGCGCGCGGCAGGACGTACCAGCGAAGGTACCAGGGGAGCCATGCACGCAGCACCTCGGCCGGATGGCCGCCGGGCGCGGTGAAGACGGGTCCGGCCGCGTAGAGATGCGGGCCGAGGTGGGCGCCCGTCGCGACGCGCGAACGCTCGCGGAAGACCTCGGGGGCGAGATTGCCGAGATCGAGAACCGTGGTGACGCCGGCGTAGAGGAAGGCGGCGAGGTTCTCGGGGACGTCGGGAAACACCACCCGCCACGGCGGGTATGCCGAGGAGCCCGTGTGCGTGTGGACGTCGACGAGCCCGGGCAGGAGCGTTGCGCCGCGACCGTCGATCTCCGGGGCGCCATCCGAGGGGAGGCCGGGCGATCCGACGGCGTCGATGCGGCCGTCGCGCACGCGCACGTCGCGCAGGCCGTCGGCGAGCGTCGCCCGCGGCGCATCGAAGACGCGGACGTTGCGCAGGACCAGCGACCGGGCCGTGCCGGGCGCGCGCGACACGAGCGGCGCCGGATGCGAGCAGGCCGCCGCGGCGACGAGCAGCGCCATGGTGAACGTCCGGCCGGTGCCTTCCCGCCCGCGCACAAGCTGCCCCCTATCACCCGCGTCACGGCGTCACAAAGCGGGGCCTGCCAGCAAGATAGCGCAGCATCCACATTGGGGATTCCCCCTGCGACCTTCGGGACTTCCGCCAGCCGGAGACCGGCGGACGCTCCGCAGCCGACACGCATTGCGTCATTGCGCCCAGCGGATTGGGCGTTTTCCCCCAACCGACATCCCCGGCGCGCCGTGGTTCGGACGGATCGCACTGGCAAGGCAGTTGCTTTGGAGGCGAACGGTGCGATGCACCGACTCTCAAGACGAAGGAGAAGAACAGATGGAGACGAGACGGACGATGAAGACGGGCGCGGGGCTGCTGAGCGCAGCCGTCCTGCTGTGGGGCGTGGGCGTCGTGCCCGCGGCCGCGCGCGGACTGGACGACGTGGTCGCCCAGCCGGCCGAGCAGGAGGTGGAAACCGAAGCCGAGGCCGCGGACTCGGACGGCGACGGAATCTCCGATGCCGACGAGATCGCCATGGGTCTCGATCCGAACGACGCGGACACCGACCACGATGGCATCGACGACGGCGTCGAGCTCGCGGAGGGTCTCGATCCGAGCGACCCGGACACCGACCACGACGGCATCGCCGATGGCGTCGACGCCGATCCGCTGCACGCTCCCGAGCCGGGCGACACCGGCGATTCGCACCGCGGCAAGGGCCGCTGAGCAACGGAACAACCGGCCGGGGGCACCTCGAGCGACGACGGGGTGTCCCCGGGCGTGAAGCACCCGGGCCGCGTTCAGCAGGCGCGGTGGTTCAAGCGGGCGGCAGCGACCAGTTTTCGCCGCGGCCCGGACCAGCGCATTCGCTTCAGGTCCACCCTTCCCCGGCGATCGAAGCGCACCCCCTCGCTCTCGAGAAGCTCGCGCTGGATGTCGGCCCAGAAGTCGTCCCGATGACTACATCGGCCTGTCGAATCGACGACCCGCTGCCACGGCACGTCGTCGAGCAGCGGACCGCGTAGCGCGCCGAGCGCCGTCCCGACGGCCCGCCCGGTGCGCGGCCGCCCGAGCAGCGCCGCGACCTGACCATAGGTCACGACCCGGCCACGCGGGACGCGACGCACGAGCCGGTAGACGCTACCGTAAAAGGGCGGCGGGCCGGTCGAGACCCGGGCGCCGCCGCGTCGTCGCATCGGTCAGCTCTCGAGCGTGTCGACGAACAGCGCGCGCACCTCCGCGATGCGCTGGTCGAGCGTGTCGGGCGTCCAGTCGTCGGTCGGAATCGGCGGATGGACCACCACCTCCACCGTGGCCGAGCGGATGACCAGGCCGTGCTTGGGGAGCGCGTCGAGGGTGTTGCGGAAGACGATCGGCACGATCGGCACGCGCGCGCCCATCGCGATGTGGAAGGCGCCCTTCTTGAACGCGCCGAGGTGCGGCGTGGCGCTGCGCGTCCCCTCCGGCGCGATGACCAGCGACGTCCCCTGGCGGAGCGCGGTGATCGCCGGCCGGAGCGCCTCGATCGCCCGCTGGCGGTCGAAGCGGTCGATGAACACCGTGCCCGCGAAGGCGAAGGTGGGGCCGAAGAGCGGGTTCTTCCGCACCTCCTGCTTCGCGACGGCGACGATGTCGCGCCGCAGGAGCTTGCAGATGAGGAGCGCGTCGACCGCGCTCTGGTGGTTGAAGACGAAGACCGCGGGCCGGTGCGACCAGAGATGCTCCTCGCCACGCACGTCGACCCGGATGCCGGCGAGCGCCGTGCCGAGCTCGCCCCAGGCGGTGATCGCCAGGTTCACCATGTCGCGCCGGCTGCGGTTCAGCACCCCCGGGATCGCCCCGACCGCGAACGCCGGGATGATGCTGGCGATCGCCAGCGACGAGCGCACGACCTCGCCGAGGCCTGGCCGGCCCCGGCCCGTGAAGCGGCGGACCGGCCAGCCACGCCGCGCGGCGATCGCGGTCAGCCGGCGGTTCGGGTTCGTCGGCCGCGCATGACCGACGATCTCGAGGAGCGGCAGGTCCTCATGGCTGTCGGTGTAGAAGTAGCTCTGCCGGAGGTCGATGCCGTGCTCGCGCGCGAGCGCGCGCGCGGCGAGCGCCTTCCCACCACCGTAGCACGTCGGCCAGACGTGGCGACCCGTGAGCCGGCCGTCCTCGACCTCGAGCTTCGTGCAGAGCACGTGCGGGATGCCGAGCTCGCGCGCCAGGGGCTCGATCTGGTAGCGCGTGGCCGACGACACCAGCGCGAGCGTGTGACCGCGCCGCCGGTGGGCCTGCACCAGGGCCCGCGACTCGGGGTAGATCGCGGCCGCGATCGCGTGCGCGAAGATGCGCTCCGCCAGCTCCTCGAGCTCCTGCTCGGGGACCCCGCGCAGCCAGGCCGCCGTCGCCGCGATCAGGCCGGAGAAGCCGACCCGCCCGAGCTGGAAGCGGAGCCCGTTCAGCAGCGTGTCGGCGACGTCGCGCGGGCTCATCCGGCCGTTGAACAGCCGGTCGCGCAGGAATGCCACCGCCGAGAAGCCCGCGATCAGCGTGCCGTCGACGTCGAAGAAGGCGCCGACCGCGGGCCCGCCGGGACCCCCCTCGACCTCGTGCGTGATGTGGGCGGAGAGGGCCATGGCGACGCGCGGCCCGAAGATACCTCTGCCGCCGTGCGCGGGTCGAGGTGGGGACACCTTCCCGCCGACTCGCCTGCCTGGGTAGAATCCGCGGCTGTGGCAGGCCTCCCGAGCCCCTCGCCTCCGCTGGACGACGCGCAGCGGTGGCCGCCGGCCGACGGCCGGCGCGTCGTCTTCCTGCTCGACGCCTCGAGCGGCCTCGAGCGGCGCCTGCTCGAGGAGTGGGTCGCGCGCGCCCGCCCGGACGGGGTCACCCCGGCCGGCTACGACACGGTGCCGATTCCGCCGTCGCGGCGGCGGCGAGCGGGGCGCCTCGATTCGCGGCTCGAGGCGACGCTGGCGACGGGCGACGACCCGCTGCTCGCGCCGCTCCGCGTCGCCTGGCTGCCGCCGAAGAAGCGCGACGAGACGCGGGCGGCACGCCTCACCCGGCTCCTGTCGGTCGGCGACCCGCGCGACCCGGGCCGTCTCCGCCAGGCGCAGGTGCTGCGCCGGCACCCCGACCGCTGCCGCGTCGTCGTGGCCGAGCCCGCGCCGGCCTCGGAGCTGCGCGAGCGCTGGCGGCGCGCCGGCGGCACCGACGTCGGGCACACGGCCGGCCTTCCGGAGTTCGTCGCCCGGCAAGCGGCGCTGGCGCTCGATCGGGCCGAGCGGCGCCTGCGCGGCGCGCGCTACAAGGTCCCCCGCTTCGTGCAGGAGGAGATCGTCGCGCGGCCCGCATTCCGCGGCGCCGTGACGCGGCTCGCCCGCAGCCTCGGCCGCGACGAGGCGAGCGTGACCCGCGAGGCGCGCCGCTATCTCCGCGAGATCGCCGCCAGCCACAGCCCCCGCCTGATCCACCTCGCGGCGAACCTGATCCGCTACATGTACACGCGCGGCTACGCAGAGACGCTGCACTACGACCGCGAGCACCTGGCAGCGCTCGCCGCCCTCGGCCAGCGCCATCCCCTGGTCTTCCTGCCGAGCCACAAGTCGAACCTCGACAGCCTGGTGCTGAAGTACGCGCTCTACGAGAACGGCATGCCGCCGAACCACACCGCCGGCGGCATCAACATGAACTTCTTCCCGATGGGCGCGCTCTTGCGGCGGACGGGCATCTTCTTCATCCGCCGCAGCTTCAAGGACAACGAGGTCTACAAGCTCGTCCTCCGCCAGTACGTCGACTACCTGATCGAGAAGCGCTTCCCGCTCGAGTGGTACATGGAGGGCACGCGCTCGCGCTCCGGCAAGCTCATGCCGCCGCGCTTCGGCCTGCTCGCCTACGTGATCGACGCCTACCGGCGCGGCAAGAGCGACGACGTGTCGTTGATCCCGGTGTCGATCGCCTACGACCAGATCCAGGACGTCGCCGGCTACGCCGCCGAGGAGCGCGGCGGCGCGAAGCAGCCCGAGAGCTTCGGCTGGTTCCTGCGCTTCGTGCGCGCGCTTCGCCGTCGCTACG
>VBLD01000184.1:13541-15640 GCA_005879205.1 Deltaproteobacteria bacterium
GAGCCGGCTCCGAACGAGCAGAGCCTCGCGCTCCAGAAGCTCGCCTTCGAGGCGGCGGTGCGCATCAACCGCGTGACGCCGATCACGGCGATCTCGCTGGTGACGCTCGCGCTCCTCGGCACCGGCAGCCGCGCGCTCAGCGTCGACGAGACGATCGGGCGGCTGCGCAACCTCCTCGACTACGTCCGGCGCCGCAACCTCCCGACCGCCGGCGACCTCGACCTGGACACCCGCGAGGGCGTGCAGCGGGCGCTCGACGCCCTGGTCGAGAACGGCGTGGTCACGTGCTTCGCGGGCGGGCCCGAGGCGGTGTACCTGATCGGGCCCGAGAAGCACCTGATCGCGTCGTACTACCGCAACACGATCATCCACTTCTTCGTGAACGGGGCGATTGCCGAGCTGGCGCTGCTGCGCGCCGCCGGGGACGGCGTCGCCGACCCCGCCGTCGAGCTCTGGGACGAGGCGATGCGTCTCCGCGACCTCCTCAAGTTCGAGTTCTTCTTCGCCGACAAGGAGGCGTTCCGCGAGGAGCTGCGCGAGGAGATCCGGCTGCACGATCCCGAGTGGGAGAGCCGGCTCGCCGAAGGGCCGGCGGCCGTCGAGGCGCTGCTCCGCCGCTTCCGGCCGTTCAGCGCCCACCGCGTGCTGCGGCCGTTCGTGGAGGCCTACCGCGTCGTGGCCGACGCGCTCGAGCGCCGTCCGGCAGACACCGCGCTCGAGGAGGAGGCGTTCCTGCGCGCCTGCATCGCGCTCGGCCAGCAGTACGTCCTGCAGCGGCGCATCCTGAGCCCCGAGTCGGTGTCGCAGGTGCTCTTCGCCACCGCGCTACGGCTCGCGCGCAATCGCGGGCTGGTGGATCCGGGCGCGCCGGATCTCGTCGAGCGGCGCCGGGCATTCGCCGAGGAGCTCCGCCAGGTCACCCGCCGGGTCGACGCCGTCGACGCGCTGGTGGCGGCGCGGCACGCGGGCCTGATCGACTGAACCGGCTTGCCGCGGGCCGCCGACGGCCTGCTACGATGCCGGTGCCTCCCGCCGAGCGTCCTCGAGCGGCAGCCGCAACGTGAAGCGCGTGCCGCGCCCGGGCGTCGAGTCCACCTCGATGCTCCCGCCGTGCTCCTGCACGATGCCGTAGCTGATGCTGAGTCCGAGGCCGGTGCCCTTGCCGATCGGCTTGGTGGTGAAGAAGGGATCGAAGATGCGCCCGCGGATGTCGGGGGCGATCCCCGTGCCGGTATCGATCACGTCGATCGCCACGCCGACCTCCTCGCACGACGTCCGCACCGTCACGCAGCCGCCGTCGGAGCACGCATCGATCGCGTTCGCAATCAGGTTGAGGATCACCTGGTTGATCTTCGCGGCCTCGCAGCTCACCGGCGGGAGACGGCCGAGCTCGAGCGCGATCTCGACGTTCCTCTTGGCCGCCTGACCGCGCACGATGTTCACCGTGGAGGCGATGCCGGCGTTCAGGTCCGCGTCGTTCCGCTCGCCTTCGTCCAGACGCGCGAAGCCGCGGAGGTCGGTCACGATCTGCTCGATGCGGCGGAGCCCCTCGCGGGCGCGGACCAGCAGCCGGTCGAGGCTGCCGAGCGTGTGGTCGACGTCGATCCGCTCGGCGGCGGCGCGCAGACGGTGCTGCAGGTCGGTCCCGGCCGACGCCTCCGCCTGGCGGTAGAGATCGACCAGCTCGCGCACCGCCACGACGTCGCGCTGGAGCACCGCCACGTTGTTCACGACGAACGAGAGCGGGTTGTTGATCTCGTGTGCGACGCCCGCCACCATCTGCCCGAGCGCCGCGAGCTTCTCGGACTGCACGAGCTGGCTCTGGGCCCTCTTGAGCGCCTCGTGCGCCTCGTGCTCCTGCGCCGTGGCGCGCTCGAGCGCCGCGTGCTGGCGTTCGAGGTCGGCGAGGAGTGTCCCGCGCGTCTCGGCCAGCTCGCGCGCCGCACGCGCCTCGGCCGCCTCCATCTCCTTGCGCAGAAGGCGTTCGCGGATGATGTGGTTCTCGTCCTCGATCTGCTTGCGGCGGAGCTTCGCGCCGACCCGCGCCTTCAGCACCGCGAAGTCGGCCGACTTCGTCACGTAGTCGTCCGCCCCGGCGG
>VBLD01000185.1 GCA_005879205.1 Deltaproteobacteria bacterium
CGTACGGCTTCCCGAGGTACGCGTCGGCGTCGGTGCCGAGCCCGAGGACGCGATCGCGGACCTCCGACTCGGTCGAGAGGAGGACGACCGGAATCGACGCCGTGGCCGGCGCGCTCTTCACCTCGGCGAGCAGCTCGATGCCGCTCGCATCGGGCAGGACGACGTCCAGGATGATCAGGTTGCAGGGCGCTCGCTGGATCGTCGCGCGCGC
>VBLD01000504.1 GCA_005879205.1 Deltaproteobacteria bacterium
AAGGGCCTCGTAGCGGGTCTCGCGGTCGCAGCCTTACCGCAGCAGGGCCGCGGCGAGCTCCCGCCACTCCTCGCGCGGCAGCTCGTTGGGGTTCGCGCGCAGCACCTGCAGACAGACGTGATCCGCGCCGGCATCGTGGTGCGCTTTCACGCGCGCCGCGATTGCCTCGATGCCGCCCCACGCCACGATCGCGTCGACGAGGCGATCGCTCCCGCCGTTCGCGACGTCGTCGGTGGTGAAGCCGAGCGAGAGCAGGTTGCGGACGTAGTTCGGGAGTCCGAGGTAAATCTGCATCGCCTGGCGGGCGATGGCGCGTCCGGCGGATGCGTCCCGCTCGAAGCAGACCATCTGCTCGGGCGCGAGGAGCTTCCCCGGGCCGAGCGCGCGGCGCGCCCGCGCCGTGTGCTCGGGCGGCACGAAGTACGGGTGGGAGCCCCACGCGCGCTCGCGAGCGAGGTCGAGGCTCTTCGGATGGAGCGAAGCCAGCACGCGCGGCGGCGGCACAGCGGGGGCGGCGGCCATGTACGGCGCGGCGTCCATGGCGTCGAGGTAGCGGCGCAGGTAGGTGAGCGGCTGCGCGTAGTCGTGCCCGCGCATGCCTGCGACGAGCGGCGCGTGCGACACGCCGATGCCGAGGAGGAAGCGGTCCGGGTACGCCTCGGCGAGCGTCTTCTGCGCCGCCGCCATCGCCATGGCGTCGCGGGCCCACACGTTCGCGATGCCCGTGGCGACGATGAGCCGCTCGGTCGCGCCGAGCAGCAGCCCGGCGTGCGTGAATACCTCCCGACCGAGCGCCTCGGGAATCCACAGGGCCTTGAAGCCGAGGTGTTCGATCTCGCGCGCCGCCGCACGCGCGATCGACGCGGGGAACACGTCGAGGAAATGCCAGAGGCCGACCCGTCCGAGGTCCATGCCGTCTCACTACCTCGACTCGATGGTCGTCGCCATCATGGCGACGGCGGCGACCGCCATCACGGCGGCCGTGGTCCACCCGAGGAGCCGCAGCGACCGGCCATTGACGCGTTTCCCCATGATCTTCGGGTCGCTGGTGAGGAGCACGACCAGTACGATGAGAGGTGGGGCGAGGTGTCAAACGCGGTCACACCGCGAAGCGCAGGTCTTCGCGGCTGGAGACGATGCGGACCTTGACCTCCCGGTCGGGGTCGGGCTCCACCGCGCCCCACCGGATCGCGAACGACTCCGCCTGGACGTCGGCGGCGAGCTTGCCGGAGCGGCCGAGGATGACCTCCCGGGCGCCGAGCTCCTGCGCCGTGCGCGCGATCGCGAAATAGACGTCGTTCGACGTCAGCACGAGCGGGACCACCGTCTTCCCGTGCGTGAAGTTCGGGTTGCTGCCGGTGGCCACGAGGCCGCGCTCCACCTTGACGGTCGGCACCACGACGTCGGCGTCCTCGCTCTCGGCCTCGCGGAGCGCCCGGTCGAGGTGTTGCAGGTTCTTCGGGTCACGTACCGGGACCACCTTGCACCCGGGTCGGACGCCGACGATCCGGGGCTCCAGCTCGGGCGTGTAGCGGACGTTGAACTTCTCGAGGTGCTGGACGGCGCCGCTCCGATGCCGGATGCGCTCCGACGTCCAGAAGATCGCGAAGAACACGATCGTGAAGGCGATGCCCCACTCGGTGGCCACCCGCTTGGTCACGAGGTTCACCAGCGCCGTCGCGAGGAGGACGAGGAAGATGAGCAGCAGGCCGACGGGCAGCTCCCAGCGCCCGACGCGGACGTTGAAGGGCACCCGCCATTCGCGCGGCCGCCGGTCCTTGAAGCGGAGGACGACCATCGACAGCGCCTTGAAGACGAAGCTCCACACCACGCCGAACGCGTAGGCTTCGCCGAGGGCGTACACGTTGCCGCGGCTGGCGACGATGGTGAAGATCTGAAGTCCCACGACCAGATTGATGAGCCGGTGGGTCGTGCCGTAGCGGCGATGCGGCACGCGAAACCAGTCGGCGAGCACGCCGTCCTCGGCAACACGGTTGAGGACGCCGTTGGAGCCGACGATCGCGGTGTTCACCGCTCCCGCCAGGATGAGGAAGCCCACCACGACCACGAAGGCGCGGAGCGCGAGGCGGACCGACAGGGGTCCGACCACGTACATGGCTAGGCCGCCGATCAGGTTGTCGCTGTAGGCGCTCATGCGGACCTCGTCGGGGATGATGAGGACCGCGAAGAAGGAGATGAGCCCGGTCATGAGCATGCTGTAGAGGAAGATGATGAAGCCGGTGCGGATCAGGTTCGGGACCTTCGGGTAGGCGATCTCCCGGTTCACCTGCGCGAGCGACTCCTCGCCGCTCATGGCGAG
>VBLD01000503.1 GCA_005879205.1 Deltaproteobacteria bacterium
CTCGCTCGACTGGCTCGTCGCGCGCGGCGTGGGGCGGCTCGGGCCGGGCGCGGTCCCCGCCGCGGCGTCCCGCACGATCGCCTGAGGAGGGCCGATGTCGGACAACCGCTACGACGTCGTCATCATCGGCACGGGCGCGGGCGGGGGGACGCTCGCCCACCGCCTCGCGCCGTCGGGCAAGCGCATCCTGCTCCTCGAACGGGGCGACTACGTCCCGCGCGAGAAGGCGAACTGGGACTCGCACGCGGTCGTCGCCGAGAGCCGCTACCACATCAAGGAGGCCTGGCGCGACAACGACGGCCGCGAGTTTCACGCCGGGGCCCACTACAACGTGGGCGGGAACACGAAGTTCTACGGCGCGGCCCTCATCCGGATGCGGAAGCAGGACTTCGGCCAGGTCCGCCACCACGGCGGCATCTCGCCCGCCTGGCCGATCCGCTACGGTGATCCGGCTGACCTACTCGTCGAACAACGACGAGGCGCACCGGCGACTCGCAGCGAAGCTCAAGGGGCTGCTCAAGCACATCGAGTGCGAGGAGCATCATCTGATCCCGCTCCAGGCCTACGTCCCGGGCCGCATCCCGCTCGCCGGCGTCGCGCACCAGAACGGCACCGTCCGCTTCGGCACGGATCCGAAGACCTCCGCGCTCGACGTGCACTGCAAGGCCCACGACGTCGACAACCTCTACGTCGTCGACGCGAGCTTCTTCCCCTCGAGCAGCGCGGTGAACCCCGCGCTCACGATCATGGCGAACGCGCTCAGGGTGGGCGATCACCTGCTGGAGCGGCTCGGGTGAGACGTCTCCTCGTCGCGTGCCTGTTCCTCGGGACGACGGCGTGGGCTGCCGACGTCCGCATCCGGGGCGTCGGGGCGATCGGCATGACGGTGTCCGACATCGAGAAGCTCGGGCAGGCCCGCCCGGTCGCCGTGCCCGGCCACCAGCTCGGCTTCGCTCGCGGGGTCATGGTACGCGACCGCGACGGCCACGCGCTGGAGATCGTGGAGCCATGATGGAACGCCCAGACGTCGAGACCCTCCGCCTCGCAGACGACACCGCCCGCACGCGCAACTGGAAGCGCTGGGGGCCATACCTGGCCGAGCGCCAGTGGGGAACGGTGCGCGAGGACTACTCGCCCGACGGCACCTGCTGGGACTACTTACCCCACGACCACGCCCGACCGCGAGTGTCGCCTCTGCCTCGCGGTCGCGCTCTGGAACGGTCGCGACCCGATCCTGAAGGAGCGGCTCTTCGGCCTCACCGGCCCCGAGGGGAACCACGGCGAGGACGTCAAGGAGTGCTACTTCTACCTCGACGCGACGCCCACCGCCTCGTATCTGAAGGCGCTCTACAAGTACCCGCAGCGCGAGTTCCCCTACGCCCGGCTCGTCGAGGAGGGCCGGCGCCGCGGCAGGCAGGACGCCGAGCTCGAGCTGGTCGACACGGGCATCTTCGAGGATGGCCGGTACTTCGACGTCACGATCGAGTACGCCAAGGCTTCGCCTGACGACCTCCTCGTCCGCCTGACGGTCACGAACCGCGGCCCGGAGGCGGCGCCGGTCCACCTCCTTCCGACCCTCTGGTTCCGCAACACCTGGTCGTGGGGCCGCACGGGAGAAGGCTACTGGC
Source organism: Deltaproteobacteria bacterium (assembly GCA_005879205.1). Taxonomy (GTDB): domain Bacteria; phylum Desulfobacterota; class Binatia; order DP-6; family DP-6; genus DP-3. The sequence goes on from VBLD01000503.1 coordinate 1,629, forward strand.
CGAAGCCGCGGCTCTCGCGCGCAGGCGGCGCGACGATCTCGGCCGAGCACGCCTCGCTCGGCCGGTTCCGCCTGGCGGCGGAGGGCAATCCCACGCTCCTCTTCACCGAGAACGAAACCAACGCCGCCCGCCTCTTCGGCGCGCCGAACACCTCGCCCTACGTGAAGGACGCGTTCCACGAGTACGTCGTCCACGGCCGGCGGGACGCCGTGAATCCCGAAGGCGTCGGGACCAAGGCCGCCGCCCACTACGTTCTCACGCTGCCGCCCGGCGGCGAGGCGACGGTGCGCCTGCGCCTCACCGCCGAGGCAGACGCGGGCGGGCCGGCCGCGGCGCGCGACGTCGACCGCATCTTCACCGAGCGCGTCAGGGAGGCAGATGCCTTCTATGCGCGCCACATCCCCGCGACGCTCGGCGAGGGCGAGCAAGCGGCCGTCCCTGGTCGCGGAAGTTCTTCCACTACGTCGTGAAGGACTGGCTCGACGGCGACCCGGCGCAGCCCCCGCCCCCGGCGAGCCGGCGCCGCGGACGCAACGCCGACTGGCCGCACCTCTACAATCGCGACGTCATCTCGATGCCCGAAGCGTGGGAGTATCCCTGGTACGCGGCGTGGGACCTGGCCTTTCACATGATCCCGTTCACGCGCATCGACCCGCACTTCGCCAAGGAGCAGCTCGTCCTGTTCACGCGCGAGTGGTACATGCACCCGAACGGGCAGCTGCCGGCGTACGAGTTCGCCTTCTCCGACGTGAACCCGCCCGTCCACCCCTGGGCCGCGTGGCGCGTCTACAAGATGACCGGCCCGCGCGGCGCCCGCGACCGGCTCTTCCTC
>VBLD01000201.1:0-3999 GCA_005879205.1 Deltaproteobacteria bacterium
CGCGATCAGGTGCGCCGGGGCGCCGGTCTGGCGGTACACGCCGAGCCCGGCGCAGAAGATCATCAGCGGGAAGGTGACGCGGTCGGTGATCAGGTCGAAGTAGGCCCCGCGCACGCTCGTCTCGCCGCGGCAGCGCGCCACCTCGCCGTCGACGTAGTCGAGCAGCACGTGCAGGTGGTAGGCGAGGAGGCCCGCCACCACGACGAGGGGGCTGAGCGAGGCGAACGACGCCGCGGCGCCGAGGCCGACCAGGAAGCTCACGAGCGTGATCTGGTTCGGCGCGATGCGGGTGTGCGTCACGACCCAGCGGGTCACGCGGACCGACAGCCGCGGCATGAGGAGCCGCATCTGCACGCCGGCGCGGAAGTCCTCCCGCTTGGCGGCGCGCTTTATCTCTTCGAGGGTGAGATCCATCTCGTTCGCCTCAGCTTCTCGAGCCGCCGGGTCGTCCCGGCGACGCCTGCCACCCGCGGCCGCCGGCGGCGGCGACCGTGGCGGCGACCGTGGCGGCGACCGTGGCAGCGTGACCGGCCCCGTGGCCGTTGCCGTTGCCGTTGCCGTTCCCGTTCCCGTTGGTGGTGTCGTGAATACCGTTACCGTTGCTCGCCGCATGGACGGCCAGCGGCAGCTCCTCGGCGACGCCCTGCCCCTCGTCGCAGTCGACGAGCTGCTCGACGTAGCGGTGCACGCGCACGCCGTGCTGCCGGCAGACGGCGCGCACCCACTGGAAGCCGGGCTCGCCGAGGCCGGGATCCGCGAGCACGAGATGCCGCACCTGCCACTCGACGACGATGGCCGGCAGGGCATCGAGCGTGCCGAGGACCGGGAGCTGGCCCACCTGGCGTCCCTGGAGGCGGGGCAGCACCTCGATGAAGCCGATCGGGTAGAGGCTCTGCGCCCCGTTGCGCCGGAGCCGCACGAGCGCGTGCAGGGCCTCCGACGCCGTCCCGCAGATGAGCGCCCGCTCGGGCGCATTCGTCCGCACCGCATTGGCGAGCAGGACGAAGGAGAGGCGCGTGAGCGTCGCGGCGGGGAGGAAGAGCAGGAAGTGCACGACGGCGGCGTCGCCGCCGGCGGGGAGGCCGAGCAGGCGGAGCGCGAGATAGCCGGCGATCGTGCCGGCGGCGCAGGCCCGCAGCAGCATGCCGAACCCGGTGACCCCGGTGCGGCGCCACGCCGTGCGGTAGACGCCGAGGAAGGAGAAGGCGACGAGCTGCGCGCCGGCCATGAGGGCGACCGCCGCGACGGCCGCGGCCGTCGGCATCCGGTTCCCGCCGGTGAGCGCGAGCGAGCCCCCGTAGGCCGCGACGATGAGTAGCAGGTCGACGACCACGATCAGCGGGCGCCGGCGCGCCACGCGGCGGAGAACGGGAAGGATCAGCCCCGACCGCGCGGGCTGCAGCTCGTCGAAGCCGAGGGCCTGGACCAGCCAGACGACGGTCACGGCGATGCCGAGCGCGACCACGTCGACCGGCCAGCTCGGCACGCCCGCGACCAGGTAGCCGAGCGCGGCCGTGCTGGCCGCGGCCATGTAGAGGAGGAGGACGGCGCGGCGCTGGCTGAAGCCCAGGTCGAGCAGCCGGTGATGGACGTGCCGGCGGTCGGGCCGCGCCGTGTTGCGGAGCCCGTCGGTCAAGCCCTCCCAGAAGAGCCCCTCGCCCCAGGCGCGCAGACAGCGCGAGAGGAAGCGGCGGGCGATGGCGAGCGAGGTGTCGGTGGCCGGGACCGCGACCAGGAAGAGCGCGGCGAGCGGCGGCATGAGCCGCCCGGCGCTGCCGGCGAGCGGCAGCACGGCGAGGGCGTAGCCGATGACCAGGCTGCCCGAGTCGCCGAGGAAGATGCTGGCCGGGTTGAAGTTGTAGGGCAGGAAGCCGAGCAGGGCGGCCCCCAGCACCAGCGGGGTGGCGGCGGCGGCGAGGTCGCGCGCGTGCACGGCGGCTCCCGCCAGCCAGAGCAGGCCGATCAGGCCGATGCCGGAGGCGAGGCCGTCGAGCCCGTCGGTCAGGTTGAGCGCGTTGGTGATGAGCACGATCCAGACGCCGGTGAGCACGGCGTCGAGGATGGCGGGCGCCAGCGCCGGCGTGGGGCCGAAGCACCCGAGCCGCAGGCCTCCGGTGACCGCGAGCACGGCGGCGGCCGCCTGTGCGACGAGCTTGGTCTCGGCGCGCAGCGACCAGACGTCGTCGAGCATGCCGACCGCGAGCAGGAGCCCGGCGCCGCCGAGAACCAGCGGGCCGAGGTGTCCCGCAGCCCCCGCCACCGCGATGCCGACGGCCGCGGCGAGCGCGACGCCCACCCCGCCGGCGCGTGCCGTGGGCCGGGAGTGCACCCGGCGGGCGTCGGGCAGGTCGGTGGCGCCGCAGAGGAACGCCAGCCGGCGCACGAGCGGCGTGACGGCGAGCGTGATCAGGAAGGCGGCGGCGGGGGCGGCCCAGATCATGCAGCCTCCGCGAAGAGCGGTGCGAGCTCGGACCGCGAGCGGTCCTTGGTGTACGCGACCGCCTGCATCGCCGTCGCGGTGATGACCGCGAAGACGATCCAGGTGTGACGGAAGTGAGAGAGCTCGATGACGAGCGCGTGCGCCGCGAGGGCGCCGAAGAGACCGTAGAGCTGCTCGACGCCGAGCGGGCGGAAGCCCAGGGCCGCGGCGGCGCGGATGCGGCCGAGCATCAGGAAGAGCCCGCCGAGGATCGTGAACCAGCCGGCGAGGCCGAAGAAGCCGCGCTCCGCGAGCATGCCGAGGTACTCGCTGTGGGCGGAGTGCTTGTCGCCCGTCGTGGCGGCCTCGACGTCCGCGAGGTTGCCGGGGCCGATGCCGCCCGGCTTCTGCGCGACGAGCTTCAGGATGTTCTCCCAGATGGGCAGGCGCTCGGAGGCTCCCTTCAGCGCCGCCCCGCCGACTTCCGTCCGGCTGCCGCTGAACCGCTCGACGGCGAGCTGCTGGAGCTGGTCGTGGAACGCGCCGACGATGCCGAGGAGGATGCCGGCGAGCACGAGGGTGCTGCCGAGCTGCTTCGGCTTCCAGAAGGCCGGATAGGCGATGACGGTGACTCCGCAGCCGCCGATCAGGCTCACCAGGCAGCCGTTCGAGTGCGTGGAGAGGACGCCGAGCCCGAGGAGCGGCAGCCCGAGGTAGAAGACGCGGCGGCCCGCGGCCGCCGCCGCCCAGGTGATGAAGAACGCGCCCACCAGGTAGTCGCCGAACATGTTCGGGTTCTCGAACGTGCCGGTGGCGCGCTTGGTGCCCGCGAAGCGGCCCCCGAAGAGGCCGAGGTGGGCGTCGGCGACGGTCAGGAAGGCGACGCCGCAGGCGACCGCGATGAACATCGTCGCCACGTCGTTGATGCGGCAGCGGCGGGTCAGGAAGTGGGAGAACGTGACGTACCAGACGTAGAGGTAGACATCCTCCACCACGGTCAGCGCGGCTCGCGTGCGTTCGTCGGCCGCGTAGAGTCCCGTGCAGCTGCCGAGCTGGACCAGCCAGAAGCCGAGCGCCAGCGGGAAGAGCATCTTCTCGCGGCGGGTGAGCAGCCAGCTCCAGTAGAGGCCGACGAACAGCGCGTTGACGGCGTCCATCGGCGTCGTGTGCGCCGGGCCCTGGATGGCGACCAGGGGCAGCGCCACGAGCATCGCGGCCATCACGAGGAAGGTGCCGCGCGTGCGCGGCCCGGCCTCGGCGATGGACGGGTGGGCGGCCATCGTCATGCGGAGCGCTGCTCCACCGGCAAGGCCTCCGCGTGAGCCGGCTGGCGTGCGTCGGCGAGCCCGCGGGCGAAGAGGGCGTTGCGATAGACACGGACCAGGCGCTGAACCACCTGCTCCTCGTCGAAATGCTCGCGCGCGTACTGGACGGCCCGGGTGCCCATCTGGCGCCGGAGCTCGGCGTCGTCGAGCAGGCGGCCGAGGCGGTCGGCGAGCGCTTCCGCGTCGTCCAGCGGGACCAGGAAACCGGTCTGCGCGTTCACCACCACCTCGCGCGTGCCCTTGACGTCGGTCGCC
>VBLD01000201.1:4020-16305 GCA_005879205.1 Deltaproteobacteria bacterium
CGGGATGCCCTCCTTCACGGAGGTGAGGACCGCGACGTCGGCCGCGGCGGTGAGCTCCGGGACGTCGTACCGGTAGCCGAGGAACTCGACGGCATCGGCCAGGCCCGCCGCGGCGAGCTCCTGCTCGTACCGCGCAGCCCACGGGCCCTCGCCCACCAGCTTCAGGACCGCGTCGTGGCGGCGCCGGAGGATACCGAAGGCGCGGAAGAGCATCGCGTGGTTCTTGACGGGCTCGAGGCGGGCGACGCAGAGGAGGGTCGGCCGCGCGTTCTCGGGCGTGCGGGCGCGAGGCCGGAACTGCGAGAGGTCGATGCCGTTGCCGACGTGGCACACGCCCTGGCGCGGCCGGATGCCGAGGCGGCGGATCTCCTCCACCTCCTGGCGGTTCTGGCAGAGCAGCAGGTCGCAGAAGCGGGAGAGCCAGCGCTCGGCCACCACCCAGGGCAGGCGCCGGAGCGCGCTCATGTTCTCGTGGAAGTGGAAGCCGTGCGTCGTGTGGATCACGAGCGGCACCCGGGCGAGGCGTGCCGCCAGGCGCCCGACGGCGCCCGTGATCGAGTTGTGCGTGTGCACGATGGTGTAGCGCTCGGCCCGCATGAGGCTGACCAGGCGGCCGAGGAGGCCGGCCAGGCCGGCCGGCGAGACGTCGCGCGGGATGTCGAGCGGCGTGATCCGCGTGTTCTCGACGTCGAGGCGGGCGAGGTGAGGACCCGGGCTGCACACGATGTCGTTCACGAACTCGCTGTGCCGGTTGATCCAGGCGACCCTGTAGGCGAGGAAGTTCAGGGCCGCGTGGTCGGTGTTGACGATGTCGAGGATGCGGGGCCCTTGCTTCATGCCTTCTCCGAGCCTTTCGCCGCGGGCGGCAGGATCTCGTCCGCGCTGCGCGCCGCGGGACCCTGGTAGTAGCGGTAGTAGCTCTCCTCGCTCCGGCCCCGGTTGAGGACCGCACCGACGGGCACGCCGCCGGTCTGGAGGACGCGCTCGATCGCCAGGCGTGCATCGTCCTGGCGGCTGCGGCCGCTCTCGGCGACGAAGACCACGCCGTCGGCGAGGTTGGCGAGGAGGAGGCCGTCGCTCACCACCAGGATCGGTGGCGAGTCGAGCACCACGAATTCGAATCGCTCGCGGGCCTCTTGCAGGAGCTTGCACATGAGCCACGAGGTGAGCAGCTCGGTTGGGTTCGCGGCGGGATGGCCGGCCGGCAGCAACGAGAGGTTCTCGACGTTGGTCTGGACGGGCTCCGTGTTGACCCGACCGGTCAGGAGGTCGCTGAGCCCCGGGCTCGGCGGCAGGCCGAGCGCCGTGTGGCAGCGCGGCTGGCGGAGGTCGGCGTCGATGAGGAGGACCTTGGCGCCGCAGGTGGCGAGCGCCGCCGCCATGTTGACCGCGGTGGTCGTCTTGCCCTCGGCGCCCGTGGCGCTCGAGACCAGGATGACGCGCGGGGAGATGGCGCGGGAGAGGAGCAGCGCCGTGCGGAGCGTCCGGTACGCCTCCGCCGGCGGCGGGACGGAGCCGTTGCCGAGGAGGAGCGGCGGCGACGCCGGGTCGGCAGCGGGCTTGACGGCGTGGCCGTTGCCGTTGCCGTCACCGTTCGTGTGGCCGTTGGCCGCGCCGGTCCGGCCGAGCTTGAGCGCCCGGCTGAAGAACCCTTTGCGCTCGTCCAGCAGGCCGTCGAAGTTCGGGACGACGGCCAGCGTGCCGAGGCCGGTGGCCCGGTGCATGTCGCGGGCGTCGCGGATGGTGACGTCCGCGGACTCGCTGAGGAAGGCGATGCCGGTGCCGAGGAGGAGTCCCGTCGCCACGCTGAGGATGAGGAAGAGCTTGGTGGCGGGGAACGCGGGCCACTGCGGCGGGACCGCCGGCTCGGCCACCGTGATGTTCGACAGGCTCGACTGGCCGGCGACGTTCAGGTCCTTGATGCGCGCCAGCAGGTTGTCGTGGAGCGCACGCGTCGTCTCGACATCGCTCGTGAGGGCGAGGAACTCACCCTCCACGTCCTTGCGGGCGAGGAGCGCCTTGCGCTGTCCCTCGAGCTCGTTCCTCAGCTGGGCGACGGTCGCCTGCGACGCCTGGTACTTCGCCTCCACGCCCTTCACGACCTTGGAGGTCTCCTGCTCGAGCAGCTTGTGGGCGTGGTCGAGCTGCCCCGAGAGCTGCCGGAGCGGCGGGTAGGTCGGGCGGAACTTGAGCGCCAGGAGGGCGTGCTCGACCTCGAGGCGGTCGTAGTTCTCGCGGAGGTTCTGGATGAGCGGGCTGTGGAGCACGGCGGGCAGGCTGTCGTAGTTGCCGCGCTCGACCAGCTGGTACTCGGCCTCGAGCGCGAAGAGCTGCCCCTGGGCGTCGGTGAGCCGCTTCGAGAGGTCCATGAGCCGCTCGCCGGCCACGTCCTTCTGCAGGTCGATGGGCAGCATGTTGTGCGCGGCCTGGAACTTCATGAGCTTCGTCTCCGCCTCCTGCATGCGGGTCTGGAGCTCGCCGAGCTTCGTCTGGAGGAAGGTCCGGATCTGGTCCATCGACTCGTAGAGCCGCTCGAGCCCGGCCTTCACGAAGAGCTGTGCGTGCGCGTTGGCGACGGCGGCGGCGAGCTTCGGGTCGGGCGTCATGAACTGCACCGACACGAGGCGCGTGCCGCGCACCGGCAGGATGGTGAGCTGCTTCAGGTACTGGCTGACGATCGGGGCGGGCACGCCCGTGCCGTTGTCGGGATTCGGCGGCGGCGCGACGTGCAGGAAGCTCGGGATCTTCACCCAGCTCGGGAGATAGGACACCTGCCAGCGGGCGGCGTCCTTGGCGAGCCCCTGCTCCTCGATCACGCGGCGCACCAGGCTCGGGCTCTGCAGGAGCGTGAACTGGGTGAGGTAGTAGTCGTACTTCGAGCCGAGGGACGCCGGAATGTTGAAGGGCGACTGGGCGGCGTTCGCATCCTGGCCGCTCAGGAGCTCGGGTCCCTTGCCCTCGATCAGCACGTTCGTGGAGCCGACGTACGCCGGCTTCACGAGCGCGCAGTAGAGGATGGTCAGCGTGAAGAGGATACCGACCGTCTTCGCGATGAGCGTCCAGCGGCGGCGGAGGAGGCCGAGGATGTCCTGGACGAAGCCGCCTTCGCTCTCGGGCGGGAGCGTCGCGTCCCACCGGCGCGGCGGGCGCATGAGATACGGTGCGAGGGGCTGCCGGTTTTCAGTCATGTTAGCCTCGTCCCCCTTCGCCCTCATGCGGCACCGCCGGTCGCGGCCTTGTAGCCGATGTGGACTACGGTCGTGAGGAACTTGTAAGCGGCCCACGGCACCATCTTGGCTCCGGAGCCCGCGACGTCGACGACGTCGCCATCACGGAGGACGACGTCCGGCGCCTTGAGCGCGGCGATCTGGTCGTAGTTGACCCGGAGCAGCTGGGTCTTGCCGTTGGGGCCCGCACGGTAGATGTGCACGTCGTCCGTCTTCGCCGGGAAGCTGAAGCCCTCGGCCTCGGCGACGGCGGCGCGCAGCGTGAGGCCGGCGTGCAACGGATAGGCGCCGGGCTTGTCGAACCAGCCGGTGGTGTAGAAGGTGCCGGCCGTCTGCACCCGGACGACGTCGCCTTCGCGAACGGGCAGCGAGAAGAAGGCGCGCCGCGTGTCATCGTCGAGCTCGGCGGTGTTGACCACGACGGGCGTATCGTCGGCCGCGTCATCGCGTGCCGCCGCGCCGCTGCACGTCGGATCGCCGCCCGCAGCGTTCGGGCGCCGGGAGCGCGTCGGCAGGAAGGTGATGACCGTCCCTGCCTCGGGCGTCATGCCCCCTGCGGCCGCGATGCTGTCGAGCACGGTGAGGTTCCGGCCCGTCTCGTTGATCAGGCCCGGCTTCTGCACGGCGCCTTCCACCGAGACCTGCTGGCTGCGGTACTCCTCGACGAAGACGCTCACGTGGGGGTCGTACATGTAGTCGCCGAGCCGCCGCGTGAGCTCCTGCTCCACGTCGTGAAGCGTGCGGCCGGCCACCGTGACCGTGTTGAGGAGCGGGAGCCGGACCGTGCCGTCAGTCTCCACGCGCACCCGCTGGTTCAGCTGATCGAAGTCGAATGCACGGATCGACAGGAGGTCTCCGCGTCCGAGGACGTAGTCGTCCTCGGTGCGGCCCGCGCCGCGGTCGGCGCGCAGACGCGCGAGGCGCTCCGTGACGGCGGGCGCCGAGGCCGGTTCCAGCGCCGGGGCGCCCGGACCGAATCGGATGTTCAACAACGTAGGACCGCCGGCGACGCCGACGTAGTGCATTGGGCCACAGCCGATGGCGCCAGCCAGGGCGGCGACGGTGAGACGCGCACGCCACGCGGACAGATGAGGGCTTTTCCGGTACATTTCTTGGTTCTCCTTCTCCATGGCAACACTCACCTCAAGCGCTGTCCGTCGCGGCGGCCACTTGTGCAGCGTTCATGCCACGCGACAACGCAGACGAGCGATGACGAAATTGCAGCGGAAAACATCGATACCAATGCGCCACGCACAGCAGACCAGTAGCGTCACGATCGCAGGATATTGCGCGTTCGCGACTCATTGCTGCGCCGGAAACGCACAGGCGGAGGAAAGAGCGCGAAACATGGCGACCCGTGGATCGAGACGGGAGCAGCAGGCGGCGCGCAGTGCTCTGCGCGCTCGCAACGATGTGCGCGGCGAGACGCATGGCGGATGATCAGGACGAGAGAGCGATCTCGGCGAGCGCCGTGAGCGCCGTGATGATGAACGTGGCGACACGCCCGAGGGGGAAGGGCAGGCTGCGCCGCGAGGCGATCCCGAGCTTCTGGAGGCGGAAGCGGAACGTGCTCTCCCGCAGCCCGAGGATGCGGGCGGCGCGGCTCTGATTGTACCCGGCGAGCGCGAGCGTCTTCTCGAAGATCTCGCGCTCGAGCTGGTTGAGCTTGGCGCCGCCCGGCGGGATGACGATGGTCGAGGCGGCGTCGCCGGTCGGAACGGACCCATGGCCGCGTTCCAGGGCGAGGGGCAGGTCCGCGGCGACGACGGCGCCGCCCTTGCAGAGGATTGCCGCCCGCTCCATCACGTTGCGCAGCTCGCGTACGTTGCCTTCCCAGTGGTAGGCGTCGAGCACGGCGCGCGCTTCGCGCGCGATCTCCGGAGGTTTCTTGCCCATCGCGAGCGATGCCTGGACGACGAAATGCTTGGCGAGCGGGAAGATGTCCTCGGGGCGGTGACGCAGCGGCGGGAGCTCGATCGGGAAGACGTTGAGGCGGTAGTAGAGGTCGCGACGGAAGAGCCCCTGACGGACCAGCTCGTCGAGGTTGCGGTTGGTGCCCGAGATGACGTGCACGTCGACGCGCCGCGGACGGTCGGAGCCGACGGGCGTGATGATGCCCTCCTCGAGCACCCGGAGGAGCGCCACCTGCAATCCGGGGCTCGCGTCGCCCACCTCGTCGAGGAAGATGCAGCCCCCGTTGGCCTCGACGAAGAGCCCGCCGCGGTTCTCGGTGGCGCCGGTGAATGCGCCGCGGACGTGTCCGAACAGCTCGCTCTCGCGCAGGTGGTCGGAGATCGCGCCGAGGTTCACCGCCACGAACCGGCCGCGACGCGACCGGCTGCGCGCGTGGATGGCCTGCGCAACCAGCTCCTTGCCCGTGCCGGTCTCGCCGTGGATCAGCGCGGTCGTGTCGGTGCCCTCGATCTTGCGGAGGAGCGCCAGCACGCGCCGCATCGCGGAGCTCTGCGTGAGGATGCCCTCGTAGCGCTCGAGCTCGCCGAGCTCCTCCGGCGTGAACGACGCGGTTTCCGTCCCGACGCCGCGCAGCCGGTGGTTCTCGCTCTCGAGGTCGCGCGCCTGCCGGCGCGCGTTGCCGCAGCGGAGCGCGACGGCGCAGACCGCCTGGAGGGCCGCCACGTCGAGCGGCCGGGGCAGCACCACCGTCTCGGCGTCCGGCCCGTCGGCGGCGCCGTCCGCGGCTTCGCCCGTGGCTTGGCCGGTGGACCGCAGGAGGATGCGAACGATGGCGGGCCTGAGTGCGACGGCCTCCGCGAGGAGCTGCCGATCGCGATCCTCGACGACGAGCACGTTCGCATCGAGCCGCGAGAGCGCGGCGAGCGCCTCTGCCGGAGGTACGAGCGTCGTGTCCGCCATCGACTGGAGCGCCTGCTGCTGGCGCCGCCGACGACGAGGATGGAGCCACCCCCGCGGCTGCTGCCGTCTTCCGAAGAAAAAGTCATCTGTCGCCCCTTCAATGATATTTCGCGATCCCGGATGCAGCTCGGGATTGCGAATCGAGCGACTTATTTCTAGCCGCGGCGCAGCAACCCGGTCAATTCTTTAGGGGTCGAATTGCGAGTTGCGATTAGGAAAAGTTGTGGGGATTAACGTGCGCGAAGCGAAGCGTAAGCGGATTGCCGTAGGCAATGCGATGAGATGCCGGACGATTGCGATACAGATCGGGTAAACTATTGCCGATCTGGCGGAGCCTTTGCAGGCCGATATGGAGCTCTTCACAGCGAATCGTAACCAACCAGAAGAGCGTTGCGCGGCCCACCGCGATGAGGTCGCGCTGTAATGCGGAGCCGCCGCGCCGGGCGATCCGCATCTCCGCGACGTCGCAATCGTCGAGTGCCGCCCAGACGTCCGTCACGCCGGCGGCGAGCCAGTGGTCGAGGCGCGCGGCCTGGAGCTCGACCATCGCCTCGGCCGTGTGGCGGCAGACGCGGAGCCCGGCGGGCCGCCAGAAGACGCCGCCGCAACGACGGCAGGGACGGCCTTCGCGGCGGGCGGCGATGTCGGTGACCGCGTCGAAGAGCCTGAGCGGCACCGGCCCGCGCGACGCACGGGCGCGCGCGCGAGGGCCGCAGCGGTGGATGAGCGCGGCGACGCCGAGCCAGGTGAGCGGGAAGTTCCAGCCGAGCGCCGGCAGCCGCCGGTAGCGCAGTCGCCAGTCCCGTTCGGCGGGATCGGGCGGCGCGGCCGGGTGCACGAGGGCGGCGATCGCGGCCTCGAGCTCCCGTCGCATCCGCTTCGGGGCATGCACCGCGCTCGCGGCGAGCGCGGCGACCGCCTCGGGCCGTCCGTGCTGGACGAGGGCGCGTGCGATGACGTCGAGCAGCGCGCGGTCGCGTGCGAGCGCGTCGCGCAGACAGCGATGCGCCTCGTCGGTGGGGATCATCGCGAGGGCACCGTACGCGGCGAGCCGCCGGCCCCGGTCCTGGCTGGCCACCGTGGCGACGAGGTAGGGGAGCGCGGGCGTGCCGATCTTGCCGAGCGCCTCGGCGGCCGCGACGTTCACGCCGCCGTCCGCGCGACCGAGGAACAGGCCGACGGTCGGCACCGCGTCGGCGTGGCCGAGCTCGCCGAGGACGACGATCGGCCAGAGCGGATCGCCATGGGCCTGGGCGTTCCGCGCGACGTCGATGAGCGGCACGAGGGCGGCGGGCCCCCGCCCGAGGAGCTCTTCCATTTCCCGCCGCGGCATCCACGGCGAGGCGCCCGGCAGGCGTGCCGCGAGGGCGGCGGTGCCGAGCCGTGACACCTCTTGCGCGCTCTCGCGCCCGTTCGTCTCGCCCCGCATGCAATAGCTCTCTAGCTCGCTTACCTGGCCTCTGTGCTCCCAGCCAGGATGCGCCACCGCCCGCGGTCGGGTCAAGCGATTTGATGTGAAGAGACGTCGACGCCGCTCGCAGCGGAGTACGAGCGCAGCGTCCTGCGACCGCCGAGCTGCGAACGGAACGTGGCGCCGGCGGCGGGTTGCGCTACGGTGCGCAGACGCCGGTGTGCAGCACCATGTGCTTCAGGTCGGACGTCAGCGTACCGACGCTGCGATCGACCGATGCCAGACAGTCGGCGGAGATGTGGTCGTGCTTGGCCAGCTTCGTGGCCCGGGCCTCGACCGTGGCGAGGCTCGCGTTCACCTGCTTGAGGAGCTTCTTCAGATCCTTGGCGCTCGGGTTCTTCGTCCACTGGATGCACGGCCCATGGTGCTTGTCGTGCTTGACGCAGATTCCCTGGTGCTTCGCGACCCTGAGCTCGGTCCGGGCCTGCCGGAGCCGGAGCTTCAGCGCCCGCTGGAGCGTCGGGCGCATCGGGGAGCAGGCGGCGAGGTCCTCCAGCGCCGGCGCCGCGTCGTCGAGCTCGCACATGCCGCCGTCGAGCCCGCAGCGCGGGAGCGCGCACTCGCCGGCGATGCACCGCTCCTCGGTGCAGAGATCGCCGTCGTTGCAGTCGGGCGCCGCGGCGCACTCGCGCCGGCAGCCCGCCGAGCAGCCGTCGCCGTTGGCGGCGTTGCCGTCGTCGCACTGCTCGCCCGGATCGACGTTGCCGTCGCCGCAGAGCGTGCTGAAGGCGGTGACCGCGTTGGCCGATTTGCCGGCGACGTAGACCGAGACGCCGTCGGGGCTCACGGTGACGGCGGCGACGCCGGCGAGGCCGTCGACGGTGCCTACCCCGTCGTACTGCGCCTGGACGAACGTGAGCGAGCCGCTGTCGGGGTCACGGTCGAACACGCCGACGGCGCTGCGGTTGGAAGCCGCGGTGTAGACGTGCGTCCCGTCCGCGCTCACGGCGAGGGCCTGGACGCCGTCCAGGCCGTCGACGCCGTCGACCGCCTGGCGCTCGAGCTCGATGAAGGACAGCATGCCGGTCGACGGGTCACGGCCGAAGACGGCGACGGCGTCGTCCAGCTTGCCGGCCACGTAGACGTGCGCGTCGTCGGGGCTGACGGCGAGCGATGCGGCGCCCAGGAGACCGTCGACGCCATCGGTGTTGTCCTTGACGGTCTGGACGAGCGTGAGCATGCCGCTCCCCGCGTCGCGCGAGAAGACGACCACCGCGCTGTCGCTGCCGTCCGCCACGTAGACGTTGCTCCCGTCGGCGCTGATGGCGATCGCCTGCGGGCCCTTGGGCCCGGCCTGCGTGCCGATGAACGTGAGCGTCCCCGTGGTGGCGTCGCGCAGGAACACGACGAGCGCGTTCGCCGTCCCGCCGCTCGCGTAGACGTTGAGACCGTCGGGGCTGACCGCAACCGCGTTGACCCCCGCCAGGCCGCCGACGCCGTCGACGCTGTCGCGCTCGCGCTCGACGAACGAGAGGGCACCGGTGGCCGCGTCGCGCGCGAAGACCGCGACCGAGTCGTCCTGGGTACCGGCGGCGTACACGTTGAGGCCGTCCGGGCTCACGGCGAGAGCCGAGACCCCGCCGAGTCCCTCGATGCCGGCGGTGCCCTGCTTGTCCTCCTCGACGAAGGTGAGCGCGCCCGTCGCCGCGTCCCGCGCGAAGACGGCGAGCGCACTGTCGCCGCTGCCGGCGGCGTAGAGCTGCCCGCCGTCGGGGCTGAGGGCGAGGGCCTCGGCGGAGCGGAGGCCGTTCACGCCGGAGGCGCCGTCGTGCTGGGTGGCGACGTAGGCGAGGCCGTCGGCGGCGTGGCTGGGCCGCGCGGCGGCGAGGAAGAGAAGGGAGAGCGACCAGGCGAGAAGGCGTCGGTTCATCTGTCTGCCTCTTGGAGCGATTGGCTCATGTGTCATGGCGTGGGAACACGATCTCCGGGGACGAGTATCACGGTGATACCAGGGAAGTGTCAAACCTGTGTTCAATGACATCTTACATGAGCGCGCGCACGCCGCTCGCCTTTGCGTCTGCCTTGTCGAACGCCTGCATCCCGGCACCCGGCCCGGGGTCGGCGGGACCAGGCCGGCGCGTCGTGCACAGCATGCGCGGGGTCGTGCTAGGATGGAATGTTCGCAATGGACCTCTCGGAAAGGCCCTCTCGGCCGTCGCGACGCCATCCCTGGGAGGTGGCGCGCTTCCATTTCTTCCGGGCCGTTCTCCGGGATGCGGGCGCCGACCGGCGACCGGTGACCATTCTCGACGCGGGCTCCGGGGACGGTTGGTTCGCCGAGCGGCTCCTGGCCGGGATGCCCGCCGGAACCCGCGTCACGTGCTGGGATGCCAGCTACTCCGCCGCCGATGTGGCTCAACTCACGGCGGCGGCCTCCGACGGGATCGTCTTCGCGTCGGAACGGCCGAGGGCTCGGTTCGGTCTCCTCTTGCTCCTCGACGTCCTCGAGCACGTCGAGCGCGATCGGGAGTTCCTTGCCGAGCTGGTGCGCGAGAACCTGGAGGACGACGCCACCGCCGTCGTCAGCGTCCCCGCCTGGACGGGGCTCTACGGTCGCCACGACGTCCAGCTGAATCACCATCGTCGCTATGCGCCGGCGGAGGCGGCGGCGCTGCTCCAGGACGCAGGCCTCGCGATCGTCCGCCGGGGAGGCCTCTTCCACTCGTTGCTCCTTCCCCGCTACCTGACGAAGGCGCTCCGCTGGCACGGGCGCACGCCGGCACGGCACGTCCTGGAGTGGAGGTACGGAGCGGGCACGGGTCGCCTCGTCGAGGGCGTCCTCTCGCTGGAAACGAGCCTGTCGCTCCTTCTCTCGCGGGCCGGCCTCGATGTCCCCGGCCTCAGCTGGTGGGCGCAGTGCAGGAAACGGTAGTCGTCGTCCCCTGTTTCAACGAGGCGGCGCGGCTCGAGGACGCCTCGTTTCTCGAGCTCGCCACGCGGCCGGGGCTGACCCTCCTCTTCGTCGACGATGGCTCCAGAGATGGAACCGGAGCGCGCCTGGCCCGCCTGGCGGCACAGGGGAACGGGAGCATCGAGGTTCTTTCCCTGCCGGCGAACCACGGCAAGGGAGAGGCGGTGCGCCGGGGGATGCTCCAGGCGCTCGACCGTGGAGCGGAGGTGGTCGGCTACGTCGACGCGGACCTCTCCACCCCGGTCGCCGAGGTGGCCCGCCTGCTCGACGAGATGGAGCAGCGGGGCGTGGCGGTGGTCATGGGGGCGCGTGTGGCCCTCCTCGGGACGGCCATTCAACGCCGGGCTCTCAGACACTACCTGGGTCGCCTGTTCGCGACGGCCGCCTCGATCATCCTCGGGCTGCCGGTCTACGACACGCAGTGCGGGGCGAAATTCTTTCGCGATACCCCCGCGCTGCGCGGCGCGCTGACCGGTCCCTTCTCGTCCCGCTGGGCGTTCGACGTCGAGCTGATCGGCCGCTTGCTGCGGGGCGACGGGGGAGCTGCGCCACTCGGGGCCGCGGACTTCGTCGAGATCCCGCTCCGGTGCTGGACGGACGTCCCGGGCTCGAAGGTGAGCTCCGTGCAGATGATGCGTGCGGCCTGCGATCTCGTCGCCGTCGCGCGCGAGCTCCGCGGCCGGGCGCGCGCTTCCCGGGCGCCGATCCCGTAACCGCGCGAGCCGCCGGGTCGCGCGGGCGACGCGCTACCCTGGCGATGCCCGCTAAGCGTCTACGGGATCGTCTGGGTCGAACACTGCAACGCCGGACATGTGCACGTCGGCGGCGGGCACGGTGTGGGCGGAGGAACGTTGCAGCCCGTGTTCCCCGATCCCGAGATCAGGCGGCACACGTCGCTCGGCTGGCCCGTCTTGGTGATGTTCATGGTGATCGGGTTGCAGTCGATCCGGTTGTTGGACGCCGAGACGAGCTCGCATCCGCCCGTGTCCGGCGGAACGGACGCGTTCGGATCGCCGCCGTTGTTCATGATGACGTTGTTCACGACGCAGTTGTTGCTGCCGCCATTGATCTTGAACCCGTCGTCCGGACTGCCCGTCACGACGTTGCCGATGAAGTTGTTCAGGGTGGACGACTGACTGATGATCAGGCCGTTGTGCCGGCCGGCGGGATCCGAAGGTGAATCGATGATCGGCAGATTGTTGTCCTTGACCGTGTTGTCCTGAATCAAGTCGGACTTCGTCCCGCTGCTTGCCCGGATGCCGTTCTCGTTGGCGATGACGAGGTTCTGAACGATCTGGTTGCAGGACCCGGCGTCGTTGTCGAGGGCGTCCTCGTTGTTCGTGATGCAGTTGCAGAACAACCGGCCCGCCGTGGAATTCTTCAGATCCACGCCGTCGTCGGAATGCTGCGGATGATGCCCGTCGCGGATGTTGAGGTACTTCACGGTCACCCTCGACGAGCTGCGGATCTTGAGTACCTCGCCGTTGCTCCCCGAGGGAATCGTGAACGGCGGCGGCTTGCGCGCGATGGTCGACGTCAGGTCCGACGTCGACGGCCCCTTCGCCGGACAGGAGCCGGGTGAGCTGGACGGTGGGTCGCCCGTGATCACGAGATTGAACAGACCGTTCACCACCACCGGGTCTCCGACGCAGATGCCGTGAATGCTGATCGTCCTCGTCGACGCCGAGGACGAACGGTTGGTCTGCGCGACGACGGCGACCGCCGGCCCGAGGCTGCACGCCTGGCCACTGGTTTCGTCGCAGAACGTCTGACCGTCGATATCGATCCGGCACGGGCCGAAG
>VBLD01000505.1:0-652 GCA_005879205.1 Deltaproteobacteria bacterium
AGGCCGAGGCCGACCGGCGGCGGGGGGCGGCGGCACAGCGCGAGGCGGCGTACGCCGCCGACCGCGGCTATGTCATGGGGGTGATGGCGGCTCGGCGCGGCGACGTGGCAGGCGCCGCGCAGGCGTTCGCGAACGTGCTCAACCGTGACCCGGCGAACTACCTTGCCGCATACAACCTCGCTTGCATCGCTGCGCACCACGGCGTCCGCGACAAGGCACTGGTGCTGCTCCAGCTCGCCGTGCAGGGTGGTTTCCCGCACGCCGACCACGCGGCTGCGGACCCCGATCTGGCGTCGCTCCGAGGGGCGCCGGAGTTCCGGACCCTGCTCTCGCAGATGTCCCAGCAGAGGTAGGCATGACGCGGACCCTGGGCGCTCGAAGTGGCACACCGGAACGCCGTGAAAACGGTTTGCCAGCGCGCTGAGCGCGCTGCTAATTAGGCCCGTCGTCGGCTATTGCGATGCGCCCCCCGAGGCCGAGCTGTCCGTTGCTGCCCGTAGGACGATCCGGCGCACCGCAGCAGGTGGGACGGACCGCGGCCGCTCGCTCGCGACGGCGGGCGCGTGCGATGCTCCAGCGGGGGCGATGATCGGCCGACCACGCTGGCTTCGCATGCCCGGTCGGCGGCGCCATCACGTCGTGGTGTGCGGTC
>VBLD01000505.1:759-3090 GCA_005879205.1 Deltaproteobacteria bacterium
GGTTGGCGTCGAACTCATCGCCGGAGACCCGACCGATCCGCGAACCCTGGAAAGCGCGGGGGTGGCCTCGGCCAAGGTGCTGGTGGCGAGCTGCCCCGCGGACGACAGCAACGTCGAGGTGGTGCGGACAGCGGAGCGGCTGTGCAGGAGCGGGCGGGACGGCGCCGCCTCGCCCCTCATCGCGATCACCCGGCTACTCGAACCCGCGCGCCGGCACGACCTCGAGCGGGCACTCGCTGAGGCTCGACCGCGACGCCTCGAGTTGAGGCCGCTGTCGATCCCGGCGAGCGCGGCGCGCGCGCTGCTGCTTCGCCATCCTCCCGATGCGAGCGTCGACGTCGCAGGCGGCCAGATCCCATCCGTCGTGATCCTCGGCTTCGGCGCCCTCGGCGAGGCGCTGGCCTTGCAAGCGGTTCAGCTGAGCGCGAGCGGCCTCGTGCTCACCGTGCTCGATCGCGACGCGAGCGCGCGGGGAGTGAGTCTCCTCCGCCGGTGCCCGGGGCTCGCCGAAGTGTGTCGCGCCACCTTCCTGGACGTCGATCCCGAAGCCCTCGCCGGGACGAACGGCCTCGATCGCCTGCCGGCACACCAGGCCCCCAGCGCCATCTACGTCTGTTTTGACGACGACGAGCAGAACCTGCGCATCCTTCGTGCGCTCCGCGGGTGGCTCGCGCGCCGAGCCAGCTGGGACCCGCCCGTCTATGTCAGCATCTCCCGGCCGAAGGAGCTCGACCCCGGCCGCGTCGCCGAGGATCGCGTCGTCCTCTTCGGCGATCTCGCCGAGACGTGCTCCGTGGAAATGCTCCTCGACGAGAAGCTCGACGTCCTCGCCCGGAGCGTGCACGCCTTCCACGTGGAGGGGATCGAGGGCGAGGGGTCGGAGCTGCCGGAGACGTACCGAGAGGCGAGCCGGCGGCAGGCCGACCACATCGACGTCAAGCTCCGAGCGATCGGCTCCCGCCCCGTGCCACGCGGCAGCGCACCGCCCTTCTTCTTCTCCGAGGACGAGGTCGAGTTGCTCGCCCGTCTGGAACACGCCCGCTGGATGGCGGAGCGAGTCGTGGACGGCTGGCGATACGGGCCCGTACGTGACGACGCACGACGCATTCACGATCTGCTCGTGCCCTGGGAGCAGCTCGCCGAGAACGCCAGGGAGCGCGACCGCATCGCCGTGCGCGCCATCCCCACGCTCCTCGAGCGCGTGGGCCGCACGATCGCGCGCGACCTGGTCGTCGGCGTGGTCGGCCGCTCGAGCGCTCGCCTGTCGGCCCGCAGCTGGCGCGACCTCCTCCAGCCGCAGATCCAGACGATCGTCCGCCGATTTCCGGACCGGCGCCTGGTCGCCACAACGGCGCTCACCGACCCTGCGGCGCGAGCCGCCGCGCAGGTCATCCTCGAGCAGCCGCAGGCGGGGCTCGTCGTACCGCGGGTCGTCCCCCTCGCCGACATCGCCCGGTCGCTCGGCGAGAACGAGAATCGCGAGGCGTTCTGGCAGCTCGTCGCGTGCGCGGAGCGCTGCTTCGCGCTCGGTGTCCCGGAGGACGGGGCGGAGATGCCGGCTCCGCGCGACTCCCTCGATCCGGTGCGCGAGGCGCGGCTCTGCGCGTTCCTCGCCGAACGGAGCGACGTGCTGATCACCGCGGGCGCCGGGTTCGAGGCAATCCCGGCCGGCTCGCTCCCTGCCGGCCGCCAACCGGGACGGCCCGCCGAGTGCCTGCGGATCGACCTCGATCCGGCGGCGCACACGGCGTCCTGGCAGGTCAGGTCCTAGGGCCGCATGGTCACGACGCAGCACGGTGGGGCACGACTGGCCCTGAGGCGGGTCGCCGAGGAGGTGGGGTTCGGAGCCACCGTGCTCGGCGATTGCGCGACCGAGCTGGTTCGCGGGGTCCAGGGTCGAGGGGCCCTGCGGCTGCGAGCGGTCGTCGCTGACGTGATCGACACGGGCATCCGGCCTCTGGGGACGATCTCGTTCCTCGCGTTTGCGGTCGGCCTCATCCTCGCCGCGTCGACGTCCTGGGTCCCGGAGTGGCTCGCGGTGCCTTTCCACGTCGACACCCTCAGCATGCGCTTCATCGGCGTCGTGCTGGTGCGGGAGTTCACGCCGCTCCTGCTCGGTCTCTTCGTCGCCAGCCGCTTCGGGGTGGCGCTCACGGCGCGTCTGGGGACGATGACCCTCACCCAAGCGATCGACGCCCTCGTGGTGATGGGCATCAGCCCGATCGGCTTCGTGGTGCTGCCGGCGCTGCTCGCGATGCTGTCCACGGTGCTGATGCTCACCGTCTGGTGCAACGTTCTCAGCTTCGCCGGAATCGCCGCCTGGTTCTACTG
>VBLD01000506.1 GCA_005879205.1 Deltaproteobacteria bacterium
GCTCGAGCTGACCGAGCGACTGGGGGGCGGCCCGCTGGGCGAGCCCTGGATCGACCGGCCGCTCCGCTGGCTGCGCCCTCTCGGTGTGCGCTGGACTCCGACGGGGTTCCTGAACCTGATCCTGCGGCTCGGGCCGTACGGGGACCGCTTTCTCCCGTGGTCGGACGGTCTCAGTCTCGGAAAGCTCAAGGCCGCGCCTCACGGCATCGATCTGGGTCCGCTCCAGCCGGGCGTGGACGGGCGCCTGTACCACCGGGACAAGCGAATCCATCTGGCCTCGCCGCCGATGCTCGAGGCGATGGCTGTACTCGAGCGCGACGTCGAAGCGAGCGCCGGAGAAAACGGTCTCGTACTGATCGGCCGTCGCGAGTTGCGCAGCAACAACTCCTGGATGCACAACCTCCCCTCGCTGGTGTCGGGCCGCGAGCGCTGCGTGCTCTACGTCCATCCCGACGACGCCGCCCGCTACCAGGTGCGCGACGGTGAGCTCGCGATCCTCGAGAGCCGCGTGCATCGCGGCGAGGTGCGGGTGGCCGTCACTGACGACATGCGCCCCGGGGTGGTCAGCCTCCCGCACGGCTGGACAGCGCGCCGTGGCAGAAGGTCGCGGGCCGCCACGCCGGCGTATCGGTCAACGACTGGGTCGACGACTCGGTCGTCGAGCCGATCATCGGCCAGTCGATCCTCAACGGGGTGCCGGTGCGTCTCGAACCGCTACATCCGGCGGCCTGAAGCTGCTGCTCGGCCTCCGCCCCGAACACGACTCGCTGGAAAAAACGCGGCTCTCCCGTTTCACGCCCGGTCGTTCTCACGCAAGCGCGTGTTGATCGCCCACGGCATGTCTCCGAATCTCGCGCCATGAAGACTCTCGCATTCGCGGTTGCGTTGCTCATCGGTTCGAGTCAGTTCCCCGCGAGCGCACTCGCCATCCAGCGACTCCCGCGCCTACGTCACGTCTTCATCATCATCCTCGAGAACAAGGGCTTCGACGAGACCTTCGGCCCCTCGTCGCCCGGCGTCTACCTTTCCCAGCAGCTCACCCAGCAAGGACAGTTACTGCGGCAGTACTACGCGACGGGTCACGTGAGCCTCGACAACTACATCTCGCTCGTGAGTGGCCAGGCGCCGAACGCCCAGACGCAAGCGGACTGCATGATCTACACCGACTTCGCCGGCGCATCGTCCCTCGACGCCGACGGTCAGGCGGTCGGACAGGGCTGCGTCTACCCCGCTTTCGTGCCCACGATCGCCGATCAGCTCCCGACCGTGCGTCGCACCTGGAAGGGTTACATGCAGGACATGGGGAACTCGACGACGGGCGAGCCGACGACCTGCCGCCATCCGCAGCTCAACAGCCAGGACCACACCCAGAGCGCCAGAATGGGCGACCAGTACGCTGCCCGCCACGACCCGTTCGTGTACTTCCACNNACTCGATCATCGATTCACCGATCTGCGACACGAACGTGGTCCCCCTGACCGTTCTACCGACGGACCTGCAACGGATGCGTACCACGCCGAACTACGTGTTCATCACCCCGAATCTCTGCGAGGACGGGCACGACGCACCGTGCGTCGACGGCCGGCCCGGCGGTCTCGCGTCTGCCGATCTCTTTCTGCAGCAGTGGGTGCCCATGATCCTCGCGTCGCGCGCGTTCCGGCGAGACGGTCTGCTGATCGTCGCCTTCGACGAGGGCGAGATATCGGGCAGCAGCGCCGACAGCTCTGCCTGCTGCAACGAGCCGACCGGCCCCAACACGGCCTCGCCCGGGATCTTCGGACCCGGGGGTGGGCGCGTCGGGGCCGTCCTGATCTCCAAGTTCATCCGCCCGGGCTCGGTCAACGACACGCCGTACAATCACTACTCGCTCTTGCGGAGCATCGAAGATCTCTTCCGCTTGAGCCACCTCGGCTATGCCGGCCAGCCCGGGCTGGTCGCCTTCGGGAGCGACGTCTACAACTGCTACCCCCGCCGCCAGTGCCGAAGCTGAGCACATCGAGCTGGCCGGGGATCGGATCGCCGGGATGACCTCGGTTCGCCGTGCGCGCGAAGCCGTTCCTGTGGGTGCGCAGACGCTCCGGCTACCCGTCGAACGGCAGGCGCCGCCTCGCCGGTCACCACCCGCCGGCGACGCGCCGGCGTCAGGGCATCGTGACGTGAAGGAACTGCGCCGTCCGATCCACCCCGCCCGGCCGCGACTCCCCCGTGGCGGTCACGTTCAGCATCAAGGTAAGCGCGGTGGGATCCACCCCTGCTGCGCGCAGGCATCCGCCGAGGTCGAGCGTGAACGACAACGAGCGGGAGCCGTCCGGCGCTCCGTCGTCGGCCGTGTCATGGAGGGGGAAGAGCTGGAGCGCGAAGTCCGGGCTCCCGCCGGAGACCGCCGTGAGCGTCGACGAGAGATTCGAGTAGTAACCCGCGCAGGCCACCTCGTGGTTGTTGGCGCTCAGCGGGATGCCCCAGTGCAGGTGACCCATGTCGGTCCAGTCGCCGGACTCGGCGCCCGTGATCGCCGCGCGTTGTGGGCGATACATCGTGAGCGCGATCTGCTCGCTCGTCATGACGATCGGGCGGCTGTTCGTGCCCGGGCCGTCCGATGCGACGGGGTAGGATAGCGCCTGCGGGCCGGCGCCGACGTCGTAGGTGATGACCGCCGGCGAGGTAACGAAGTACGGCGGCAGGCTCCGCGGCAGCCGGACCACCTCGGCCGGCATCGTGAAGATGACGTCGAACGCGTCGCCGGGCGCGATCTCGGCAGTCGTGGCGAGCGGGCGGATGTTCGCGACGTAGAAGGTGCCGTCCGGTCGCGTGATCGGCTCGAGGTTCGGAAACCCGTCGCCGTTGGGGTCGTAATTCACCCACGGGCCGTGAGGGAGATCGGGGGACGACTCGGAGACGCCGGTGAGCTCCCCGGTTCCGACGTGCGG
>VBLD01000202.1 GCA_005879205.1 Deltaproteobacteria bacterium
TACGACCAGATGTTCCCGACGCTGGAATCCGCGGAGCTCGATCGGCTGCGGCGCTTCGGCGAGCGTCGCGACTACCGCGCCGGCGAACGGCTCGTCGTGACCGGCGAAGTCAGCCCGGGCATGTTCGTCGTGCTGAGCGGCGAAGTCGCGATCTCGCAGCACAACGCGCTCGGACGCGACGAGGCGATCGTCACGCACCGTCCGGGCTCGTTCCTGGGTGAGCTGACCCAGCTGTCCGGCCGCCCGTCGCTCGTCGACGCGCACGCCGTCAAGCCGGTCGAGGCGCTCGTCATTCCGCCGCGCAGGCTGCGTGACGTTCTGGTGGCGGAAGCCGAGCTGGGCGAACGCATCATGCGCGCGCTCATCCTGCGCCGCGTCGGTCTCATCCAGAGCGGCGTCGCGGGCCCGCTGATCATCGGCCACGCCGGCAACGCGGACGTGCTCCGGCTGGCCGGGTTCCTCGAGCGCAACGGGCATCCCCACCACGTGCTCGATCCCGACAGCGATTCCTGCGCGAAGACCTGGCTCGAGCGCTTCCGCGTCGAGCCGTCGGCGCTGCCGATCGTCGTCTGTCCCAACGGGCAGATGCTGCGCAATCCCGGCGAGGTCGAGCTCGCGCGCTGCCTCGGCCTCGTGCGACCCATCGATCCGGCCAAGGTCCACGACGTGGCGATCGTCGGCGCCGGACCGGCAGGCCTCGCGGCGGCGGTCTACGCCGCGTCCGAAGGGCTCTCGGTGATCGTGCTCGACTGCCGCGCCTTCGGCGGCCAGGCGGGCGCCTCGGCGCGCATCGAGAACTACATGGGCTTTCCCACGGGGATCGCCGGGATGGCGCTGATGGCGCGCGCGTACACGCAGGCGGAGAAGTTCGGGGCCGAGATGGCGATCCCCGACGAGGTCGTGCGCCTGCAATGCCGGCCGCCCGGCGAGGACGCGCGCTTCGAGCTCGGACTCGCCAACGACGAGCGCGTCAATGCTCGTGCGGTCGTGATCGCGAGCGGCGCCCGATACCGCCGCCTCGAGGTGCCGAACCTCGCCGAGTTCGAAGGCTCCTCCGTCCACTACTGGGCCTCGCCGCTCGAGTCGAAGCTCTGCGCGGGCCGGGAGGTCGCCCTCGTCGGCGCCGGCAACTCCGCGGGCCAGGCGGTCGTCTATCTCGCGAGCCAGGTGGCCAGGGTCTGGCTCCTCGTGCGGGGACGGAGCCTCGAGGCGAGCATGGCCCGCTACCTCGTCGACCGCATCGCGGGGCTGTCGAACGTCGAGGTGCGGGTGCAGACCGAAGTCACCGCCCTCGAAGGACGGGGCGGGGTGCTGCAAGGCGTCCGCTGGCGCCACCTGCCGTCGGGCGAGGAGACGCGGCACCCCCTCGGCCACCTGTTCCTCTTCATCGGCGCCGACCCGAACACGGCGTGGTTGTCGCGGTCCGACGTCGCGCTCGACGACAGGGGTTTCGTGCGCACCGGCGCGGATCTGGGGAACGGACACCGGCCGCTCGAGACGAGCCGCCGGGGTGTCTTCGCGATCGGGGACGTGCGCGCCGGCTCGGTGAAGCGCGTCGCCGCCGCCGTCGGCGAAGGCGCGCAGGTGGTCCCCGCGCTGCATGCGTTTCTCGCCGAGGCCCGCGGGAGAACCCATGGCTGACGAATGCGTCCATGCGGCCGGCATCCGCAGAGTCGTCCCCAGCGCGCTCGGCTGCGAGGAGTGCCTGAAGATCGATTCGATCTGGGTGCACCTCCGGCTCTGCCGGACCTGCGGCCACGTCGGCTGCTGCGACAGCTCGCCGAACCGTCACGCCACCAAGCACTTCCACGCGACCGGTCATCCGATGATCGAAGGCTACGACCCACCCGAAGGTTGGGGATGGTGCTACGTCGACGAGGTGACGTTCGATCTCGGCGATCGCACGACCCCGCACAACGGCCCGATCCCGCGGTACGTCTGACGCAACCGCGGACGTCTCATGCTCACCAGGTCTCGCGAAACGGCCTGATCTCGACGTTGAACGACCAGGCGCAGCGATCCTGATGCGCGACGTGCCAGATTTCCTCGGCGATCGCCGCGGGTTTGATGAAGAACTCGTCCGGGGCGTCTGAAAACATCTGCCGCGTCCACGCCAGGTCGATGACCGCATCGATCATCACGTAGGCCACGTGCACGCCCTTCGGCCCGACCTCTCGGGCGATGGATTCCGCGAGGATGCGCTGCGCCGCCTTGGTGGGCGCAAAGCCCGCGAAGCGGGCCTTCCCGCGCAGCGCCGAGGTGTTGCCGGTGGTGATGATGGCGCCCTCTCCCGCCGTAACCATCGCCGGAGCGAGCCTACGGGCGAGATGCAGCAGCGCCATCGTGTTCACCTGGAAGTTCCGGTTCAGCACCTCGGGATCGATCTCGAGGAAGTTCCCGAACGCGCCGCCCACGGCGTTGTGGACCAGTATCTTCGGCGCGCCGAGATCGGCGCGAATCGTCTCGATGGTCCGGTCGAGCGCGGCCTCGTCGGTCACGTCGCACGGATACGCGCGGGCGCGCTCGATCTCCCGTTCGAGCGTGGCGAGCCGATCGCCGCTCCGCGCGAGCATCGCGACGGCGTACCCGCCCTGCGAGAAACGCCGGGCGATGGCGGCCCCCGTGCCCGGCCCTACTCCGGTGACGACCGCGACCGGGTTCGGCATGTCCTCACCGCGCCGCCTTGTAACCGCCGCGGCGACGGACTACTTTATGGATGACGAGCGTCATGATTGGGTCATGAGCGCCGTCCTCCGCCAAGTCAAGGGGGATCGGCCCGACCGAGGAGCCACCGACGCGGGTCTCAAAGGCAAGAGCGGCGCGGAACCGGACGCAGATCCTGACCACGGCCGCACGGCTGTTCCGGGAGAACGGCATCCGCGCCACCGGCGTCGACGCGATCAGCCAGGGGGCGGGCTTGACCCACGGCGGCTTCTACAGCCAGTTCGAATCCAAGGATGCGCTTGCGGCCGAGGCGATCCGCGTCGCCCTCTCCCGCTCGAGACTCGTCTGGCGACGCACGGCCGAAGGCATGCGCCGAAGCGAGGCGTTCCGGAGCATCGTCGCGGGATACCTGTCGCCCGGGCATCGCGACGCACCCGGTCGTGGCTGCGTCGTGGCGGCGCTCGGCCCGAGCATCGCCCGTCAGCCGCGAACCGTCCGCGCCGCCTTCACCAGGGAGCTGAAGGACGCGATGGATTTCCTGGCCGGGCTGATGCCGGGCAACGACCCCGCCCGCCGTCGTGAGGACGCGATCGCGGCGTTTGCCTGCATGACCGGCGCCCTGATCCTGGCGCGGGCGGTCGACGACAGGCGGCTCTCGGACCGGATCCTCGCGACCGCGGCGGAGCGGATCGTCCGAGGAGGACGTCGTGGAACATAGAAACGCGACCGCCGCGGTGATCGGCACCGGTGACTACATCGGCGCCGCGATCGCCAGGAAGTTCGCGGCCGAGGGCTTCACGATCTTCGCCGGGCGCCGCCACGGCAACCAGCTCGCCCCGCTGGTCGCCGACGTCCAGGCGCAGGGCGGGCAGATCGTCGCCCGTTCACTCGACGCGCGGAAGGAAGACGACCTGACCGCGTTCCTCCAGGAGGCCGACCGGCGCGCGCCGCTCGAGGTCTGCATCTTCAACGTCGGGGCGAACGTCAATTTCCCCCTCCTCGAGACCACCGAACGCGTCTTCCGCAAAGTCTGGGAGATGGCGTGCTATGCCGGCTTCCTGGCCGGCCGCGAAGCCGCCCGCCTCATGCTGCCGCGCGGGCGGGGATGCATCTTCTTCACCGGCGCCACCGCCAGCCTCCGGGGAAGTGCCGGTTACGCAGCCTTCGCGAGCGCGAAGTTCGGCCTGCGGGCGCTGGCACAGAGCGCCGCCCGGGAGCTCGGCCCGAAGAACATCCACGTCGCTCACCTCGTCATCGACGCCGGCGTGGACACCGCCTGGGTCCGCGATCGAATCCGCCAGAGCGAGGGGGAGGCGGCGCTCGACCAGCTCGCTCCCGGCCGCCTGATGCGGCCCGATGCCGTGGCGGACGCGTACTGGCAGCTCTACCAGCAGCCCGCCGACGCCTGGACGTTCGAGCTCGAGATCCGCCCCGCCGGCGAGAAGTGGTGAGCGATGGTCCCGGTGGACACGCTCTACGCGGTCCCGCTCGCCGAGTTCACCCGGCGCCGGAACGAGCTCGCCGCCCGGCTCGGGCAGGCGGGACGACGCGAGGAGGCTGTCGCCGTCCGTCGGCTGAGGAGGCCGAGCGTGCCGGTGTGGGCGATCAACGCGCTCGCGCGCCAGGAGCGGCGCGCGCTGCAGGCGTTCGCAGACGCGACCGACCGGTTGAAGCGCGCGCAGCTCGGCGACCGCCGGGCCGTCGCCGACGCCACCCAGGCGCAACGCCGGGCGCTCCAGGTTCTCATGCGCGGGACGGAAGAAATCCTCCGGCGCGGGGGGTTCAGGCCGACGGCGCAGACCGCTCAGCGGATCTCCGGAACGCTCCTCGGGGCCGCTGCCGATCGGGAGGCGCGGCAATCGTTGCTTCACGGGCGGCTGGCGGAGGAGCGCCAGCCGCCGGGCTTCGAGGCACTGGGCGGTTCGCGAGCCGCGCGCGCGACGGAAGGCCACGCGTCGCCGGACGAGGCGCCGCGCCGCATACGCGTGGCCGAGGAGCGGCGATCACGCACCCGAGCGGTCGAGGAGCGCCGCGCGCAGCAGGCCCTCGAAGCGCGACGCCAGGCCCGGACGCAGGCGGAGGATCTCGCTCGGCAGGCGAGCACGCTCGAGCAGGAGGCGGCGGCCCGGGCGCGCGAAGATGCGGAGGCGGCGCGCGCCGTCGGCGATCTCCGTCGGCGGCTCGGCGAAGCCGAGGCGCGTGCCCGCGAGCGCCGGTCGGCAGCCCGCAAGGCGGCGGTCGCCGCGAAGCGAGCGCGGCGCGAGGCGACGCGCCTGGCAGCGAAGCTCCGTCCATAGTATCCGGGGCCACCTGCGATGGATGCGGACGACGGCACGCCGAGGACGACGGAGCACTTCGACGTGCTGGTGGTCGGCGCCGGCATCTCCGGCATCGGCGCGGGCTACCATCTGCAGGCGACGTGTCCCGGTCGAACCTACGTCATCCTCGAAGCGCGCGACGACATCGGCGGCACCTGGGACCTCTTCCGCTATCCCGGCATCCGCTCGGACTCCGACATGTACACCCTGGGATACTCCTTCAAGCCCTGGACGGGCCGGAGAGCCATCGCCGACGGGTGGTCGATCCTCGAGTATCTTCGCC
>VBLD01000203.1:0-5171 GCA_005879205.1 Deltaproteobacteria bacterium
ACACCCTCGATCCGAGCGTCCGCACGGTCCTCCTCATGAACCCGACGGTGAGCTTCGACGAGATACTCGAGTACATCCTGATGGAGCTCGGCATCCCGACCGAGGCCACGGGCAAGCTCGGCCGTTTCCACCGCCTGAACGAGTTCCTGATCGAGCACGCACGCGCCGGGGGGAACGTCGCGCTGCTGATCGACGAGGCCCAGGATCTCGACGCGAGCGTCCTCGAGGAGCTGCGTCTGCTCTCGAACCTCGAGACGTCGCGCGAAAAAATCCTGCAGATTCTCTTCGCCGGGCAGCCGGAGCTCGAGACCAAGTTCGCCAACCCGGCGCTCCGGCAGCTTCGCCAGCGCATCACGCTCCGCGTTCGCTTGCGACCGCTCGTCCCCGGCGAGGTCGCCCCCTACGTGCGCACCCGTCTCGAGCGCGCCGGGGCCACCGACCGCGCGATCTTCGCCGACGCCGCGCTCGAGCGCGTGGGCGCCCTCAGCCAGGGCATTCCGCGCGTCATCAACGTGCTCTGCGACGCAGCGCTGCTGACCGCGTTCGCCACCGGGGCCAGGCAGGTGATGCCGGCCGTGATCGACGAGGTGTGGCGGGACTATGCGCCGGCCATCGCACCCGACGCGCCGTCCCCGGTCGCTGCCATCCCCGCCGCTGCGGCCATGGCGCGCACGATCGAGCCCTCGCCGCCCGCTCCCCCGAGCCCCCTGCACCTCGTCGCGCCCGCTGCGCCGGCCGTGGCGGTGCAGGCAGCGCCGCCGGCAGAGACGCGTTCCGTCGAGGTCGTTGCTCCAGCGCCCCCTCCGCTTGCCGCACCCACGCCTGCAGTCGCGCCCGCCACCGAAAGCACACCCGTGCCCGCCGTCTCCGATCCGGCTCGCGCGCTCGTGGCGGCCAGCCCGTCGCCGGCGCCTGTTCCGCCGCCCGCAACACCCGTCCAGGACGCCGTCCCTGCGTCGACGCTCGCGCGTCAGGCGTTCAGCATCCCGGCGGCGGCCGCCTGCGTGGCCGCGCTCGCCATCGCCCTCTACGCAATCTCGCCGTCCGGCAAGGAAGTGGATCCTCCTGCGCCGCTGGCCGCTCCCTCGCGGATGCTCGCGTCCAACACCGCGTCGGAGGCGATCGCCGCCACCCCCGAGGTGCGACCGATCCGTGCCGACGGCCTGCTCTCGACCGAGGAGGCGGCGACGGTCGTCGAGCAGTTCCGGACCGCATACGAGGCGCGGGACGTCGACCGCCTCGTCGAGCTCTTCGCGCCCGACGCGGCCGAGAACGGCACGCGCGGAGTCGAGGCGATCGCCGCCGGTTACCGGCGGATGTTCACCGCGATCGAGGAGCTCAGCTACACGCTCGAGTCGCTCTCGATCGCGCCGCGCGGCCCGGCCGCCGACGTGCGCGGTCCCTTCATCATCCGCTACCGCGAGTCGGGCGGCGACCGCCGCGAGGTGCGCGGCCAGGCGGAGTGGGAAGTCCGGCGCCGCGACGGCCGGCCGCTCATCACCGCCCTCACCTACCGGCTGGACCCGCAGTCGTAGGCGAGCGCCCGACCGAGCGCGACGCGCTCCCCCGCGCTCACCGGCAGTGACGCCCGGGCGACCCGTTCGAGCAGCGGCCGCAGTCCGCGACGGTTTGCCATCTGGATGCCGAGACCGGGGCGCGCGTTGAGCTCCAGCACGAGCGGCCCGTGGCGCTCGTCGAGCACCACGTCGACGCCGAGGAAGCCGAGACCGACGGCGTCCGCGGCACGTACGGCCAGGTCGAGCACCTCCGGCCACGCCGGCACGGCCACGCCCGTCAGCATGCGGCCGAGATCCGGATGGACGCGCACCGGGTGGCCCGCCTGGATGGCGAAGGTGGTGCATCCGCTCGCGAGGTCGACGCCGACGCCGACGCCGCCCAGATGGAGGTTGGCGCGTCCGTCGGAGCGCCGGGTGGGCAGCCGCACCATGGCGAGCACGGGAACGCCCCGGAAGACGAGCACGCGCACGTCGGGCACGCCCCGGTAGGAGAAGGCGCCGAGCACCGGCTCGGGCACGACGAGCTCTTCGACCAGCATCCGATCCGCGCGGCCCCCGGGTGAATACGCGCCGGCCAGCACGTCGCAGGCGTGCGCCTCGAGGTCGCGCGCGCGGAGCGTCGCCCCACTCGCCTTCACGAAGCGGTCGCCGCGGCGGCCGACGACCACCACGATCCCCGCGCCGCCCGCCCCGCGCGCCGGTTTGAGCACGAACTCGCGCTCGGCGGCGAGCCGGGCGGCGAGGCGGCGCACCTGCCACTGCGCCTCGCAGACGTGGCGGAGCGACGGCGCCCGGACGCCCCCGGCGGCGAGCGCCACCTTCGTCGCCTGCTTGTCGTCGACCACCCGGTAGCGGGCGCGCGGATTGTAGGCGAACAGGTAGCCGTGGTTGCGCCGGTTGATGCCGAGCACCTCGCTCCGGATGCGCCGCAGAGCGGCGATCACGAGCGGCGGACCTCGGCGGTCGACCCCGACGCTGCCTCCTCGCGGCCGTGCCGCATCGTCCGGAAGAACCGCACGTATTCGAGCAGCCGAACGCCCCGCCACTTCCCGAGCACGACGTCGAACGCGACCGTGAGGAGCAGTACCTCGGGAAACGCCAGCACCAGCGACTGGAGGCCGGCCTGGTCCACCACCAGATAGCAGGCCACCGAGAGGAAGAGCGTCGCGAGGGTCATGCGCAGCGCCTCCGCCGTCCCGAGCTCCACCTGCGAGGCGGCGAAGTTCTCGATCACGTTCGACATGATGACCATCGGGAAGATGCTGATGTTGAGCAGCGGCCCGATGCCGAGCACGGCGCCGAGCAGCGTGAGCCCGCCCATCACGGCCGACACGAGCGCGATCAGGATCGCGAGCCGCGACACGGCCTGCAGGCGCAGGCGCTGCAGCCCCGCCCGCAAGAGCACCCCGAGCCCGACGATCACGACGAAGATCACGAGGCCCCACTGGAGGCCCGTCGTGATGAAGGCCAGCGAGACGATCACCGGCCCGAACATCCCGAAGGTCTCGAGCCCGACGACGATCCGGGCGATCACCACCAGGGAGGCGATGATCGGCAGGATGAGGATCAGCGTGAGGGCCGAGAGCGGCACCTGGGCGCGGACCGCGCGCGCCCAGAGGAGCATCAGTGGACGGCGCCAGCCCGGCAGCCGGGCGCCGGCCTCCCCCAGGACGAGCGCGTCGATGTTCCAGCGCGCGGCCTCCTCCCCCATCGGCGTCCCGTCGATGAGGTTTGCCCGGGCGAGCTCCCAGAGCGGCAGCAGGTCGACGTGGCGGTTCACCAGCACTACCTCGCCCGGCTGGACGAGATGGTAGAGGAGCGAACCGAGCATGAGGGCCGCCGGCCGCCCCATCGCACCCGCGGCGATGATGCGCGCGTCGTCGAGCCGGACGTTCCGCTCGCCGAGGCCGAGGAGTGCGTAGAGGCCCGCGTCGTCGGCCGTCGCCACCAGGACGAGGTGCGCCTGGCGGATGAGCGCCAGGTTGGTCACCACCAGCCGTTCGAGGTAGCTCTCGCGGAAATAGCGGGACTCGAAGCGGGCGGTGAGCAGCACGCAGTTGATGGCGGCGTCGTGCGCCTCGCCGAGGATGCGGTCGGTCACCGCCTCCGGCACGCTCTGGTCGACGATCAGGACGACCGACGCGACCGGCTCGCTCACGTAGGTGCTGTGGGTCTCGACGGGCTGGCGCCCCGCCCCGCGCACGACCGGACGGCGGCCGGCGGGCAGCGCGACCTCCTCCTCCTCTTCCCCCTCCTCGACCGCGCGGCGAGTCGCCTGCCGGATCGCGAAGCCGTAGTCGAGCTCGAGCCCCGCCGTGTGCACGATCAGCGGCAGATCGCCGCGATAGAGGGCCAGGTAGCTGGTCGGCAGCGTCGCGAAGTAGCCGCCTGCGGGGTCGAGCGGCACCCATCCGTTGCCGGTCCACGCCTCCACCCACGAGTTCGTCGCCCGCTTCTCCCCCGCGCTCCCCAGACGGAGGCCGCCGACGAGGCGCGCCGGCACGCCGGCCGCCTGCAGGAGCGCGGTGAGCGTCCGCGCCCGCCCGAGGCTCGTGCCCCGGCGGGCCGTCAGCACCGTGACGGCGTCCTGCGGTCCGGGCGGATCCGCGGCCGGGAGGAAGGCGGCGGTGTACTGGTAGAGCGACCAGATCACCTCGTCGAGGCGAGTGGCGCGGCCGACGATGCGCTGCATCCGCCGCTTCACCTCGGGCGCGTCGCTCTGGATGTGCGGGGTCGGCGCGAGTCCGGCTTCACCCTCGGGCGGACGCGGGAGGCTGGCGATCGGCTCGGCCGGGATCGGCGTCACCGCGGGCTCGCCGATGCGGACTGCGAGGTCGTACGTCGCCGTCGATGCCGCCGTGCGCTCGGCCGTCCACTCGGCACGCAGGTTGGGCGGTATCGCGGTCTCGCGGAAATGGAAGCCCGGAGCCGTCGTCCGCCGGCCGAGCACGTCTTGTCGGCCGTCGGAGAGCGGCACCAGGACGCCGATACGGACAGGACGCTCCTCAGCCGGCACGCGCAGGGTGAGACGGAGCTTCCAGAAGGCGAGCGCCGGACGTCGCGGCGCCGATCCCTGCGCGGTCTCCTCCCCGCCGGTGAACACCTCGGTGTCGTCGCCTGGATGCGCCGGCTCCGGCCAGCGCGCCCAGGCGGGCGCCGTCACGAGGAACACGCCGACGACCACCGCCGGAGGAATCCGCATCACGCGCATGCGCGCAGAGACGGTAGTGAGCGCGGGGGTGCAATTCAAGGCGCGCGGTTGAACTGCCCCAGTAAACATGGTGAAGTCCATCGATGGCCGGCGCCGCCGTGGAAGACCGCCACGCGCTCACCACGCAGGTGCTCGGCACCGTGCGGCGATTCGTCGAGCGCGAGGTGATGCCGGTCGCCAGCAAATACGAGCATGCCGACGAGTACCCGCAGCCGCTGGTCGACCGCATGCGCGAGCTCGGCCTCTTCGGCGCGACGATTGCGGGCGAGCACGGCGGGCTCGGGCTCGACTACACCACCTACGCGATGATCGTCGAGGAGCTGTGCCGCGGTTGGATGAGCCTCTCGGGCGTGCTCAACACCCACCTCATGTTCGCCCACGTCCTCGCCATGCACGGCACCGCGGAGCAGAAGGCGCGTTACCTGCCCGCGATGGCGCGGGGC
>VBLD01000203.1:5341-5808 GCA_005879205.1 Deltaproteobacteria bacterium
TCTTCGCCGCGGAGAAGGACGCGCCCGGCGTGACCGTTGGCCGCCAGCTCGACAAGCTCGGCTACAAGGGGATCGAGACCTGCGAGGTGAGCTTCGAGGACTTCCGCGTGCCGGCGGCGAATCTCGTGGGCGGCGTCGAGGGCCGCGGCTTCACGCAGGTCATGAGCGGGCTCGAGGTCGGCCGCATCAACATCGCCGCGCGGGCCGTCGGCGTCGCGCAGGCGGCCTTCGAGGACGCCATCCGGTATGCCCAGCAGCGGACGACCTTCGGGAAGCCGATCTGCGAGCACCAGGCCATCCAGCTGAAGCTCGCCGACATGGCGACGAAGATCGAGGCGGCGCGGCTCCTCACGCGGCAGGCGGCCGCCATGAAGGACCGCGGCGAGCGCGCGGACGTCGAGGCCGGCATGGCCAAGCTGTTCGCCTCCGAGACCTGCCAGGAGGTGGCGCTGGAGGCGATGCGCATC
>VBLD01000203.1:5860-12512 GCA_005879205.1 Deltaproteobacteria bacterium
CCGCTCATGATCATCGGCGAGGGCACCAACGAGATCCAGCGTCTGGTGATCGCAAGAAGCCTTGTCCAGCGCTACAAGATCTGACCCCGCGCGGCGGGCGGCCGCCCGTTCACTCTTCCTGCTCCTGCTCGCGCTGTCCGCGCCACCCGTACGGGGCGACGTCCCGTCCCAGCCGGCGCCGGCCACGCCGCTCCCGATCCTCGCGCTGCCACCCCACCCGCGGGTGCTCTTCTTCTCCCCTCACCCCGACGACGAGTCGCTCGCGGCGGGCGGGCTCATCTACCGCCTGGTGCACGCCGGCGATGCCGTGCGCGTCGTCTTCATGACGAACGGCGACGGATACCCGTGGGCCGCGCAGGAGGACTTTCACCTGAAGAAGCCGACCGACACGGACTACCTCGCTCTCGGAGAGTTGCGCCAGCGCGAGGCGCTGGCCGCGGCGCAACGGCTCGGCCTCGCCAAGCGCCACGTGTCCTTCCTCGGCTTCCCGGACGGCGGCCTCGCCGAGCTGTGGCGCGCGCACTGGTCGCGCACCTCGCCCTACACCAAGGAGGACAGCCCGCCGTATCCGGGGACGGTCGACCCCAACGTAGACTACGACGGCCAGGACCTCACGTCGGTGATCGCGCGCCTGCTGCGAGACTTTCAGCCGACGGTCGTCATCATGCCGCATCCCTACGACACGCATCTCGACCACGCCCACACGAGCTATTTCGTGACCGAGGCCGTCGAGGCCCTCCAGGCCCGCCATGTCCTGCCGAAGGACCTCCTGATCCTCACCTACCTCGTGCACGATCCGTTCTGGCCGCCCGCGCCGGGCACGTGCACGGAGCTGCCGGCTCCCTCCGCGTCCCGGGTGCCCGACACGACGTGGGCACAGGTGAAGCTCACGCCCGCCGAGGTCGCGGTGAAGGATGAGGCGCTCGCCCGCTACCGGAGCCAGGTCGAGGTTATGGCCGACCTCTTCCACCGCTTCCAGCGCGAGAACGAGCTCTTCGGACGCGTGAAGTCCGAGATCCTGGCCAAGATCGCCGCCGTTCACTAGCCGCGGCGCCCGCCTACAGCCCCGCGACGCGCAGGAGCTCCGCGAGGACGCGGTCGGCGGCGAAGTACTCGCGCGCGACCTCGGCGGCATGGGTACTCGCGCGCCCGTAGTCCGCCTCGATCGCGGCCAGCGCCGTCGCGGCCTCGTCCGCGGTCCGGAACACGTGCAGCCCCGGCCCGAGCGGCAGCACGTCGCCGAAGCCGGTGTCCTGCTCGACCACCGGCCGGCCGGCGGCCAGGTAGCAGGCCGCGCGGTCGCTGAACCAGCCGCTCTGCAGCCGCACGTTCATGTCCTTGGCGACGGTGAACTCACCCCGCGAGCCGCGCAGGTAGTCGCGGTAGCGCCATGGGTCGGCCGAGACGGCAAGCGGGTCGACGATCTGCCAGCCATGCGAGGTCAGCAACACGCGGTCGCCGGGAACGCCGTCCACGTCCATGGCGATCTCGAACGCGAGACCCGTGCGGCTGGGCAGATCGAGGTGGCGGAGCCATTCCGTCCGCTTCCGCCACGCGAACGTCTCGCCCTGAAACATGACGTCGCGACCGCCCGCGTCCCACTTGCCGACCGTCGTGTAGGCGGTGCCCGGTGGGCCTGCGTCGGCCCACCACCCGAGTGCGACGGGCGCCCGCGTCGGGTGCCACGGGTACCCGCCCGTCGGCACCGGCGAGCGCGGCGTCCCGATGTTCTCGCCGAACGTGAACAGGTGTGCGTGCTCGTCGAGGATGGCGCGCAGGAGCGGGTCGCCCTCGGCCGCCTTGATCTGCGTGAAGGCGGGATCGATGTCGACGTAGACCGCCGGCCGCCCCGCGCGCCGCTCGGGCGGGATGCGGTTGACCCCCGCCACGTTGATGAGCAGGTCGGCCTCGCGAAGCAGCTCCGCCGCCCTGCCCGCCCCCGGCCCGTGCTCGACGCCACGCTCGGCATCGACGAAGACCCAGCGGTCGCCGAGCCCGATGCGGCCGAGGAAGTCGCCGGTCGCCGCGATTCCGTACTCGTACCGGGGCCCGTAGTCGTTGGTCAGCGGGTTGTAGGCGAGGGTGAAATGGCCCGTGTCCTCGTAAAACCACACATCGTGGCCGAGAGCGCGGAGCCCGAGGAGATAGTGTGCCGCCTGCCAGGTGTAGCCGCCGAGCGGATTGCGGACCAGGTAGCCGGCGAGCACGATGCGGGCCATCGATCAGAGCCCCGCGTCTGCGAGGAGCCGAGCGCAGATGCGCTCCGCGGCGAAACACGCCTCCGCCACCTCGCGCGCGTGCCGGCACGCGGCTGGATAGTCGGCCCGGATGGCGGCCAGCGCCGCGACCGCCTCTTCGGCGGTCGAGAAGGCGTGCAGCCCCGGCCCGGTCGGGACGTGGGCGCTGAAGCCGGTCTCCTGCACGACCACCGGTTTCCCGCACGCCAGGTACGCCGCGCTCCGCGTGCTGAACCAGCCGCTCCGCGTCGCCACGTAGGCGTTCTTCGCGATCGACAGCTCGCCGCGCGAGCCGAGGACGTAGTCGCGGTAGGCGGCCATCGTCGCCGACACGGCGTGGCCGTCACGCAGCCGCCAGCCGGCGGCCGCGATCCGATCGCGCGGCGCGGCGCCCGCGAGCGCCACCTCGAGCGTCTCCCGGGTGCGCGACGGCAGGTCCATGAAGCGCTCGAACTCGACGTCCTTGTCGCCGTAGACGCGGCCGCCGACCACCGGCGGCGTGGGCTTGATCTTCCACGACATGACGGTGGTGAACGGCCCGTCGGGCGCCGCCCGGACCGGCCAGTTGGCGAGCACGATCGGCT
The DNA here is from genome assembly GCA_005879205.1 of Deltaproteobacteria bacterium. Lineage (GTDB taxonomy): Bacteria > Desulfobacterota > Binatia > DP-6 > DP-6 > DP-3. The sequence continues at coordinate 8,682 of VBLD01000203.1, forward strand.
GACGCGTCGGGTGCCAGCGGATGCCGCAGGTGGGGATGAGGCAGTCGGGCGCGCCCACGTGCTCGCCGTTGGTGAAGAACACGTCGTGGCGACGCATGAGGTCGACCGAGAACTGCGTCGACTCGTCGGCCACGCCGGCGTCGACCGCGGCGATCCGGGCCTGGCTGTAGCACGGGTCGGTGTCGACGTACGCCTTCACCCGCGCCGCCCGATACGGCTCGCGTAGCCAGCACGAGCCCGACAGGTTCAGGAAGAGGTCCGTCTTCGCGCAGAGGGCGGCCAGCTCGCGCTCGTCGCGGCCGTGGAGGCGGCCGTCCGGGGCGCGCACCGTCCAGCGGTGCTCGAGCGCTGGGTCGAGGCTGGCGAGGGCCCCGGCCAGGTAGCGGACGTTTCCCGACACGTCGTCGGTGAACGTCTGCGCGACGGGATCGTAGACCCATTGCCCGGTGTCCTCGAGGTAGTGGACGTCGCAACCGAGCGCGTGGAACGCCCGCACGTACTGGAGGTAGTCCCAGGCGACCCCACCGACGGGATACGTCGCGACCAGACCGGTGACGATGACCCGCATTCAACCGAGCCCGCCCTCGGCGAGCAGGCGGGCGAGGACCCGCTCGGCCGCGAAGTGCTCGGCCGCCAGCGCGCGCGCCGCGGTCGCGTGTCCGACGTAGTCGGCCTCGATCGCCCGCAGCGCCTCGACCGCCTCCTCCATGGTCGCGTACGTGAGGAGCCCGCGGCCCGTCGGCACGAACTTGCCGACGCCGGTGTCCTGCGTCACGACCGGCTTGCCCGCGGCGAGGTAGCAGACGCTCCGATCGCTGAACCAGCCGCTGCGCGGCCGCACGTAGATGTCCTTGGCCACCGTGAACTCGCCGCGCGAGCCGCGGATGAAGCCGCGGTAGCGATCGATGTTGCGCGAGATCGGCGCCGGGTCGACGAGCGCCCAGCCCGCTTCCCGGATGCGCGCCGTCACCGCCGCGTCGAGCGGATCCATGGCGAGCTCGAAGCGTGCCGTCGTGTGCCGCGGGAGCTCCAGGAAGCGGAGGAAGTTCACGTGCTTCGACCAGTGGTAGGTCTCGCCGCGGAAGGTGATGTCCTTGCCCTTGTTCTCCCACGAGGCGATGCTCGTGAAGAAGACCGCGCTCGGGTCGGGTGGCGCCGTCCACTCCTCGAGCACGACCGGCGGCCGCGTCGCGTGCCAGGTGAAGCGTTCGAGCGGTACGGGGCAGTCCGGGGCGCCCAGGTTCTCCCCGTACGTGAAGAGCGCGTCGTGGCTCGAGAGGAAGCCGAGCGACGACTCGGCGCCGAGCGCGATGCGGAGCTGCTCGTAGACCGGATCGGTCTCGACGTAGAGGAGCCGCGCGCCCTGGCGATGCTCCGCTCGAGGCGCCGTCGCGCCGCAGAGGTTCAGGATGGCGGCGGCCTCGCGGTAGAGCTCATCGAGGCGGGACCGTGGGAGCCCGAACGTCCGGTCGTGCGCCATGTCCAGGTAGACCCATCGGTCCTCGAACCCGATGCGGCGCATGACGTCGGCCACGTAGCCGACCGAGTACGACGGGTCGTCCGTCCGGCCGCCGTGTCGCGGGTCGTAGGGCGCCGCGCCGGAGTCCTCGACGTAGTAGGCGTCCCAGCCGAGCCGGCGAAGACCGAGGAGGTAGTGGATCGCCTGCCACGCCACCCCGGCCATCGGATACTGGCCGACGATGCCGAGGACGAGCAGCGGCTCACGACGAGACGGCACGCTCGGCCTCGCCTCCGAACTGCGTACGATGGAGGCGCGCGAAGTGACCGCCGCGCGCGACGAGCTCGGCGAACGTCCCGTGCTCGACGATCCGGCCGTCATCGAGGACGAGGATGGCGTCGGCGCGCCGCACCGTCGAGAGCCGGTGCGCGATCACCAGCGTGGTGCGGCCCGCCATCAGGCCCTCGAGCCCCTGCATGACCCGCGCCTCGGTGGTCGCGTCGAGCGCCGAGGTGGGCTCGTCGAGGATCAGGATCGGCGCGTCGCGCAGCACGGCGCGGGCGATCGTGATGCGGAGCTGCTCGCCGGCCGAGAGCGTCGCCCCCGCCTCGCCGACGACCGTGCCGAGCCCCTCCGGCAGCCGCTCGAGGAAATCGTCGAGCTGGGCGACGCGCGCCGCCGCCTCGATCGCCGCGAGGTCGGCGCCCGGGCAGCCGTAGGCGATGTTCTCGCGCACCGTGGTCGGGAAGACGAGCGGCGGCTGGAGGACGATCGCCACCTGCTGCCGAAGCCCGCGGAGACGGAACTCGCGCACGTCGATGCCGTCGAGGAGGACCCGGCCGGCCGTCGGATCGTAGAAGCGCGGCACCAGGCTGACGAGCGTCGTCTTGCCGGCCCCGGTCGCGCCGACGATGGCCACCATCTCGCCGGCACGCACGTGAAAGTCGACGCCCTTCAGCACCGATTGCGCCGGGTCGTAGCCGAAGCGCACGGCCTCGAACGTGACCGCGCCGCGCACCTCGTCCCGCGCGAGCGGCCGGGTCCCGTCGCGCAGGTCGGGGGCGGTGTCGAGAATCTCGAAAACGCGCTCGGCTCCCACCCGTGCCCCCTGCACGAGCCCGTAGGTCTGCATCAGGCTGTTGATCGGTGCATAGAGCGACGCCAGGTACGACGTGAAGACCAGCACCTCGCCCACGGTGAGCGTCCCGGCGAGCACGTGCGTCACCCCGAACCAGAGGACGGCGGCGGTCCCCACGGCCACCAGCACGTTGACGAAGGCGGTGTAGACCGTCTGGAACGTGTAGAGCCGGAGGTTCGCCGCGAGACTCGCGCCGCTCGACGAGACGAAGCGGCGGTGCTCGTCCTCCTCGGTGGTGAACGCCTGGATGACGCGGATGGCACCCATCGTGCGCTGCGCGATCGCCCACAGCGCACTCTCCTTCAGGCGTGCGTCGGTGGCGAGCACCGTGATGCGCCGGCTGAGCCCCGCGATCGCCAGGAAGAGCAGCGGCACGATCCCGAGCGCGATCAGCGTGAGCACCCAGTCGAGCCGCAGCATGACGGCCAGCATGCCCACCAGGAGGACGACGGAGGTGAGCACCGGAAAGAAGCCGTTCATGGTGAGGGTCTGGATGGCGAAGGTGTCGGCGGTGAGCCGGTAGAGCAGATCGCCCACCTGGCGACGGCTGTGGAAGGCGAGCGACAGGCGCTGGAGGTGCGCGTAGAGCTCGCTCCGGAAGTCGTTCACCATCTGCTGGCCGACCTTGATGGTCGCGTAGTTGCTGGTGACGCTGAGCACCCCGAGGAGCCCGTAGATCGCCACCAGCGCCAGGCACGCGACCGCGAGCAGCTCCTTGCTGCCGAGCCCACGCAGTCCGTCCCATCCGAGCGGCCGGCCGCCCAGCACGTCGTCGACGACGATCTTCAGCGGCCAGGGCTTGGCGAGCTCGAGGACACCGATCAGGAGCACCTGGAGGAGCGCCGAGGCGAACAGCCATCGGTACGGAACGAGCCGACCGAGGATCTTCCGGACGAGCCGGACGGTGTTACCCATGGAGTCGCCCGGGCTCAGGCCGCGCGCGCCCGCGGCGCGGCCCGCTCCGCCCCGAGCGGGTGCAGCACGATCCGCGCCGCCACGATGTCGAGTGCGTCGTTCAGGATCCGGCCAAGGCGAACGTTCTCGGTGACGATCACGCCGAGGTTCACCAGGCCGAGCGCCGCGCCGACGCCGGTGACCTCCGGCACGTGGAACAGGAGCCCGCACGCCACCGCGATCCCGAAGCCGAGGAGCGAGAGCTGCGAGACGCGCGTCAGCCGCACTTCGCAGCGGACGTTGAGCAGGCGCTTCGAGCCTCCGTGGTTCTCGGCCGCCA
>VBLD01000507.1:0-400 GCA_005879205.1 Deltaproteobacteria bacterium
CATGTCGGCCAACTACGCCGACGAGGCCTACACGCAGACCGTCTTCCGGGCGGAAACGGTGTACGACGTCGGCATCCCCTTCTTCGACCTCGGCAAGATCACCGTGATCGACGTGCCGGCCGTGCCCGGCGTGACCAAGAAGAACATGTGGAAGGGCATGATCGGCTTTGACCGGCCCACGTGGATCAGGACGGTGAACAAGAAGAGCACGGTCCTGCTGACCGGCCAGTTCTTCTGGCACTACCTGATCAACAACCCGGGCTGCAACGCCGAGGAGGTCGCCAAGCTGACGCCCGATCAGCGCGCGAAGGGCGGCTCTTGCCTGGCCGGCGGTCTCGACCTTCCCTCCAGCGTCCGTATTCCGACCAACACGCCCGTCTTCCGCGACAAGATCCGGGAC
>VBLD01000507.1:440-1935 GCA_005879205.1 Deltaproteobacteria bacterium
ATCAGCTTCTACCGCGGCGGCAGCATCATCCCCATCTTCGGCTTCGCCGTCGACCCCATCAACCAGTTCAGCATGGAGCCGTTCTGGACCGTCGACTACGTCGTCCGCGACGACTTCGTGGTGAACGTCGCGCAGCGCTACTTCGTCGCGCCGCGCGGCCATTCCACGCCGATCTTCGAAACGTGGGGCCTCGGCGGTCTGAACCAGGGCCGCTCGGAGACGAGTCTCAGGCTCACGTACCAGTTCTGAGCGCTCGCGATTGAAAGGGGGGCGGGGGCCGGTTAGACTTCGGCTCTCGCCCGATGAGCGCCAGCCCCAGCCGTCACCGCGTCGCGCTCGCGGTCGCGCTCGCCGGTGTGGCGCTGAGCGCGCTCACGGTCTTCGTCCATCAGCGGATCGCTTCCGACGCCGGCTACACGAGCTTCTGCAACCTCGGCGGCGCGATCAACTGCGACGTCGTGCTCGGCAGCCGGTACGGCAGTCTGCTCGGCGTGCCGGTGGCGGGGCTCGCGCTCGCCACCTTCGCGCTCGGCGCGGGCCTCGCGGTGCCGGGCGCGCTGGGGGCGCGGGCCGGCCTCGCCGACCTGGTGCTCCTCGGCCTCGTCTCGGCGAGCGTCGGGTTCGCATTCGTGCTCGGCGTGATCATGGCCGCGGTGCTGCGGCATGCGTGCCTCCTCTGCCTCGGCACGGACGTCATCATCGCCGTCTGGTTCATCACGGTGATCCCGCTCGCGGGCCGCTTCGATGCGGCGCCGTGTGCGGCCTGGTGGAGCCGTCGCGGCGCGGCCTGGGCGGTCGCCGCGGCCGGCGTGGTGCTCGCGGTCGCGGGCGCGACGCTCGCCGCCGTGCGCCAGCCGCCGCCCGCGACCAACCTGGCCGAGGTCCGGCTCCGGGATCCGCAGTTCGCCAGTTGGTACAGCGGGCTCCCGGTGCGGCCGCTCGACGAGCTCATCGCGGGTGAGGAGCACACGAAGGGTCCCCGCGACGCCGCCATCACGATCGTCGAGTTCTCCGACTTCCAGTGCCCTCACTGCGCCGAGGCGTTTCCGGACCTCCGCAAGCTCGTCCGATCCCGCTCCGACGTCCGCCTCGTCTTCCGGCACTATCCGCTCGATTCGAGCTGCAACGCGAGCCTGCCCGCGCCGCTGCACCCGAACGCGTGCCTCGCGGCGATGGCGGCGGAGTGCGCCGGCGACCAGGGCCGGTTCTGGGAATACCACGACGTGCTGTTCGAGAATCACGAGCACCTCGAGCGCGAGAGCCTCTTCCGGTATGCGCGGGAGCTCGGCCTCGACCTTCCGACGTTTCGTGCCTGCCTCGACGACCCGGCCACCCGGGCACGCGTCGGTCAGGACGTGGAGGTGGGCAACCGGGCGGGGGTGAACTCGACGCCGACGCTCTTCATCAACGGCCGGACCGTGGCGGGAAAGCTGGACCCCGCATACTACGACTACGCGCTGATCATCGAGAAGGAGGGACACGAGGCGCACGCCGC
>VBLD01000507.1:1973-2480 GCA_005879205.1 Deltaproteobacteria bacterium
CCTATCGGACCCTGCGGGTGCTGTTCGACGACAAGCTTTCGCGCTCCGATCCCGGTGCCCACCCGGGCGTGCTCGCCTATCTGGACGTGCTCGCCGGGACACAGATGGCCGGCCAGGCGGGGGGCAAGCGATACGCTTCGCAGCGTGAAAAGCTCGAGAGCTTCATCGACGCCGAATTCGGCGAAGAGATGCTCGCGGTCGTCAATCGCGCCCTCGCCGAACTTGTCTAGAGCCGAGCAGCTCAGGCGCTGGCTCCCCGTCCTCGCCTGGGGCGGGGTCATCTCGCTCTTCTCGACGGGTTACTTCACGGGCGAGAGCACCGGGAAGATCATCCTCCCCATCCTCGGCACCCTCTTCCCGTCCGCCACCCATGCCGAGCTGGTCGCCATGCACTACTTCATCCGGAAGCTCGCACACTTCACGGAGTACCTGGTCCTGAGCGTGCTGCTCTACCGCGCGCTCCGCGCCGGACGCCGCTGGAGCTTCCGCGCGGCCGCGACCGCCGTC
>VBLD01000508.1 GCA_005879205.1 Deltaproteobacteria bacterium
GAGCCCATCGTCTCGTCATCGACTCCTCCAAACGGCCCGCGCCGGTCCCCTTGGCATCCCGGATCCCTTCTGGCTATCCCAAACGGCGGAACGCGATTTATTCAGTGATTCTTCTTGGGCAGGCCGCCACCGGGTATCCCGTCTTGGTGCATCTCCTCGACCATCGGCGGGGGACTGGGCGGGAGAAAGATGGGGCTTCGTGGCCGCGCCTGAACGGTATCCGTCGCACCCCCACCGCGAGGCAACCCGTGGAGTAGCCGCAGGGCCGATCCGGGTGCTCAGGGACGGTATCGCTCCTACAGACCCCCATGCGCCGCGGCCGCCCGCTGTGCGAGGCGATGAAAGACTCCCGCACTCGCTTCACCAGCTCATCGCAGCTGCTTTCTCCAACGTCATCGGCGTGGCCCTTCACCCAACGGTACATCGCGTTCATTTGACAGCCGGGGACTGCGACGGGCGCGCCCGGATCGCGTGCTGGGGTGGCGTCTTCCGGCGCCCCATGGGCAGGCGCAACGTGATTGGAGAGCGCGAGGCATGCGGCCGATAGCCGCTGCTGCTGCCGCATACGCCCGACCGGATGCTGTCGCGGTTGTGGACTGGAAGGTGGTGCTGCTCCTCACGAGGAGGCCCACCTAGCTCGTGATGCCGACGGGGACGCCGAGGCCGCGTGGGTGCTGAGAAGACGGGTTCGTCGTTTGTGCCAGTCGCCGTGAGCGTGAGCCGTGAAGGAAGACGAAGAAGAAGGACGGGCAACCGTGAACGGACCCCGTTGGGAAAGTAGCGCACGAGAGGCGCCGCTCTCTCGCTTCTTCCTGCTCGCGCAAGGGCCTGGCTCTGGAACGGTTCTTGGTTCCCCCCAACGTGATGTGGAGTCGCGAAAAGCAATGGAGGAGAGCCAGCGACGAGCGTCGAACCGCTCGAGCGGCGGCGGGCCGTCGGGCATAGAGTCGAGATAGCGTCACATAGCGCCTAACCCCCGCGAGGGGGGCGGAGGACCCAGTTCCCTGGGGTGAATCCGGGGCTGCCACGCAGACCCGGACGGGCCAAGCGCTCTTGGGCCCGAACCCGTCAGCTAACTTCGCCGGCGTTCAAGGAGCGGGATCGTGCAAACCGTGCCTCGAGGGGCCGGGGGAGTGATCCTCCGGCCTTTTTTGCATCCGGACCGCGGGCACCCGGGTACTGCCGGATTACGGCGCTGCCCGGAGCCCCCGCGGCGGTGCTCACCGTCTCCCGCGCCTGCGATCGCAGTTCGTGGGCCGCCGCCGACACGACGCCGGCGACCGAAACAACGAAAGGAGGAGAAGACCATGACGAAGGAGGAGAAGACCATGACGACGAAGAAATCGTTCTGGGTGTTTGCACTGGCCATGCTCTCGGCGCCGATGGCGTTCGCTCAGAGCAGCGGCAACTTCGACGCCGCTGTGAGTCCGACTGTATGTACGCTTAACTCAACCACCGGTACCTTGAGCCCGCTGTGCCTCCCAACCAGCGACGGGACCGAATGCGTGTTGCTCGATACCACCATAAAGACGTCCAATGCCAGCGGCAACACGCTCTTGATCACGCCTTCGGCGGTCACCGGGCTATTCACCAGCACGAAGCTCTCCACAACTGTCAACACTGCGACTGCGGATATCGGTGTCAAGGTGTGCGTGCAGGTCGAGGGGGGACGCGTGTTACCCAACGAGACTCCTAACGCTGCCGACACGAGCTGCGTCGTTTACGACCAGCGTTTCCAGCAGATCAGCAATACGTTGTTCAGTAACGTCGCCCTTTGCGCGGCAGGTAACGCTGGTACCGTCTGCACGTCGGACGCCAATTGCACCGGGGGCACAGTCTGCGGGCCGCCAGATCTAACCGGCATGCAGACGTGCACCTGCGGCTTCGACCTGACGTTGAGCACGTTGTCGGCGCACAGCTACAACTTCGTTGCTCAGGTGCCGGGGGACAATAAGCCCCACCATGTCAGAGCGACGTGGAAGCTCACCGGGGTTAATCAAACCCTAGGGTCAAGCAACGTGGCCGCTTGCGTGGGGCCGGCCGACGTCACCGTTACTCAAACGAAGATCTTCAGCAACAGCGGCTCGTCGCTCTCGTTCTGAATCCTGCCCTCGAAGCCAGGGAGCCGTCGTTCAAGGGTAGGGGTCTTTCTCTGAGGCAGACCTGAGCGCTTAAGGGCACCGCGGAGGGGAACCGCCAAGTGGCGGTTCCCCTCGAGCTGGAGAGGTCCCCGCAAGTGCTGAACTGACGGCTGAAAAACGGGCGGCGGCTCCTTCCGCCGTCGGTCGGTAGGACGGTGGTTGCCACAACTGTTCGGAAGGACCGCCATGTCATTGGATAGGTGCTGCGGGAGCTCCGCGCGAGGCGGGGGGGGCCGGGGGCGAGGTCCTTCGGACGTT
>VBLD01000204.1:0-6670 GCA_005879205.1 Deltaproteobacteria bacterium
CGCGCTCGCGCGCGCCGCCGACGAGCCCGACGTCCGCGCCGTCGTCCTCTCCGGCGCCGGCAAGGCCTTCTGCACCGGCGCCGACCTCTCCGGCTCGCGCGCGGCCACCGGCGCGGCGGCGCCGCCCGGTCCGGGCGACACGCGCCGGGCGATGCTGCCGAGCCAGCGGGTCATCCGCACGCTCTGGGAGCTCGAGAAGCCGACGCTCGCCGCCGTCAACGGCGTCGCCGCCGGCCTCGGTGCGCACCTGGCCTACGCCTGCGACCTGGTCGTCGCCGCGGACGACGCCCGCTTCATCGAGGTCTTCGTCCGCCGCGGCATCGCCGTCGACGCCGGCGGGGCGTTCCTCCTCGCGCGTCACGTGGGGCTCCACATGGCCAAGGAGCTGGTCTTCTTCGGCGACGACCTCCCGGCCGCGGATGCCGAGCGGCTGGGGCTCGTGAACCGCGCCGTGCCGGCCGGAGAGCTCGAGAAGACGGCGCGGGAGTGGGCGGAGCGTCTCGCACAGGGTCCGACCTTCGCGCTCGGGCTCTCGAAGCGGCTGCTCAATCGCTCGCTCCAGTCGGACCTCGAGACGTGCCTCGCGGAGGAAGCGTTCACGCAGGCCCTGGTCGCGCAGAGCGAGGACATGCGCGAGGGCATCCGCTCGTTCATGGAGAAACGACCGCCGACGTTCAAGGGGCGGTAAGGACGGATCTCCGCGAGCCTTCGGACGCTGCGCTCGTAGACGACGCGCTCACGTGGCGCGTCGTCATGGCCTCACCCTTATCCAGGTGGACGCGCTCCTCTGCCGCCGGGATTGCCGCGGAGGGGGGCGCCGGTACGCTTGGGTCCGCCCCAGGAGGTCCAACGCATGAAACGGTTGGCGCTCGCTGTAGCCGTTCTCGCTGCCGGTCCGGCCTTCGCCGCCGGCTGGCCGATGTACGGCCACGACATTCGGCAATCGCGCTTCAACGCTGGCGAGACGGTGATCAGCCCCGAGACCGTCGGGTCGTTGCACCAGGTCTGGTTCCTGCCGACGGGCGGTCCCGTGACGGCCACCCCGAGCGAGGTCGACGGCGTGGTCTACGTCGGCTCCTGGGACCACAACTTCTACGCGCTCGACGCCCGCACGGGGGCCGTCAAGTGGAAGGTCGCCCTGGCGACGCCGCAGGGGGACTCGAAGTTCCCGGGCATCCAGTCCTCGGCGACGATCGCCAACCGTCGGGTCTACTTCGGGGACTCGTGCGGGTACTTGCACGCCTATCCCGCGAACGGGTCGGGCGCGCCTCCCCAGGCGCCCGCCACGATGACCGTGCGGAACCGCGGGTGCGGGTCGAACGGGAAGGAGGCCAGGGGGTTCCCGGTAGATCTCGGCGGCGCGCTGCCCGACCCGGCCGATGCGGTGAGCACCGACATCTTCTCCTCGCCGATGCCGTTCACGCCGACGGCGGGCCCGAACAAGGGCCGCCGCATGATCTACGTGGGCGCCGCGTCGCATCAGGACAGCCCCTGCATCCACGGGGCCCTGTTCGCCCTCGACGCGCTCTCGGGACAGATCGTGTGGCGCTTCGACACGGTCCCGCCGTCCTCGATCGGCGGCGCGGTCTGGTCGACGCCCGCCATCGACGCCGCGAACAACCTCGTCTACGTGGACACCGGCGACTGCGTGAACAACGCGTCGAGCGGCCTCTCCGAGTCGATCATGGCGCTCGACGCGAGCTGCTCGGGCGTGTCCGTCGACGGCTCGTGCCCCGGTCTGCCGCCGGTCACGTACCCGCCGGATCCGCTGACGCCGGGCAATCCGGTGTGGGGTTTCCAGGCCCATCCCAACGGCGAGCTCCAGGATCTCGACTTCGGCTCGTCGCCCAACGTCATTACCGACGCGACCGGCGTGCCCGTGCTCGTCGGGGCGGGGAGCAAGGACGGGACCTACTACGCCGTGAGGGCCGGCCGAGGCCCGGGTGGGGGCCAGCTCGTGTGGAAGACGACCACCTCGGTCGCGAGCGCGGCCGGCGGATTCTCGGGCTCGACGGGCTTCGCTGCACGCACGGTTTTCGGCACGACGTTCAGCGGACCGGGGTTCGAGACCGCGCTCGACGCGTTCACGGGCGGTCTCGTTTGGGACGCGCCCGACGCCGCGAGTTCGCTCTCGCCGGTCGGGATCGTGAACGGTCTCGTCTTCGCCGGCGAGAATTTCGGCGCCTTCAAGGCGCGCGACGCGAGCATGGGGCTGCCGCTCTTCGTCTTCAACGCGGGCGGCCCGATCGCGAGCGGTCCCGTGATCGCCGACGGGATGGTCTTCTTCGGGGTGGGAGTGCTCCCGGGCACGGGCGAGACCGAGGGCGTCTTCGCGTTGGCGCCCTAGAAGCCGAGCATTGCCGCGCGGCGGCGGCGGGAGTAGCCTCCGCGGCGATGCCGGGTCCCGCCCGTTCCGAGGCGCGACCGTCGTGACGTGGGTGACGCGCGCCCGCATCCGGGTGAACCGCACTGCCACGGCATGGCTCATCCGCCGCTTCGTCGATCCAGCGGCGATCTTCGTCTTCGTCGACCCGGGCGAGGTCGCCGGCCTCCAGCAGCGCGAAGGCGCCACGGGGTTCGACGCGCCGGGAGCGACCTACCCGCATCGCGACGCCGAGGGGCGCTGCTCGTTCGAGGCCCTGGTCGACCGCTACCGTCCCGACGACGCCGCGCTCGAGGAGCTCGCGCGCATCGTGCACGGCGCGGACTTCGACGAGGTGGGCCTCGTTCCCGAATCGGCGGGGCTGCGCGCCATCTCGGGCGGCTTTCCGCTCGTGGCCGGCGACGACCACGAGATCGTGGAGCGGGCGGCGTTCCTCTACGACGCGCTCTACGCGTCGCTGAAGGCGAGGCTCGGAGTGCCGGGCTGAGCGGTCTCGGCGATCGCCGCATCCTCTACGCCGCCGCGTTCCTGCGCGCCCTCGCGACCGGGATGATGGGCGTCCTGCTGGGGATCTACCTCGGCCGACTGGGGATCGGACCCGCGCAGATGGGCTTCGTCGTGGGCGCCGGGCTCGCGGGCGCGGCGTGTGCCACGCTCGTCGCGACGCTCGCCGGCGACCGGCTCGGCCGCCGACGCTTCCTCGTCCATCTCGCGCTCCTCGGTGCGACGGGCGGCGTGGTGGCCGCGGCGGCGTCGAGCGCCGCCGTCATCGGCGCCGCGGCGTTCGTCGGCATGCTGAACGGCATGGGCCGCGACCGCGGGGCGGCGCTCGTCCTCGAGCAGGCCGTCCTCCCGGCGACGGCGACGGATGCCGGCCGCACCCGGGTGTTCGCCTGGTACAACGTGCTGCAGGACACCGGCCACGCCCTCGGCGGGCTCGCGGCTGGCATGCCCGCCGTGCTGCACCGGCTGGCCGGCGTGCCCGAGGTGACGGCGATGCGGATCGCGGTCGCGACGTGCGCGCTGCTCACCTCGCTCCCGGCGCTCCTCTATCTCGCTCTCTCCCCCACCGTCGACGGCCCACGCCCGGAGGCTCCGGCGCGGCTCTCGTCCGAGAGCCGGAGCGTGCTCTGGAGAATCTCGGCGCTCTTCGCGCTCGACGCCCTGGGGGGCGGCTTCGTGACCGCGGCGCTGCTGGCGTTCTTCTTCTTCCAGCGGTTCGGCGTCGCGGAGGGCACGATCGGCGTCCTCTTCTTCGGCGCCCGGCTCGCCAACGCGCTCTCTCACCTCGCCGCCGCCCGGCTCGCCCGGCGCATCGGACTGGTGAACACGATGGTGTTCACGCACGTCCCGTCGAGCCTGCTGCTCGTGACCGTGCCCTTCGCGCCGAGCTTCTGGATTGCGGCGCTCCTCTTTCTGCTGCGCGAGGGCCTGGTCGAGATGGACGTGCCGACGCGCCAGTCCTACGTGATGGCCGTCGTCCGGCCCGCCGAGCGCACCGTGGCCTCCGGCGTCACCAACCTCGTGCGCCTCGGCGCATGGGCCGCCGCCCCCGCCTTGGCGGGCGTGTCGATGCAGGGCCTCGCCGTGGCGACCCCCTTCGTGGTCGGGGCGGGCATCAAGATCCTCTACGACGTGCTCCTCTACCTCGCCTTCCGCGGCCGGCGGCCACCCGAGGAGTCGGCTCAGCGGCCGGACAGGAACTCGACGATGGTCGCCGTCAAGCGCCCCGATTGATCGGTGTCGAAGATGTGCTGGGCGTGCGCGGTTCCGGGGAGGAGAACGAGCCGCTTGGGCTCCGCGAGCTTCCGGTAGAGCGCCTGGATCCGCTCGATCGCCGGCTCGTGCTCGCTGGCGACGACGAGCTTGTCGCCGCGGACGCGCTCCGGCGTGCTTGCGGGAGCCGGTGACAACAGGACGAGCCGGTCGATCTCTCCCGGCGCCGCCCTGGCCGCGGCCTGCGCTGCCGCGCCACCGCCCATGCTCGCGCCGACGAGCGACACGCGGGCCGCGCCGCCGCGGTGCAGATAGCGGACGGCGGCGAGCAGGTCCTCGAAGAGCGCGTCCTTCGCCGCGCCCGCCGTCGATTTGCCCCAGCCCCGAAAGTCGATGGCCAGGACGCGAAGATCTTTCGCCGCGAGCTGCTCCGCAAGCGGGCGCCAGCTCTCCTTGTCGAAGGCCGCCCCGTGCGCGAGCACGACGCCGTCGCGGCCGCCCTCGCCGTAGGCGTCGGCGAAGACGGTGCCGGCGTCGGCGGTCGCGAAGGAGACGAGGCGAGGGGGCTCGGCTCCGAGGCCCGCGCTCGCGAGTAGCCACGAGAGGAGGATCGAGCCTGCAAGATAATTCACTGACCTAGCGGACCGGGCGCTTTCTCAGCTGCCGTCGCAGGGCCTCGACCTCGTTTCTGAGCGCCTCGATCTCGCGCGCCTGCGTCTGGAGCGCCGCCACCGCCATGCTGGTGTAGCCGTAGAGGTCGACCAGGTCGCGCACCGGGTCGACCGAGAGACTCGGCTCCACGTCGTCGATGATGAAGCCGAGCTGCGTATGCGACGCGTTCTCTCGGTACCGGAAGGTGGCGAGACGGAACCGCATCAGCTCGTCGTGCAGGCGCCTCAGGTCGTTCTCGCCGAGATAGCGGATGTCGTCCTTGGCCTCCCGTCGGGAGATCGGGCAGCCGCCGCGGTGGACCGGGTTGCTCGAGGCGCAGACGAGCAGCCGGTCGCAGGAGTCGCCGGGGTCGCAGCGGGCGCCCTCGGGCGAGCAGGGCGCTCCCGGCGTCTCGCCGCTGCCGCACGGTGGTAGGCCCTGGTCGCGGTGACCGCCGCAGACCGGGTCGCCGCAGGTGTAGAACCAGCTAGGCGACGGGCACTCGGCCGCCGGTCCCGGGCAGCAGCTCACGGAGCCGCCGGGACCGACGCACAGGCACTGGTGCTGGCACTTGCCGTCGAGACAGCGATCCTCGGTGCAGCCGTTCCCGTCGTCGCAGTCGAGGTCGCTGCCGCATCCCGGCGGCAGCGTGGTGGTCGTGGCGGTCGCCGCCGCGCAGCTCCCGACGCCGCACGCGTCGCAACAGCTCGCTTCGCTGCTGCTGCACGCGCTCCCGCCGGGTGGGGCGGTGCACTCCGCGGCGCCCCCCCTCAGGCTGCACCGCCTCGCCCCATCGGCTCGCGTGCGGCAGCAGGTCACGAGGCGCGGCCGCCCGCACGTGGAGCGTGCGGCACAGCGCACGACCGCAGCTCGGCACTGCGGCCGTAGGCGTCCGGCGCGGGCCTCGGCATTGGCGGCGCGCGCGACGCAGTCGACGTAGCTCGCGTGGCTCGCCGCCGCCGCGCAGTCGCATCGAGTCGCGACGACCGCACGCGCGTCCGCGACGGCCTGCGTGTCGCCGGGACGGTCGCCACAGGCCGGCAGGCCCGGTTGCGCGGCGGTGATCACGAGCGAGAAGGCGATGAGGGCCGGAGCGGGGAACCGCATGGCGACCTCCAGCGGCTGGATCCTCCGGCCGTGCCGGTCCCCGGTCAAGAGGGTGCGCTCACGAACGACGAGCCCGCTGCTACGCGCGCGGCGGACGCCGGCGCTCTCGGAACCACTCGCGGTACTCCTCCATGAGGACGTCCTGGTCGCGCGGCGCCCGGCGGCGACAGGTGGCGCTCTCGGCGCTTCCCGGCGGCGCGCCCCAGCGGATTTCGACGCAGTCGTTCGGGTTGTACGCACCCTCGAGCGCCTCCGTGCGCGCCAGGACGTCGGCGAGCGTGAGCGTCCACTCCGGCGAGCGTGAGCGTCCACTCGGACCCGTCGCTGCGCCGGTAGACGAGGCGACGCCGGGCGATTTCGTCGGCCAGGAGCCGCTCGAGCTCCGCGCGTATCTCTGCAGGCGCCCGCCCGGCCAGCAGCGCATAGCGCTCCGGACGACGCGCGGCGCGCTCGGGGAAGCCCTTCACGACGTCGATGGCGATGAGAATCCGGAGGTCCCGCGAGGGAGTCGCATAGTCCTCCCACGGCCCGGTCGTCTCGAAGACGGCAGCGCCCCGTGGCATCGGGATGACGCCCGGGTGCCCGGCCACGTACTCCTCGCCGTTCGACACCGAGCGGACGCGGGTCTGGAGCTGCTCGTCGAGCGCCTCGATCGTCTCGACGAGCGCGCGCGCCGGGTCCATGGGCGTCGGCGAGAGCAGCGCGTCCATCCGGTCGTAAAAACCCTCGGTGCCTGCGGCGTACTGCTCGAGCGAGAAATCCCCGTACGCAGGATTCCCGAGGATCTCGCGGTTCGAGAGCGCGTGGAGGCGG
>VBLD01000204.1:6734-12769 GCA_005879205.1 Deltaproteobacteria bacterium
GAAATTGCCGCGCCAGTAACGCTTGCGTGCGACCGTGCCGTCGGGCTGGGCGTCGACGGCCAGCAGGATGCCGCCCGCGCCTTCCGACTGTGCGACCCGCCGCACGACGACGAGCGTGTGCCCGTATGGATCCGCGTACACCGTGCCGGGGCGAATCGTGTCGGTCGAGAAGCGGGTGGGGTAGAGGTCGGTACGCTCGTCCGCGGCGGGCGTGCGCGCGCTCCCCGAGTGGATCGTCCAGCCGACGGCCTGTCGCAGGAAGCGCTCGACGGCGGGCACCTCGTCGCGGGTCCCGCCCGATGGTGGCTCGAGGTTCGAGTGCCACGCCACGCAGCGCGGCGGGCCGAGGCGTTCGCCGCGGCTGCACTCGGAGTAGCCGAACGGCAGGCCGACCTTCCACGCGAAGTACGCGCGCAGGAAGAACGGCAGGTCGGCGCAGTCGGGTTCGAGCCGCAGGCCGTGCCCGGAGTCCTCGTCGAGGCCGAGGTGGTCGTACAGGAAGTTGCGCGCCGGGTCGCGCAGGATGTCGCCGAGACCGCCGCTCCACCCAGGCCGAGTAGAGGTTCTCGGCGTCGCGGTCCCAGGATCTTTCGACGGGCCATACGACGCTCCGCTCCGATGCGCGGAGCTGCCTCTCGTCCGATACCCGGATGTCCCGGCAGGCCGCGACCTCGGCGCCACGCCCGAGGGCGGCGCGGTAGGTGCCCGCGCCGGGTGCCGCGATCTCGGCGAGCCACCAGTACGGCGTCGCGCCGCGGGCTGCGGGGACGACGGCCGCCTCCGAGCCGTCGGGCGCGTGGACGACGAGCATGGCCTCGAGCGGACGGTCCGCGACGGCGATCACGCGCAGCGGCCGGTCGGGCCGCGGCCAGCGCGGGCTCCAGAGGATCGCGGCCTTGTTGCCGTCGTGACACGTTTCGGGGCTGACGGCGGTGGGCGGCCGGAGCGCCCCTTCCGGAGGCTCCGCGGCGGCCGGGCCTGCTGACCACGAGCATGCCGCGAGTGCGACGAGGAACCGGTGACCGGGCACGGGTTGCCTACTATCCGCGCCGGCCGGACGGCGGCAAGAACGGTTCGTCGCCGTCGGAGTGAGAGCGGTTCCAAGGCGCACCACTTGACACAATGGCGCCGACGCCCGACCCTCCAGCTTCTCCGAACCTCCGATGCACGCGGAAGTGAACGACACCGCGCTCCACTACGACCTCCGCGGCGACGGCCCGCATCTGGTCGTGCTGACGCACGGGCTCGGCAGCGACCTCGAGTACTGGACGCCGCACCTCGAACAGCTCGCCGCCCACCATCGCGTCCTCCGCTGGGACCTGCGCGGCGCCGGGGCGTCCGCCAAGCCGCCCGGTCCCTACGATCCGGCCCTCTTCGCCCGCGATCTCGCCGCGTTGCT
Source organism: Deltaproteobacteria bacterium (assembly GCA_005879205.1). Lineage (GTDB taxonomy): Bacteria > Desulfobacterota > Binatia > DP-6 > DP-6 > DP-3. Next base: position 8,134 of record VBLD01000204.1, read on the forward strand.
CGACCAGCTGGGCGAGCCGGCGGCGCACCTCGTCGGCCACTCGGGCGGAGGGGTGGTGAGCCAGCGATTCGCGCTCGATTTCCCCGCGCGGACGCGGAGCCTCGTGCTCGTGAGCACGTCGAGCGTGGTGGGCGAGCGGGCGGCCCGGGCATGGAGCCGACTCGCTGATGCCATCGAGCGAGACGGCTTCGGCCCGGAGCGGGAGGCCGACGTGCGCGCCTTCGGACCGGGCTTTGCGGCGGCGCATCCCGACGTCGCCCGCGAGCTCGCGCGCCGTACGCGGCTCGTCGACCCGCGGGCTTACGCTGCGACCGCGCGCGCGTTCGGGCACTACGACTGGACCGCCGAGCTCGGCCGCGTGTGCGTGCCGGCCCTGATCCTCCAGGGTCTCGACGACGCGCTCACCCGACCCGGCGGCTCCGTCATCCTGTCGCGCGGCATTCCCCGCTCGCGCCTGGTCATGGTGCCGGGCGCGGGGCACAATCTGCCGATCGAGATGCCCACCCTCTTCATCGCCGCCGTGCTCGCGTTCCTGGCCGGCGTCGACCTCTGAGCCCATGCCGTCGCGCGATGTTCTGGGGCAACGACCGCCTGGAGGACGCCGTCGCCTGGGCGCTTCGGGCTCAGGCTCGAGCCGAGCGGAGCGCGCGCACGCGCTCGCGCATCGGCGGGTGGGAGTAGTGGAGGACGACGTAGAGTGGATGCGGGGTGAGGTTCGAGAGGGCGTCTGCCGAGAGCCGCTTCAGCGCGTGCGCCAGCCGCTCCCCCGAGCCAGTGGTCGCGACGGCGAAGGCATCGGCCTGGAACTCGTTCCGTCGAGAGAGCGCGTGGAGGAGCACGGCCAGCACCATCTCGGCCGGCGACAGCAGGAGCGCCGCGAAGACCAGGCCCGCGTAGACCGGCCGCCCCTGCATCCCGAACGCCGCGAAGAGACCCGGTCGCGCCAGCAGTGCCGAGACGACGAAGAGCGCGACGCCCAGGTGGAGCAGGGCGATGATCGTTCCCTGCACCACGTGGTGGCGCTTGTAGTGCCCGATCTCGTGCGCCAGCACCGCCACGACCTCCTCCTGAGGGAGCCGGTCGAGCAGCGTGTCGAAGAGCGCGATGCGCTTGTGGCGGCCGAACCCGGTGAAGAGCGCGTTGGCCTTGCTCGTCCGCCGCGATCCGTCCATCACGAATACGCCCTCGAGCGGGAAGGCGACCGCGCGGGCGTAGGCCAGGACGGCGTCGCGTAGCGCGCCGTCGCCGAGCGGCTCGAAGCTGTTGAAGAGCGGCATGAGCCAGGTGGGGGCGATGAACTCGCCCCCGAGCACGTAGACCGCGCTCGCGAGCCAGCACCAGAGCCACGCCTGGCTGCCGGTACGCTCGAACAGCCAGAGGATCGCTGCGAGGAGTGGACCGCCGAGCAGCACGGCGAGCACGGCGCCCTTCAGGAGGTCCATCCAGAAGATCTTCGGCGCGGTCCGGTTGAAGCCGAATCGCTCCTCGACGACGAACGTCGACCACCAGCGGAACGGGACGCCCACGATCAGGCGCCCGACCCCGAGCACCCCGAGGTAGAGGAGGCCGGTCGCGATCGGTCCGAGGCCGAGCGTGCGTAGGGAGCGATCGAGGCGCGCGAAGCCGCCGGCGAACCAGAACGCGAGCAGCAGCGCGAGCTGCACGCCGGACGCGACCAGGCCGAAGCGCGCCCGGGCGCGCGTGTACGCCTGCACCCGCCGGTAGCGGTCGGCGTCGTAGACGTCGCGGAACTCCGCCGGCACCTCGGGATCGAGCGCGCGCAGGTTCAGGGCGTCCGCGACCACCCCGACCGCGAACTCGAAGAGGAGCGCGGCGAGGACGATCGCCCCGTAGGCGTTCACCGCTTGTCCAACAGCCCGCGCACGGCGGCGGCGGGCGTGCCGACGCTCGTCAGCCAGAGCTGGTGCACGGCGCGCGTGGCGCCGACGTGGAGCCGGCGGCGCGACTCGGGAGCGTCGGGGTAGTGCTCGGCGGTCACGTCCGCGAGCACCACGTAGTCGAACTCGAGGCCCTTGGCCTGCTCGATCTCGGTCACCTCGACGCCCGGCGCGAAGCTGAAGTCCTGGTGCGCCACGCGCCGCAGACCGGGGAGCTCGCTCTTCTCGAGCCCCTCGCAGTAGACGGCGCTCATCTCCGGCGACGGCGTCAGCACCGCGACCGACGCAAGCGGCTCGCTGCGCGCGAGATCGCGCAGCGCGTCGGCGAGAAACGCGACGCACGCCCCGCGGTCGGTGAAGCGGAACAGCTCCACCGGCGGCCCCGACCGCGTGGCGCGCGGCGGCTCGTCCTCCTCGACCAGGCTGCCGAGCAGGCCGTGCGCGAACGTCGCGATCTCCTGCGAGGACCGGTAGCTCACGCGCAGCGTCTCGAGCGCGTCGCCCTGCACCCCGAGCTCCTCGAGGAACCGGCTCCACGACGTGAAGCCGGTGTGCGGCTGCACGTGCTGCTGGGTATCGCCCGCGAGCGTGAGGCTGCGCCGCTCGTCGAGGCAGTCGATCAGCACCTGCACTTCGAGCGGCGAGAAATCCTGCACCTCGTCGATCGCGACGTGGCGGTAGCGCAGGGGGCCCTTGCGGCCGCGCAGCGGCCCGACGCGCAGCTGCCAGGCGCGCAGCAGCAGCGCGTCGTCCTCAGGGTCGAGCTCCGCCTCGATTTCCGCGTCGCCCTCGAGCCACGCGAACAGCTCCTCGTTGCGGCGCCGGCAGTAGTCGGCGAACTGATCGAACGCCGCCGCGCGGTAGGCGCCGGGCGTGCGCCGCTCCGCGCACTCGCGCAAGAGCGCAGGGCGCGTCAGCACGCTGGCCCAGTCGTCGAGTGCCTGCCGCTCCGTGGCGGGGCCCGGGTGCTCCGCGACGTGGCGCGCGAGCGCCTCGAGCAGCGCGGGATCGAGCTTGAGCCGCTGCGCGCTGGCGGGCGTGTCGGCGCGCAGCGGGGCCGGGAGATCGGGGAAATGGCGGCGCCGCTGCTCGTGCGCCCAGTCGCGGTAGGTGACGATCCGGACCGACTCGACGCCGAGCGACGGGAGCACCGTGCCCACGTAGTCGCGCAGCGCCGGCGAGAACACCACGAACAGCGTGTGGTCGGAATCGACGCTCGGATCGTCGTAGGCGAGATAGGCGATCCGGTGCAGCGCGACGGTGGTCTTGCCCGAGCCGGCGTTGCCGCGGATCGCCAGGTAGCCGCCGGCGCGCGTGATCAGCTCGAACTGCGTGGGATCGATCAGCCCCGTGATCTCGGGCAGGCGCTTGTCGGCGCGGCGGCGGTTGCCGGCGAGGTCGGTGCCGAGGCGGCGCGGCCCGGCCTGATCTGCGCTGTAGGCGCGCAGCGCGCTGCGCGCGCCGCCCGAAAGGCGCGGGCGCGCGCGCCGCACCTGCCGCCAGCCGCGCGGCTCGGCGAGGAACACGCCTTCGGGCGCCTCGATCCGGTCGAGCACGCCGTCGCGGATCCGCACGCTGCGGCGCGCCACCACCACGCCCGAGCGCGCGTTTCCGCCGAACTCCTCCTCGTACTCGTCGCCCTGCTGGTAGCGGTAGAAGATCTTCGACACCGGAGCATGTCGCCAATCCACGATCCGCACGCCGTCCTCGATGCAGGTGGCGCGCCCGAGGCAGAGGTCGCGTTCCTGGCCCTTCTCGCGCAGGCGCAGATGGGCGAAGTAGGGCGAGAGCGGATCGACTTCGGGACCCGAGCGCGAGCGCCGCAGCTGCTCGAGCAGCGCACTCTGGCGGTGCCATTGATCGGTCAGCGCCAGCGCGTCCTTGCGCTCGCGGCCCGAGACGATCTGCTCGCGCAATCCCTCGAGCTCGCGCTCGAGCGACCGCTCGTCCGCGCGCGGCTTCTCGCTGCGCTGCTCGAGGTGCTGCCGCACGCGCGCGTGGAGCGCGACCTCCTCGTCGACGATGCGATCGGGCAAGCGGGTCCTCGGCCGGATGTGCGGAAGGGCCCGAGAGGGTAGGGCCTCGCCCGGGCGACCGCTGCGTGCGGGCGATTTGGGCTCGGATCCGGGGCACCCGTTTTTGAATAGCTGGAGATTTTTTAGACGAACAAACCTTCAATTCCGGTAAAGGCACGGCCTGGAGAAAACCGCCTGGCCGAGCGCGCGGCGAATGCGCGACTCCGGCCGCGATACGAGTGTTAGCGTGTCGTACGGTAGTCGTTAAGAATTCTCGAAGATCGGCACGAGACTTGCTCATCGCTGCGGCATTCCTGGCGAGGGACGGCCTCGCGGTGCTACGAGCGCCTGACTTCCCACCTGCACCCCACCAGATGGAAGGAAGTCATGCGAATCCCCGTCCTGCTCGGACTGACTCTCGCCGCGCTGGCCGTGCCGGCCGCCGCGCTCACGATCGACAACTTCGAGTCGGGCAACTTCAACATCACGGACGACTCGACCACTGCGACTCCGACGCTGGGCGAGCAGTCGGGTCTGTTGAGCACCGACGTGGTGGGCGGCGTCCGAGGCCGTCGAGATAGGCCAGCTCCGTCTTGAACAGCCAGCTCCCGAGCGTGTAGTTGCCGCCGCTGCCGACCAGCCACAGGCGGTCGTGCACCAGGCGCGTGGGCACGAGTTCGCCGTCCGGCCGCGGCTGGTCGTTCCAGATCCACGCGCCGTGGA
>VBLD01000205.1:0-410 GCA_005879205.1 Deltaproteobacteria bacterium
CGAAGCATCGCGGAACATTCTCGTGGGCGGCACGGCGTCTCTCAAGGCAATGCACCCCCACGCACCCCCTGTGCTTTGCCGCACGAAGGATCTCGCCGGCCGTCATTCATAGAGTCGGTGCCCGGCCCGAGATGCATCGCGACGATGCCGAGGGCGAGGATACGTTCGTCCGCCCCGCATGATCTCGAAGGGCGAGGGCTAGCCTAGGCTAGACGAGCGGCCGACGACCGAACGGGGTCGCGACGACCGGTGTGCCCGGACGCGGCGGCTTACGGTGCGGTGAAGGCTGGTTGGGGCGGCGGGGCCCCGCACCGCCCTCGAGCCAACCGGTGCCGCGCCGCCGCACCCCGTGGCCGCTCGTCGAGGCCGATGAGCCCGTGAATTCGCCAGCCGATCGCGGCAAGCCACGT
>VBLD01000205.1:572-1030 GCA_005879205.1 Deltaproteobacteria bacterium
CGTGCCCCGCCGGCCGAGCGCCCGGTTCACGGCCCGCGCCACGCGAATTGTCAAGCCCCGGAGGCCGCGGCGGAGCGCCCGCGTATCATCGGCCTCGACGATGAGGTGAACGTGGTCGTCCTGGACGCTGAAATGAAGAATTCGGAACCCGCGGTGAGAGGCAGCAGCGAGCGCGCGGCGGACGGCCGGGAACACTTGGCCAGACCGCAGGCAGCGGATGGCAGACCGTGCGCACAGCGTCACGTGCACCGGCTGCGCGGCGACGTGCGCAGGCCGCGAAACATGCGGCACGCCCGGGCGCCGGCCGGGGATGGGCTTTCGCCCGGCGCCGACGCGACGCCCACCCCAAGTACGCCGAGGGGGAAGGGATAGTTGCTGCAAGCCTCGCGCCACGTTGATTCGGCTATAATAGCATCTAACTACCATTTGTCAAGAAGTTGCCGCAGCGTTCGGGACGC
>VBLD01000205.1:1075-12145 GCA_005879205.1 Deltaproteobacteria bacterium
ACTCAGCGCCGTTGGTCGGGCAGCCGGCCGTCGTTTCGCGCGGCCGAATCAGAGATGCGGGCGGCGGAAGCAACTTCACTCCCACTCCCGCCTTCGCATCGGCCGATGAACGGCTCGCCGGGTAAGAAGCCGCTGCCGCGCGGGGCAAGAATGCGGGCTCCGGCACCCGCCGGAATCGCGCTCAGCGCTGGTGCGGGACGAAGTCGCTTTCCCAGTCGGCCCCGGGGTCGCTCGCGGACCCCGGGTGCCCCGCCGCCTCGAGCGCCCGCACGCAGCTGTTCCAGCGCAGGATGGCGTCGTCGTTCCCTGGCGGCTGAAGGCGCTCGGCCTCGGCGTAACGGGCGAGCGCCTGGTCGAAGAGCGGACGAATCGAACCGAGCGGCAGGCCCGCGGCGACCTGCGCCTTCGCCTGCCGCTCGCACGCGAGGCCGCCGTAGAAGGCGCGCTCGTAGGGATCGCCGAGCCGCGCGAAGACCTGCTGTGCCTCGCTGAAGCGGACGGCGGTCGATGCCTCGAACTGATCGGTCAGCGCCAGGCCGAGGATGCGGTGCGCCAGCTGGTTGCCGGGGTCGATCGCGAGCACGTCGCGACAGATGCTCTCGGCCTCCGACGGTTGGTTCAGCTCGCGGTACTTGTCCGCCTTCTCGAGCGCGGCCGGGATGCCGGCCGGGTGGATCTGCTTGAGCGTGTACGACATCGTCACGACGTGCCCCGGAGCCGGCGCCAGAGGCGGCGCAGCGGGTCGTAGAAGTCGTCCACGACGCGTTCCTTCAGCGGGATGATGGCGTTGTCGGTGATGTGGATCGACTCGGGGCAGACCTCCGTGCAGCACTTCGTGATGTTGCAGAAGCCGATGCCGGCTTCCTCCTTGAGGTGCGCCGTCCGCGATGCCGCGTCCAGCGGATGCATCTCCAGACCGGCCAGGCGGACCAGAAAGCGCGGGCCCGCAAATTGATCCTTGCGGTCGTGGTCCCGGAGCACGTGACAGACGTCCTGGCAGAGGAAGCACTCGATGCACTTGCGGAACTCCTGCACCCGGTCGATGTCGTCCTGCTGCATCCGCCAGGTGCCGTCGGGCTCGGGCGGGCGCGGCCGGAAGGCGGGGATGCGCCGGTTCACCCCGTAGTTCCAGGACACGTCGCACACCAGGTCCTTCAGCACCGGGAACGCTTTCATGGGCGCCAGCGTGATCGCCTCGCCGGGCGGGAAGTGGTCCATCCGCGTCATGCACATGAGCCGCGGCTTGCCGTTCACCTCGGCGCTGCACGAGCCACACCGCCCGGCCTTGCAGTTCCAGCGACACGCGAGGTCGCTCGCCTGGTGGGCCTGCACCCAGTGGACCGCGTCGAGCACGACCATCCCCGGCTGGAGCGGGACCGTGTAGTCCCTGAACGCTCCCGCCGTGCCGTCGCCGCGGAAGATCTTCAGCACCGTCTCCATCGGCCCCCCTCAGTCCTTCCCCTCGAGGATCGCCTTGAGATCCCCTGCCAGCGGCACGATGGGTTCCTCGCGGACGGCCATCGCGTCGCCCTCCCGGCGCACGACCACGTTCACACGCCCGAACTGCGGGTCGGAGTCGGGGTACTCGACACGCGTGTGCGCGCCGCGGCTCTCGCGGCGGGCGAGCGCGGCGCGGGCGACGGCCTCGCTCACCGTGAGCAGGTTGCGCAGGTCGAGCGCCGTGTGCCAGCCGGGATTGTACTGGCGGTTGCCGTCCACGCCGACGCGGTTGGCGCGCCCCCGCAGCCGCTCGAGCTCGGCGAGCGCCCCCTGGAGGTCGTCCGCGGTGCGCGCGATGCCGACGTAGGTTCCCATCATGTCCTGCAGCGCCTCCTGCACCGCATACGGACTCTCCCCCCCCTTTCGCTCGAAGGGCGCCAGCAGCTCGACGGTGACGGCTTCGACCCGGGCGGCATCGACCTGCGGCTCGCCCGTCTGCGCCCGGGCATACGTCGCCGCGCCGAGGCCGGCCCGGCGGCCGAACACGAGCAGATCGCTCAGCGAGTTGCCGCCGAGGCGGTTGGCGCCGTGGAGGCCGCCGGCCACTTCGCCGGCGGCGAAGAGCCCGGGCACGGTGGCCGACTGGGTCTCCGGATCGACCTTCACGCCGCCCATCATGTAGTGCGTCGTGGGGAAGACCTCCATCGGCTCGCGCGTGATGTCGACGTCCGCCAGCTCGAGGAACTGCTGGTACATGCTCGGGAGCTTCTTGCGGATCTCCTCCGGCTTGCGGCGCGAGGCGATGTCGAGGAAGGCGCCGCCGTGGGGGCTGCCGCGTCCCTCGCGCACCTCCTGCGCGATGGCGCGCGCCACCACGTCGCGCGTCAGCAGCTCGGGGGGCCGGCGGGCCTCGGCCTTGCGGCCCGCGATCACGTCGGCCACCCAGCGGTCGGCCTCCTCCTCCGTGTCGGCGAAGTCGCCGCGGAACATCTCGGGGACGTAGCGGAACATGAAGCGCTCGCCGCGGGAGTTCTTGAGCACGCCCCCTTCGCCGCGCACGCCCTCGGTCACCAGGATGCCGCGTACGCTGAGCGGCCAGACCATGCCGGTGGGGTGGAACTGGACGAACTCCATGCCGATCAGGTCCGCACCGGCGTCGTACGCCAGCGCGTGTCCGTCGCCGGTGTACTCCCAGGAGTTGCTGTTGATCCGGTAGGCGCGGCCGATGCCGCCGGTGGCGAGGACGACGGCCTTCGTCCGGAGGAGGAGGAAGCGTCCGCTCTCGCGCCGATAGGCGAGCGCCCCGCTGATCCGCCCCCCGTCGGTCAGGAGGCGGGCGACCGTGGACTCCATCAGGACGTCGATGCGCGGTGCCTGCACCGTCCGATCCTGCAGGGTCCGGATCATCTCGAGTCCGGTGCGGTCGCCGACGTGGGCCAGCCGCGGGTACTGATGGCCGCCGAAGTTCCGCTGCAGGATGCGGCCGTCGGACGTGCGGTCGAAGAGCGCCCCCCAGGCCTCCAGCTCGCGCACCCGCGCCGGCGCCTCCTGCGCGAGGAGCTGCGCCATCCGCCAGTCGTTGAGGAGCTTGCCGCCCCGCATGGTGTCCCGGAAGTGCACCTTCCAGCTGTCGCGGCCGTCGGTGGTGGCGAGGGCCGCCGCCACGCCTCCCTCCGCCATCACGGTGTGCGCCTTGCCGAGGAGCGACTTGCACACCACCGCCACCGAGACCCCCTGCTCCGCCGCCTCGATGGCGGCACGAAGCCCGGCACCGCCGGCGCCGATCACCAGCACGTCGTAGGTTCGGGTCTCGAAGCGGTCCATCCGAGGTGCCGGATCAGAGCAGGCGGATGTCGTGGATGACGCCGGAGGCCACCAGCCGCACGTAGAGGTCGGCGCTGCAGACCGTGAAGAAGCTCACCCAGGCGAACAGCATGTGACGGGCATTGAGCACGCTCGCACCCTTCCAGGCGGCGTGGCGGGCACGGGCTCCGGCGCTGCACGAGAAGCAATCGAGGCTGCCGCCGATCAGGTGGCGCGCCGAATGGCAGGAGAAGCTGTAGAGGGTGAGCGCGGTCGTGTTGGCGAGGATCACCAGCGTGCCGATCCCGACGCCGAAGGACCCGCCGAAGCTCGTCGCGTGGACCACGTCGCTCCAGAGAAACGGGAGGTAGAGGAACGTGATGTAGAACAGGTAGCGGTGGAGATTCTGGAGGACGAGCGGAAAGGCCGTCTCGCCCCGGTAGCGGTTGCCGCGCAGCTCGCCGACCGCGCAGGCCGGCGGGTCGAGGAAGTAGGACCGGTAATAGGCCTTCCGGTAGTAGTAACAAGTCGCCCGGAAGAGCACCGGGGGGAGGAGGATCAGCAAGGACGGCGGCAGCGGAAGCCAGCTGATGGTGATCAGGGGCGAGTAGAGGGGCGAAAGATAGCCGCCCCACCGGTAGTTGGCGTTCTGGAGCGCCGCCCAGTTTGCATAGGTGATGAGCACCGCGAGGACCGTCCCCTGGAGGAGGGGCGCCACCCACCAGGCATCGCGCCGCTCCGTGGCGGCGAAGCCAGTGCGCCGAAGCTCGTCAGGCACAGCAACCATCGCGTCGTCTCCCTTTCCTCGGCAGCGAGCGAGCATAGTGACCGGGCGCGAGCCGCGCAAGTTCGGCGCGCCGGCTCGGCCGGAGTGGCGTCCGTCGTCGGACCATCATTTTTTCCTTGACGCGGACGACCCCTCTGGAGTAGCGGTATCTAGCTCCCAGACAGAAGGTCTTTCCGCCAGTCGCGCGCGGGGGGTGCGTGACCGGCCGGAGTTCGACGGTATGGGTGAATCGCGACGAACGAACCGGGCCGGACGAGGAACGCCGCGACGGCGCAGGGAGGGGTCCATCATGGCAAAGCGAACCGTGCCGCCGTCTGAGCGCTCGTGGAGCGCCGGCCTCGGCGGGCCGCTCGTCCAGCTCGGGCACGCGAGCGCGGAGCTCATCGGCAGGCTGTGGGACGATGCCCAGACGCTGGTGCGCGACCAGGCGCCGCGGGAGGCGGCTTCGCGTCTCGCCGCGGGCGCCCTCGACGCGTCGGCCGAGGCACGCCGCCAGGCCGCGGCGCTGCTGCGTCGGCTCGGCGGGGGGTCCTCGCGCCTCGTCGCCGTGCTCGAGAGCGACGTCGCCCGTCTCGGCGAAACGCTCACGGAGCGGCTGGGTGTGGCGTCGCGCCACGAGCTCACGGACCTCGGCCGGCGCCTCGCCGCGCTCGACCGGCGCCTCGAGACCCTCGCGCGCGCCAGCGCCGCGAGCACGACGCAGGCGCAGGACCCCTTCCCTGCAACCGGCGAGTTCAACTAGTAACGGGACGGACGACGGGAACCCTCAACGGATGGAGGCCAGTGCTATGCCGCAACGCGGGGAGATGGTGGTCGAGCGCTTGACCGGCAACCGCGCAATCGTGATCCGCGTCGAGAGTCCGGAGGAGGTCACCTGTCGCTTCTGCGACGGCCGTCTCGAATACCGCTACACGTTCGAGATCGAGCCGCCTCCCACGCCGCCGCTCGGCTCCCTCATCTCGTTGCTGCTGTCCCCGTTCACGCTGCTTCTCTCCGTCATGAACCGGCCCCGCGAGCGCACGTCGGCCCGGGTGCGGCGCCCGTTACCTGAGCCGCCCCTCGGTCCGGAGCGCGGCGCGCACCGCCTCGCCCGCCTTTTCGACGTCCGCGAGCGGCGCCTCGAGGGCGCGGCCCGCGGCGTCGCGGCTCTCGTCCCGGCGCACGCGGTCTAGCGTGTCGAGGAACATCCGGTACCGGACGAGCAACGCCTCGAGCGCGAGGAGTGAATCCGGCGCCTGCCCGCCCGCGCGGGCGCGCGCTGCCTCCGCGAACGCCTGCGCGCGCTCGAGGGGATAGGTGAGCTCCGGCATGCTCTCGGGGGTCAGGCGCCCGTTCGCCACCAGATCGACGCCCTTGCGCGCCATGCCGAGCAGCACCTCTGCATGGGTGGCGACGGCGCGGCCGTAGGAGCGCCAGAAGCATCCGGCGAGCAAGGTGAAGACCAGCGCCGCCTTGACGCTCGTGCCGCCGGAGCCTACCATCCGGCCCCGCGTTCGCGCATGTCCATCGTGTCGCGTCTCCCGTCCCCGTACCTCGAGAAGCTGCTGGCGAGTTCGCCGGACATCATCGTGGCCGTGGACCGCGACGGCACCATCATCTTCTACAACGACGGGGCGCGCAGCACGCTCTGCTACACGACCGACGAGGTCCTCGGCCAGCACGTCACCCGGCTCTACCCCGAGGTCGCGGAAGCCCGCAAGGTGATGAGCGCGATGCGGGCCGGCTACGGCGAGCCGCCGGGACAAGCGAAGAACTACGAGACCGTCTTCATCACCAAGAACGGCACCCGCGTCCCGGTCGCGATCTCGGGTGCCATCATCCGCGACGACGAGGGGAAGGAGATCGGCTCGGTCGGCTTCGCCAAGGACTTGCGCGATATTCGTCGTCACGACCAGCTCGCGCTGCTCGGCGAGGTCGCGGTCAGCCTCGCCCACGAGATCAACAACCCCCTCGAGGTCATCGTCAACAACCTGAACCTGCTCGAGGGGCACGTCGCCAAGGTCTCCTCGGACGCGGACTTCATCGTCGAGAGCGAACGCCTGGATTCCATCCATGCGGCGCTCGGGCGCATCCAGGGAATCGTCAACAAGCTCTCCGAGCTCGCCCAAGGGGCCGAGTACGCGACGCGGGAGTACCTCCCGGGCACGCAGATGACCGACCTGCGGGAGCAGCGAGCCGGCGCCGCCTTCGAGCGGCACGCAGCGGGCGAGGTTCACGATCGGGTGCTCACCGGCATCCGCATCCTGGTGGTGGACGACGACCTCGGCGTCTGCCATTCGCTGCGCGACCTTCTCACGCAGGAGGGGTGCACGGTCGTCGTCGCCACCGGCGGGCGCGAGGCGCTGAAGCGTCTCGAGACCGCCACCGTCGACCTGGTGCTGAGCGACGTCGTCATGCCGGACCTCGACGGCTACGAGCTCTTCAAGCTCGTCCGCGAGCGTCACACCGGCGTCCCCGTCGTCCTCATGACCGCCTTCCACTTCGACAAGGACCACATCATCAAGCGGAGCCGCATGGCAGGGCTCGAGGACGTGATCTACAAGAAGCCGATCGACCCGCCGCGGTTGCGCGACATCATCAAGCGTCACGCCCGGCGCCCCGAAGCCGCCGTGGGTTGAGGCCCCTCGGTGTTGCTGCCGAAGCGATTCCATCGGCACGCCCTTCCGGGGACACCTCGGGGTGTGGGCCTCATCGACGTCCGGGGCGCGGTCTCGCGCCGCGACGGACGAGGAAGGGCGATACGCGCGCGTTTCCTCGTCGACACCGGGGCGGTCTATTCCGTGCTTCCAAAGCGCGTCTGGCACGCGCTCGGGCTCGGAACGGAGCGGACAGCGGAATTCAGCCTGGCCGACGGATCGAGCATCAGCCGCGGCGTCTCGGAGTGTCGGTTCACCATCGCCGGCATGACGGCAACCTCCCCGGTGGTGCTCGGTGAGGCGGACGAGGGTCCCCTTCTCGGCGCCGTGACTCTCGAGACGCTCGGTCTGATGGTCAATCCGCTCAACCGGAAGGTCTATCCGATGCGGCTCACGCTCGGAGCGCTGCCCGCCTGAGCCATGGGCAGCGGGGCGACCGCGGCCGGCACGGCCGCTTACCGCGAGGCCTTCGCGAGGGAGATCCCGGCGAGCCACTTCCGCTCCCTCGACGGCCTCGTCGTCTCCTCGATCGGGCTCGGCACCTACCTCGGCGAGGAGGACGACGCGACCGACGGCCGCTACGGCGCTGCGATCGTCGACGCGGCCAACCTCGGCTGCAACCTCTTCGACGCCGCGATCAACTACCGCGCGCAGCGCAGCGAGCGCGTGCTCGGCCATGCGCTCTCCGCGCTCGCCCGGGAGCGCCACTTCCGGCGCGACCAGATGGTGGTGTGCACCAAGGGAGGCTACATCCCCTTCGACGGGGCCGTTCCGCCGGACCCGTCGGCCTTCGTGCGCGACACCTACGTGCGCCCCGGCATCCTCCGTCCGGAGGACGTCGTCGGAGCGCACGCCATGACGCCACGCTACCTGAAGGACCAGCTCGGGCGGAGCCTCGCCAATCTCGGGCTCGAATCGATCGACGTCTACTACGTCCACAACCCCGAAGGGCAGCTCGCCGCCGTGCCGCGGGCGGAGTTCCTCGGCCGCATCCGGGCCGCGTTCGAGCTGCTCGAGCAGGAGGTCGCCGCCGGACGCATCGGCCGCTACGGCGCCGCCACCTGGAACGGCTTTCGCCAGCCGCCCGAGGCGCGCGATCACCTGTCGCTCGCCGAGCTCGTGCGCGAGGCGGAGGCGGTCGCGGGGGCGGGCCATCACTTCAAGGTGATCCAGCTGCCCTACAACCTCGCCATGCCCGAGGCGCACGCGCGCCCGACGCAGATGGTCGACGGCGAGCGCGTGAGCGCGCTCGAGGCGGCACGGCGACTCGGCGTGGCGCCGGTCGCGAGCGCCGCGATCCTCCAGGGGCAGCTCTCCCGCCGGCTGCCGCAGGCGGTGGCCGAAGCCTTGCCGGGGCTACAGACCCCGGCCGCGCGCGCCCTCCAGTTCGTACGCTCGACTCCCGGGGTGACGGCCGCGCTCGTCGGCATGAGCAGCCGCGAGCACGTCGAGGAGAACCTCGCCGTGGCCCGCGTCGAGCCGTCGCCCGCAGGGGTGGACTCCCTCTTCACACGACGCTAGGACTGGCGTCGTGCCGATCCGCATCACCCGCGTCTACACGCGCCGCGGCGACACCGGGATGACCGACCTCGTCGGTGGCGAGCGCGTCCGCAAGGACAGCCCCCGGATCACCGCCTACGGTACCGTCGACGAGCTGAACGCGGCGGTCGGCGTGGCGCGCGCCGTGAACCAGGCCGAGATCGGAACGGAAGGCGCCAGCGGAGCCGCGCGCCGGGAGCTGGACGACATCCTGCGCGGGCTCCAGAACCAGCTCTTCGACCTCGGCGGCGAGCTGGCGACGCCCCCCGCCGCCGCACCCGAGAGCTTCCGCATGAGCGGGGCAGAAGTGAAGGGGCTCGAAGCGACGATCGATCACTGCCTCAAGGACCTCGCGCCGCTCAAGTCGTTCATCCTGCCGGGGGGCGGCCGCGTCAGCGCCCTCCTCCACGTGGCGCGCACGGTATGCCGGCGCGCCGAGCGCGAAGTGCTCCGGCTGATGCACGAGGAGGAGATCGGGGAGTGGCCGCTCGCGTATCTGAACCGTCTCTCCGACCTGCTCTTCGTCCTCTCGCGGTGGATCGGACATCACCTGGGCGAGACCGAGTACCTGTGGGAGCGGCCCCTCGCGCAGGAGCGGAAACCGGAGCGGTCGTGAAGCGTCCCATCTACTTCAAGCAGCTCGAGGTCGGCCCGATGCAGAACTACGTCTATCTGCTCGGGGATCCGACCACGCACGAGGCCGCCGTCGTCGATGCGGCCTGGGACATCGACACGATCGTCAAAACCGCCGAAGCCGACGGCTACCGCGTCACCAAGGACCTGGTCACCCACTTCCATCCGGACCATCTCGGCGGCGATCTCATGGGCCATGCGATCCGTGGCGCCGCGGAATTGGTCGCGAAGGTGCCGGCCAAGGTCTACATCCACAAGGCGGAGCTCCCCTTCGTGCACCGGCTGACCGGGCTCTCCCAGTCGGACCTCGTGCCCGTCGAGGGCGGCGACGAGGTCGCGGTCGGCAATCTGAAGGTCAAGTTCGTGCACACGCCCGGCCACACGCCCGGCTCGCAGTGCTTCCTGGTCGGCAATGCGCTCGTCTCCGGCGACACGCTGTTCATCGGCTCCTGCGGGCGCGTCGACCTGCCGGGCTCCAACCCGGAGGACATGTACCGGAGCCTCACCCAGGTGCTCGGCGCGCTGCCCGACGAGACGATCCTCTACCCCGGCCACAACTACGCCGACCGGCCGCGTTCGACGCTCGGCGACGAGAAGCGCACCAACATGATGATGCGCTTCCGAACCCTGCAGGACTTCCTGTCGGTGATGGGAGGCGCGTAGCCCGATGCGAGACCTCTATCCCCTCGGCGAGATGCCGCCGCTCGGCGAGGTGCCGGCGCGCATGCTGGCGCAGCTGATTCGCCCCGAGCGGTTCGGCGAGCCGACCAAGGCGTTCCAGGTGGAGCAGGTGGAGGTCCCGGCCGACCTCGCGCCCGACGAGGTGCTCGTGTGGGTGATGGCCGCAGGCGTCAACTACAACAACGTCTGGGCCGCGCTCGGGGTCCCCGTCGACGTCATCAAGGGCCGCCAGAAGGACGCGGACTACCGGCCGTTCCACATCGGCGGCAGCGACGCCTCCGGCATCGTCTGGAAGGTGGGCGGCGACGTCCGCAACGTCCAGATCGGTGACCACGTCGTCATCCACTGCGGCACCTGGAAGCGCGACGATCCGGTCGTGCGCGCCGGCGGCGATCCGATGTTCGGCGCGAGCTTCCGCATCTGGGGCTACGAGACCAACTGGGGGAGCTTCGCGCAGTTCACCCGCGTGCAGGCCCACCAGTGCCTGCCCAAGCCGAAGCACCTCACCTGGGAGGGCGCCGCGGCCTACATGCTCGTCGGCGCGACGGCCTACCGGATGCTCATGGCCTGGCCGCCGCACACCGTTCGTCCGGGCGACGCCGTGCTCGTGTGGGGCGGCGCCGGCGGTCTCGGCTGCCAGGCGATCCAGATCGTGCGGGAGATGGGCGGTACGGCGGTGGCCGTCGTCTCGAGCGACGACAAGTTCGAGTTCTGCCAGCGCCTCGGCGCCAAGGGCTGCATCAACCGCAAGAAGTTCTCGCACTGGGGGATGCTGCCGCACTGGAAGGACACGGCCAAGTACGCCGAATGGCTGAAGGGTGCGCGCGCATTCGGCGCCGCCCTCTGGGAGGTCCTCGGCGAGCGCAAGAACCCGCGGCTCGTCTTCGAGCACCCGGGCGAGGACACCGTGCCGACGTCGATCTTCGTCTGCGACACGGGAGGGATGGTCGTGATCTGCGCCGGGACGACGGGCTACAACGCGGTCGCCGATCTCCGCTACCTGTGGATGCGCCAGAAGCGTTTCCAGGGCTCCCACTTCGCAAACGACGACCAGGCTCGCGCGCTGAACGACCTCGTGATGGCGGGGAAGGTCGACCCGTGCCTGTCCGAGACGTTCACCTTCGAGCAGATCCCTCACGTCCACCAGCTGATGCACGAGAACCGGCACCCACACGGGAACATGGCGTGCCTGGTGAACGCACCCCGCCCCGGCCTGCGCGACGTCCCGCAATAGGAGGCCTAGCCATGCTGGACGAAGAGGACCTGCGGAAGATCGTGCAGGCCGTTCGCGCGGTCCTGAACGCCGAGCAGTCGGTCTCCGGCCACATCGCCGAGCGCTGGACCGGCGGCCAGCTCGTCCTCAAGCCGGGCCGCGCCGGGACGCACGAGAAAACCATCCCGATCGAGGATTTCTTCCGCAAGATCATCGCCGTCCGGGAGCGGCTTCGGGTCCTCGAGCAACGCATCAACAGCCACCCGAAGCTCGCCGACGACGATCGAGTCCAGCTCCAGGAGTACATCACCCGGGCCTACGGGAGCCTGACGACGTTC
>VBLD01000206.1 GCA_005879205.1 Deltaproteobacteria bacterium
GCTCGAGGACCTGAGCGGCATCCCGATGCGCATCTCGCCCGAGCCGGACGAGGTGGCGCCCGCCGCCACCGCGCCCGTCCCCGTCGCGCCGACGGAGGTGACCCATGACGGAGCTCCGCATCCGTACCAAGAACAAACGGGAAATGATTGACCTCACGGCGCGGGTGACGGAGATCGTCGCCGATGCGGGCGTCGCGGAGGGGCTGTGCTCGGTCTACACGCCGCACGCCACCGCGGCGATCGTCGTCAACGAGAACGACGACCCGAACGTCTGCGTCGACGTGCTCGACTGCCTCGATCGCCTGATCCCCGCCGGCGTCTGGCGACACGACCGGGTGGATGCGAACGCCGCTGCGCACATCCAGTCGGCGATCCTCGGCCCGGGGGAGACCATCCCCGTGCACGCCGGGAAGCTGCTCCTCGGCACGTGGCAAGCCGTGATGCTGGTCGAGCTCGACGGGCCGCGGGAGCGGCGGGTCGTGGTGACGGTGGTGTGAGCGGCGGGGTGGCGGGAAGAGGCGTCACCTCGCCTCCCGGTCCTCGCTCCACGCGCGACTCGTAGACTGAAGCGTCCCCCCGAAGCTGCGGGCGCGCGCGGGAGCTGCGGAGGTCGGCTCGGCGACGCCCCTTCCCGCCTTGCACGCCGTTCGCCCCGCCGACACTGCGTTCCGCCGCTCGCGCGGTCCGCGAGCGTTCTTCCTAGAAAAGCAGGAGAGCCGGTTTAAGCGGTGGCCTGGGTCAGGTCGGCGCCGTCGGTTGCCGGAAGGGCCACGATTCTGCCTCGACGGCCGCCTCTGGCGCGCCACTCCCGCAGGCCGCGTCGGACGTACTCGGCGCTGATCTCCAAGGTGTCGCAGATGTTCTCGAAGGAGAACAGCCAGGTCCGATCCGGGGACTGGACCCAGTCCAGGGACTCCTCGAAGAGCTGCCGACCACGCAGGTCCCGGGCGTGGGCATACTTCTGGTAGCAGTCGACCGCATCCTCGAGCACGGCCAGCATGAGGAGGCGTTCGCGCTCGAGCCCGCCCGCACGGCGGAACGCCGCGAAGAACTGGGCGGGCAGCAGGACGTCGGGCTCGAAGAGGCCCGCCAACCGCTCGTGTCCTGACGAGAAACCACGTTTCCCTTTTGCAACCATCACCGTCTCCCCTCCCCGCCAAGGCGTAGCACGCCACGCCGTTGCAAAAGAACGGTCCAGGGATGAAAAGCGCTTGCCCCGGAGTTTAGTTGTCCCTAACCGAACACGCGCCGGAAAGCAAGAGAAAAAACAGCCCCCGGTCAGCCGGAACGTCGCAGCCGGAGGCCCGAGCGGCTCGCCTGCTCGGCCCGGCGGGCGAGCGGAAGTGCGAGGCCGGCCGCGCCCATTGCGCAGAGTCCCGCCGCCACGTAGGCCGCCGGCGCACCGAGCCGGTCGAGCGCGAGCCCACCCCCGTGCGGCCCCAGCGCACGGGCACCCGCCGACAGCGACTGGGAGACGCCGAGCACCTCGCCATGCGTCCGGCCCGCTGCGGTCTTCGATATGAGGCTCGAGAGCGGCGGGCCGGCGAGCCCCTGTCCCGTCACGACGAGAGCGAGCGCGACGAGCAACTCGACCAGGCCATGCGTGAACGGAAGCCAGGCGAGGCCGAGCGCCAGAGCTGCCGCGCCCGCCAGGACGAGGGCTGGCTCCGACACCCGTCGCGTCAGTCGGCCGACGAGCCAGCCCTGCACGACGACCGCGACGAGTCCCATGTAGACGAAGAGCCCGTAGATGCGCGACTCGCCGTAGCCGAAGAGCCGTTCGGCGGCGAGCGGGAAGGTTCCTTCGAGGACCGCGAACCCGAGCGTCACCAGGAAGAAGATGGCGAAGAGCACCGGGGCGCCGGGCGGCGCGGCGGCGGCGCGCAACGATTCGGGTGACAACGGGTGCTGGAACTGCCGCGCCCGGCGGCCGACCTCGGGAAGCGATTCGGGCAGCCAGGCCGCGGCCAGGAGGAAGTTCGCGAGGCAGAGCCCGGCGGCGAACAGCTCCGGCACGCGCGGGCCGAACAGCGCCAGGCCGGCACCGAGCCCGGGGCCAACGACCATGCCGAGCCCGAAGGCAGCGCCGATCAACCCCATCCCTCGTGCCCGCTCGGTCGGCGGCGTCACGTCGGCAATGTAGGCCTGTGCGACACCGATGTTGGCGCAAGCCACGCCCGCCAGGACCCGGGCCACGAAGAGCATGGCGATCGACCATGCCACCCCGAGCAGGAGATAGCTCACCGCCGAGCCGGCAAGGCTCACGAGGATGACGACGCGGCGCCCGAGGCGGTCCGAGAGAGCCCCCCAGACGGGAGCGAAGAGCAGCTGCATGAGGGAATAGACGCCCACCAGCGAGCCGGCCACGGTTGGTGTGGCATGCAGCCGCTCGGCGTATGCGGGCAAGAGCGGGATCACGATCCCGAAGCCCATCAGATCGATGAAGACGGTCAGAAAGAGGACGAACAGCGGCGAGCGACGACGGCCGGACGGCGACACCTCGCGAGGAAATCCCAAAGGGTCATACCAGTCAAGCGAAGATACCTCGCGGCGCCGACGCTCACTGGAGTTCGACGCCGAACCGGCACAGACGCCGCACGAGCTCTCTTGCTTCGCGCAGCAGAGCTCGGCGGAGGCGCGGATTGGCGGTGTCGCGGTAACAGTCACGTAGCGCGCGCAGGCTGCGGGCGAGGTCGTCGACCAGCGAGGGACGCGCGGTCGCACGGCGAGCAACCGTCCGCTCACCCGCTGCGCGGAGGTGGGGGCCGAGCAGAGGCGGGTTCGGTTCACGCGCGTCGGCCGGCGAGCGCCGGTGGGGTTCCGGGCGGCGTGCGGTGGCACGGAATCCGTGTCGACGGACGACGCCCACCACGACCCCGAGGAGCCGGACCTTCCTGGCGGCAACGACCAGCGGCAGCAGCGCAGGACTGGCCGGCAGCAGGCGCATGGTGCCGTCCGAACCGCGGACGAGGCGTTTCACGCCGACGCGGCCATCGACCTCCACGAGCGCCGTCTGTCCGTCCGCTGGAGTGCGAGGCTCCACGATCAGCCGGTCGCCGTCGCGCAACCCGTCTTCGTCCATCGACGCCCCGCGAACGCAAACCGCGAAGACGCTCCTTCCGGCCCAGATAGTCCGCGCCTCCGGGGCCGTCACCGTGAGGCCGCCGCGCGCTTCCCGAGCTGGAGCGCTGCAAGCACCCACCGACACTGCCTCACTGCGCGCCATCGCAGAGCCTACTTAGGCGAAGATATGGCGAAGATCAAGCCCTACTCGCGGTCCAGCCAGGCGGCGATCCGGATCAGCTCGGAAAGGTTCGCGGCCCTCAACTTCGTCATGACCCGACCGCGATGAAGCTCGACCGTCTTCTCGGACACTCCGAGCTCGGTGGCGACGCCCCTGTTCGTGTTTCCCGCCACGACGAGGTCCATCACCTGGCGCTCCCGCCGGGTGAGGAGCGCGATGCACTGACGAGCCTGCTCGCGCTGCACTTCGGCGCGGCGCGTCCGGCCGTGCAGCCGGAAGGCGTATGTGATCCGGTCGAGCAGCAGCTGGCCACTGAAAGGCTTCTCGATGAAGTCGATGGCACCCGCCTTCATGGCCCGCACCGCCGCCCGGATGTCGCCGTATCCGGTGATCATGATGACCGGGAGCCCGACGTGGCGGCGGGCGAGTGCGCGCTGAAGATCGAATCCGCTCATCCCCGGCAGGCAGACGTCGGTCACCACGCATCCGACGCGCTCCCCGTTCTGGCTCGCGAGGAAATCCTCCCCCGTGGAATACACTTCGACCGGGATCTCGACGGAGGCGCAGAGGTGGCGCAGGCACTCGCATATTCCCGGGTCGTCCTCGACCACGTAGACCTTCGGCTCGTGCCCAGTGGAGCGAGGGGATTCTGCGACGGCAGCTGCGGAGGATTCGGCCTCGGGACGACGAACGCTCTGTGCCATATCATGATCTCCGATGGCGGCGTGACGACGAGGCGCGCGCGTCCGGATATGCCCCCTCGGCTCGCGGCTCGTCGGTGCGACAGACGTTGACCAGGACACCCCGATTCGCGAGCCGGGCGAAGTGCCCGTGAACGCGCGCGATATCGGCTCCGGTGGCGTCGGCCGCAACCATCACGTCGAGGCGTGCGCCGCGCCCCGCACGCAGCGCGTCGTCAGCGATCGTCTCGGCGCTGTACGGCGTCAGCCACTCTGCCCGATGCAGTACGGTGGTCCCGTTGCCGCTGCGAGGCACGATCCGAGCCCAGATGCGGGCGGCCTTCTCCGTCATTCGCCTGGTCTCGCTTCGGTCGAACACCCGAACGGGCTGTCGATCTGAGGCGGCCTCCACGCGGGGGGACCTGCTTCCCGGTCAGCGGTGAAGTGTTGCGCGAGGCCGCGGGTACGTGCGAAGTGCTGGATCGCCTTCCAGGCGAGCTTGCTCGGCTCCGCATGGGCGTTCTCCCAGCGGTTGACGGTCCACACGGTCACGGCGATCGCGCGCGAAAAGTCTTCTTGTGTCATGCCGAGCCTGCGGCGCAGGTCCCGGATCACGTTCCCGACGCTGTGTTCCATTCACGTTCCTCCGATCGGCGGCGAACCCGCTCAGTCTCTGAACCAGTCGAGGAGGCACACCGTCCCCCAGCCGGCGACGAACCCAATCGAGAGTCCGGTGAAGAGCGAGATCGCAAACGGGTCGAGCACTGTGATCATGGTTCGTTCTCCTTGCCGGGAGACACAGCAAGGTGCTTGCCAGCTCGCACCCCACCGACTGGCACGCCGCACCGCCATCGTCTGCAGCGGCGTCCTGCAGTTCGGTGCAGCGGGTTTCCCCGCAACTCTGACGAAAGCTGCAGCGACCGGGCTCAGAGCCCGTAGCGCTTGAGTTTGTACCAGAGCGTGCGCTCGCTGACGCCGAGCAGCCGAGCGGCCTGTGCCTTGTTGTCGTCGGCGACCATCAGCGCGCGGAGGATGAGCTTGCGCTCCAGCTCTTCGACCGCGGGCTCGAGCGCGAACGTCTCCCCGGCGGCGTCGGGCACCATCGCGTCGTCCTGCGGCAAGAGCAGCCGGAAGAAGCCGGCTTCGATCTCCGGACCGCTGGTGAGGACGGCGGCACGCTCCATCACGTTCTGGAGCTCGCGCACGTTCCCCGGCCAGGGGTACTGCTCGAGCAGCTGGCAGGTGGTGGGCGCGAGAGCCGGAACCGGCTTCCCGAGCTCCTGACAGAAGCGGGCGAGGAAGAAGGCCGCCAGGTGGGAGATGTCCCCGCGCCGCTCGCGGAGCGGGGGCAGGTGAACTTGGAACACGTTCAGCCGGTAGTAGAGGTCCTCGCGGAACGTCCCCGCGCGGATGCCGGCGCTGAGATCGCGATGTGTCGACGACAGCACCCGGACGTCGAGCGTGATCCGCTTGTTGCTGCCGATGCGCTCGATCACGCCCTCCTGCAGGACGCGCAGCAGCTTCGCCTGCAGGGGATAGGCCATGTCCCCGATCTCGTCGAGGAAGAGCGTGCCGCCGTCGGCGAGCTCGAACTTGCCGGTGCGGTCGCTCTGCGCGCCGGTGAAAGCGCCCCGGGTGTGGCCGAAGAGCTCGCTCTCCAGGAGCTCGGCGGGGATGGCGGCGCAGTTGAGCGGCACGAAGAGGCGCTCGCGCCGCGGGCTCAGGCCGTGGATCGCGCGCGCCACCAGCTCCTTGCCGGTGCCCGTCTCGCCGGTCAGCAGCACGGCGCTGCGGGTGGGACCGATGCGGCGGATGAGCTCGTAGACCGCCTCCATCGCGGCCGAGCCCCCGACCAGGCTCTCGAAGGCCGGCGCCTGCTGCACCCGCTCCCGCAGGTAGCGATTGTCGGTGCGGTACTGGCGCATCTCGAGCGCCTTGCGGATGATCAGCTCGACCGCCTCCAGGTCGAAGGGCTTGAGGACGTAGTCGAAGGCGCCGAGCTTCATCGCGTCGACCGCCGTCTGCACGGTGCCGAAGGCCGTCAGCAGGATCACCGGCACGTCGGCGTCGAGCTCGCGCAGCCTGGCGAGCAGCTCGAGGCCGGTCATGCCCGGCATCTTGAGATCGGTGAGGACGAGGTCGATCTTCTCGGCCTGGAAGCGGT
>VBLD01000207.1 GCA_005879205.1 Deltaproteobacteria bacterium
AACAGCCCGCGCACGGCGGCGGCGGGCGTGCCGACGCTCGTCAGCCAGAGCTGGTGCACGGCGCGGGTGGCCCCGACGTGCAGCCGACGGCGGGCCGCCGGCGCGTCGGGGAAGTAGCTCGTGCTCGTCTCGACCAGCACGACGTAGTCGAACTCCAGGCCCTTCGCCTGCTCGATCTCCGTGACCTCGACGCCCGGCGCGAAGGTGAAGTTCTGCTCCTCCACCTGGCGGAGCCGCGGCACCTCGCCGGCGGCGAGTCCGCGGGTGTAGAGCGCGCTCAGCTCGCGCGACGGCGTCAGGACGGCCACCGAGGCGAGCGGCTCGTGCGAGACGAGCGCGCTCAGGGCGTCGGCGAGGAAGGCCACGCACGCCCCGTGGTCGGTGAAGCGGAAGAGCTCGACCGGCGGGCCCGAGCGGACGGTGATCGGCGCCATCGGCTCCTCGCTCAGATCACCGAGCAGCCCGCTGGCGAACTCCGCGACCTCGCGCGAGCAGCGGTAGCTCACCCGGAGCGTGTTCATCTCGGTGCCCTCGAGCCCGAGCTCGGCCAGGAACCCGGTCCACGAGGTGAACCCGCCCTCCTCGACGATGTGCTGCTGCGTGTCGCCGGCCAGCGTGATGCTCCGGCGCTCGTCCAGGCAATCGAGCAGCACCTGGACCTCGAGCGGCGCGAAGTCCTGCACCTCGTCGACGGCGATGTGACGGTAGCGGAGCGGGCGGCCGCCGGCACCGGGCAGCGGGCCGATACGGAGCTGCCAGGCGCGCAGCAGGAGCGCCTCGTCCTCCTCGTCGAGCTCGGCCTCGGCTTCCGGTTCACGCGCACGCCAGGCGACGAGCTCCTCGTGGCGCTGCCGGTTCCAGTCGGTGGCGCGGGCGATCTCCTGGCTGGTGAAGGCGCCCGGCGCCTGGCGCGCCAGCACGTCCTCGAGGAAGGCAGGCTGGCAGAGCGCGCTCGCCCAGTCGTCGACCACCTGGTCCGCCGTCGGCGGCCCCTCGACGCGGCGGACCTGCTCGGCGAGCGCGACGCCGAGCGCCGGGTGGAGCTTCAGCCGCGACACGATGGCCGGGGTGTACTCGCGCACCCGGCGCGGCAGGCGCGGAAAGAGCCTGACGCACTGATTGGCGGCCCACTCGTGGAAGGTGAGCACCTTGACGTGGGTCACGCCGAGGGCCGGCAGCACGTGGCTCACGTAGTCGCGCAGCGCGGGAGAGAAGACCACGACCAGCGTCGCGGACGAGTCGATGCCGGGGTCGTCGTAGGCGAGGAAGGCGATGCGATGGAGCGCCACCGTCGTCTTCCCCGAGCCGGCCGTGCCGCGGATCAGGAGGAATCCGGCCGACGGGCGGCTCACCAGCTCGAACTGCGCTGGATCGATCAGCCCGACGATGTCGGGCAGGTGCTTGTCCGCTCGGCGCCTCGCGCCGGTGCCGAGCCGCCGATCGGCGCCGGTACCCACGTCGTGGGCACGCAGCGCCGCCCCCTGGCCGCCGGCGAGACGGGGTGCCTCGGTCCCCAGCCGCCGCCAGCCCTCGGCATGCGCGGGGTCCGCCTGGAAGACCCCCTCGGGAGCGTCGACGCGCTGGAGGGCGCGGTCGCGGATCGTGACCGTGCGACGCGCGGTCAGCACCCCGGTGCGCTCGCGGCCGGCGATCTCCTCCTCGAACGCCTCGCCCTGCCGGTAGGCGTAGAAGAGGCGCGAGATGGGAGCGTTCCGCCAGTCGACGATCGGCAGGTCGGGCAGGAGCCGCGTCGTCTTGCCGAGCAGGACCTCCTGCACGCCGTCGTCCTCGGTGAGGCGCATGTGCGCGAAGTAGGGCGAGCCGGCATCCACCTCCTCGGGCCGGATCGCCTCGCGCAGGTGCCGCAGCAGGGCGGACTGGCGGTCCCACTGCTGGAGGAGCGCGGCCTGGTCGTCGGGCCGCGTCTCCTCGCCGAGCGCGGTTCGGAGGTGCTCGAGCTCCGCGACGATCGCGGCCGCCGACGGCGGCGCGGGAAGCGACCGTTCCAGGCGCGTGTTCACTTCATGGAGGAGCGCGAGCTCCTCCTCGACGATGCGATCCGGCATGAAGAACGTGAAACCTCGAGGCTACCGGGTTCGGCGACCTCGGTACAGCGCGCCGCCGGGCATTGACCGGGGGCGCCGCACGCGCCATTGCGTCGCGGATGCGAAGCCGCGGCGCGCTGCTGATCCTGCTGGCCGGCGCGGCCTGCAGCGGGCGGACTGCCGACGTCTACCCGCCGGACGTCGTCCGCAACTTCATGACGGAGTGCACGGCGCGCGGCGACGAGCGCGCCTGCCGCTGCGCGCTCCAGGCGCTCGAGCGGCGCTTCGACATCGAGCAGTTCCGCGGCTTCGAGGCGCGCATGCGCGAGGGGACGGTGCCGAAGGAGGTGGTCGACGCCGCCAACGCGTGCCGGCGATGAAGCTCGTCATCGCTTGCGGTAGACGGCGAACGCGGTCCCTGGCAGCAGCAGCCCCGCGTCGCTCGCGGTGTCGCCGACCAGGAAGAGCTCTTCGAGGAACTGCCGGCCGAGCCACAGCTCGTGAACCGGCGCCACCCGCATCGGCAGCCGCCTGCGGAGCGCTCTGAGCAGCGCCAGCCACCACGGCGGCCGGCGCTCGTGGGCGCCGTCCGCGGGGCGGCTGCGCAGGAGCGGAATGGTCAGCGTGGACGCCGTGTGGAGCTCGACCTCGATCAGATGGTTCCGGAGCACGGCCAGGATCTCGTCCGAGCGGACGCCGCAGAACGGGCTCAGATCGCTCGCGTCACACCAGATGAGACCGGGCCGACGGTCGGGCTGCCGGGCGAGGTCGCGGTGGTACACTGCTTCGAACAACCGCCGCTTCGGCTCGGACGCGGCGAAGCGCGGCTCGCCGACGTAGTCCTGAAGGAAGAAGCGGCCTTCCGGGGTGAGCGCGCGGTTGATCTGCCAGGCGAGGTACTCGAGGTTCGTGACGTGGTGGAGGGTGCTGGAGCTGACGATCAGATCGTAGGTCGCGGGCGGCAGGTCGATGAAGTTCAGGTCGGCGGTCTCGGTCGCGACGCGGCCGCCGAACCGCTGGCCGAGCATCCGTTGCCTGCGCTCCAGGGCGCCGGGACTGATGTCGACGAAGGTCAGGTGGAGCGACGGACTGCCTCCGAGGATGTCGGCCTCGACGCGCAACGCGCTCGTGCCGAGCACCAGACCGCGGCGGAACTTCCCGTGACGGGCGATGGTCTCGTGCCAGCGGACGTCCGGGTCCCCCGTGAACCGCTCGTTGATGTGGCGATCGACGGGTCCTTCCCGGTAGACCTCCTCGGACGCCTCGAGGCCCCAGGGGTGGGGCTTCTCCCAGAACTCGGCCTCGGCCCGCGCCCGTCGAACGTAATCGGGATCGTCCTTGGCGACGCGGAGCAGATCGTTCGGGAGCGCCATGCGGTCGTGAGCCTGGGGACCCTACAGGAGAGGCCCACGGGCGTTCCAGGGCCGCGGGCAGGTCGAGGCGACGCTCGCGCCGTCCCGCGCCCCTACGCCCGTGCCGCCGAGCGGAACCGTCCCCGATACGCGCTGGGTGGCACGCCGAGCAGGCGGAGAAACGCGCGGCGCATCACCTCGGCGCTCCCGAAGCCGCAGCGCGCCGCGATCATCTCCACCCCGTCCGTCGACTCCTCGAGACGCCGGCGCGCGCCCTCGACGCGCGCGCGTTCGACGAAGCGCGACACCGTGAGTCCGACCTCGCGGGTGAAGACGCGCGCGAAGTTCCGCTCGCTCATCGCCACCTGCGAGGCGAGCTCCGCCACCGACAGGTCCGCGTCGAGGTGATCGGCGATCCACGCCTGCAGCTCGCGCAGCGGCTCGCGGTCCGCCGCCTGCACGGCGAGCTGGGCGCTGAACTGCGATTGCCCGCCCGGACGTTTCAGGAACATCACCAGCTGCCGGGCGACGCGGAGCGCGAGCTCGCGCCCGTGGTCCTCCTCGACCAGGGCGAGGGCGAGGTCCATCCCGGCGGTGACGCCGGCCGAGGTGTAGACGCCGCGGTCGCCGACGAAGATCGGGTCGCGCTCGACCGTGATCTTCGGGTAGCGGTGCGCGAGCTCGTCGCAGACCCGCCAGTGCGTGGTGGCGCGCCGGCCGTCGAGCAGTCCGGCCTCGGCGAGCAGGAAGGTGCCGCTGCAGACCGAAGCGAGCCGCCGCACCCGGCCCGCCGCGCGCCGGATCCAGCGCAGGAGCACACGGTCGCGCATGGCCTCGCGCACGCCGCGGCCGCCGGCGACGAGCAGCGTGTCGATGCCACGCTGCACGTCGCCGATCGTGCGGTCGGGGATCAGCTTCACGCCCGACGAGCAGACGATCGGGCGTGCGCCGCTGGTGAGGATCTCCACCGTGTAGCCCGCCGCGCGGCCACCCAGGAAGCCGGCCGCCTGCGCGAAGACCTCGAGCGGACCGGTGACGTCGAGCACCTCGACGTCGGGGAAGGTCACGACCGAGATCCGGCGCGCATCCCGGTCGGCCGAACGGGTGCGGCGGCGAACGAGAGGCAGGATGCGAGCACGGGACATCGGGTCAGACACCGGAGGCGGCGTGTTGCGCTTGCGCCCGCTTCAGCTCGATCGCCTGACGCACGAGCTGGACGACGTGCGCGGGCGCCTTGCGCGGCGAGCCGGCGTCGAAGGGTGGCGCCGGGTCGTACTCGATGCCGAGCTGGATGCCGCGCGCGAGGTCGTCGCCGCCCACGCGGGCGACGAGTCGGAGGGCCATGTCGATACCGGCCGAGACTCCGGCGGCGGTGATGATCTTCCCCTGCTCGACCACACGCTCGGCCACCGGCTCGGCGCCGAACTCGCGCAGCTGCTCGAGGAAGGCCCAGTGCGTCGTCGCGCGCAGGCCGCGCAGCAGTCCGGCGGCCGCGAGGATCAGCGAGCCGGTGCAGACCGAGGTCGTCCACTGCGTCGTCGTGTGGATGGTCCGGAGCCACTCGAGCGTGCGCGCCTCGCGCATCACCCGCTCCTGGCCGAAGCCGCCGGGGACGACGAGAACGTCCGCGGCCGGCACCTCGCCGAGGCCCCGGTCGGCGACCAGGCCGAGCGGTTGCTCCTCGGTCCGCTTCACCCCCGCGGTGTTCCCGACGAAGACCACTTCCGCGCCGGGCAGCTGCCGCAGGACGTCGTACGGGCCGATGGCGTCGAGCGCCGTCATCCCGTCGTAGAGGAAGATCGCGATCCGCATGGTGTGGCTCCTTTCGACCCGGAGTCTCGCACCGGGGCGATCTGGCTGCAATGACATTGACCCAACGATTCCTGCCATCGGGCGCAGGCCCCCCGAGGCGACCATCGGCTCCTGGATGGTGCTGCCGGACGGTGAGGTGATAAGCGTGCCGCTCATGGCCACCGACACGGACGATCTCCGGTTCGCGGTCGAGGATCGCGTCGCGATCCTCACGCTGAACCGCCCGGACAAGCTGAACGCGCTGTCGGACGCGATGATCGACGCCGCCATCGCCGCGCTGCGGCGCTGCGCGACGGATCCCGAGGTGGGCGCTGTTCTGCTCACGGGCGCGGGGCGAGCCTTCTGCGCCGGCGGCGACGTCTCGGCGATGGGCGTGGCGGGTGGGGCCGGCACCACGTTCGAGGGGCGCGTTGACCGGCAGCGGGAGATGCACGAGCTGCCGTGGCTCCTCTCCGACATCCCGAAGGTGACGATCGCCGCCGTCAACGGCGCGGCGGTGGGCGCCGGCCTCGGGATCGCGCTGTCCTGCGACCTCTGCTTCGCCTCGGACCGCGCACGCTTCGGCACCGCCTTCGCCCGGGTAGGGTTCGGCGGCGACTTCGGAACCACCTGGCAGCTCGCGCGGCGGGCCGGGCCGGCCAAAGCGAAGGAGCTCTTCTTCCTCCCCGATCTCCTGTCGGCGGAGGAGGCGGCGGCGATCGGGCTCGTGAACCGGGTGTTCACACACGACACGTTCGAGACGCGTGTGCGCGAGCTGGCACGGCGCATCGCGCACGGCCCGCTGGTCAGCTACCGGTACATGAAGCAGAACGTGAACCTGGCGCTGACCAGCGACTTTCGGGCGCTCCTCGATCGCGAGGCGATCACCCATCTCCGTTGCGGCCAGACGGCGGACCACCGGGAGGGTCGCGCGGGAACTAGAGCCCGTCGTGGCCGATCTCTGCGCGGTCCTCGGCCTGGAGGTGGCGTTCCGGGACCCGGGCGTCGCCGAGTTCGGGCTCCACAATGCGGTGATGCCCGTCGGGACGACCTTCCTCGAGGTCGTCTCGCCCACGCGCGAGGGGACGACCGCCGGACGATTCCTCGAGAAGCGCGGCGGCGACGGCGGCTACATGGTGATCGTCCAGACCGCGAACCTCGAGGCCGCCCGCGCGCGGCTCGGCGCGCTCGGCGTCCGCATCGTGTGGCAGATCGCGCTCGACGACATCGCCACGGTCCACCTCCACCCGCGCGACGTCGGCGGCGCCATCGTCTCGCTCGACGAGCCACGGCCTCCGGAGTCGTGGCGCTGGGCTGGACCCGGCTGGAAGGGTCGCGTCCGCACCGACGTCGTGCACGGCATCGCGAGCGCCACGATCGAGAGTCCGGAGCCCGAGCGACTCGCGGGCCGGTGGGCGGAGGTGCTCGGGCTTCCGGCGCTGCGTCGCTCCGGTGGCGGGTTCGAGCTCGCGCTCCAGCCTGGTGTGATCCGCTTCGTCGCCGCCGGTGACGGCAACGAGGGCATCGCGGCGGTCGGCGTGGCCGCCGTCGACCCCCGGCGCGCCCTCGCGACGGCACATGCGCGCGGCCTCCGTACGACCGGCGAGAGCGTATGGATCGGCGGCACGCGCTTCGACCTGGAGTCGCGAGCCCCGACTGCAGTCAGCTGAGCGCAGCGCCGGGACGAGCGCCGTGAGGTCGGCCGCGCCGCCATCTCACCAACTGCGGCGCTGACGTTCGCGACATCCCCGATCTGCTTGCCTCTTGCGGACCGGTCCGGCCTACTGGACTGGCCAGCCAGCCGAGCAAAGGGGGGTACGATATGCGCACGAGTCTCGCGCTCGCCGCAGGTCTGCTCTGGGCGCTCCTCTCCACGCCGAGCGCCCGGGCGCACGACGACGACATCGAGCTCTTCCTGGCCAACACCGGGGTCGACCTGGACGCGCGCAGCCGCGCCCGCTTGGACGAGGACGACGGACGCCAGCGTTTCAAGGTCGACGTCGACGATCTCAGGGCGGGCGGCTATGCCGTCTTCGTCGCCGGATCGCTGGTCGGCGCCTTCGACGTGGACTCCGACGGCGAGGGTCGCCTGCGACTCGAAGGCGAGCCGCTGCCGTTCGATCCCCGCGGCAAGACCGTCGAAGTGAAGAGCGATCCTGCCGGCGTGGTGTTCTTCCGCGGCGACTTTCCGAGGTCGAGGGACAGCGCGCGCAGGAAGTTCAAGGTGCGCGAGGACTTCGTGAGCACCGGCGTCGATCCCGACGCGGAGGGCCGCGCGAAGCTACGCGTCAAACGGGGCAGGAGACGCTTCCAGGTGAAGGCGAAGGACCTGCCACCAGGGTCCTACGACCTCGTGGTCGGCGGCACCAGGGTGGCCGGCATCCAGCTCGCGGGAGGGTCAAGTTCGACTCGCGCTTCGCCAGGGGGAGTGTCCGGCTGTTGACGTTCGATCCGCTCTGCCAGAGCCTGGCGATCAGCCAGACGGCCGGAGGGACGACGACGACCTTCCTTGCGATCGAGAAGTTCGGCGCCTCGGAGGACCTCTGCTCGCCGTGACGGACCCGCCTTCGCGCCGGGTACCGGGTGCTCGCCTGCCCCGCCCGATCAGCTGCCGGGGACGATCTTGTAGATCTTTCCGTCGCTCGTGCCGCCGGCGCCGTAGTCGGCGATGTAGAGCTCGCCGCGCGCGTCTTCCCCGAACGAGGTGACGCTGTCGATCGCGAGACCGCCGCCGGGTGCCAGATCGCCGGTGCGGTCGGCGAGGTTCTGCGCGTCGCCGCCGCTCACGCCCCGGAAGGTGCGGATGAACGCCGAGCAGTAGTCCGAGTAGAAGTACGTCCCGCGCAGGTCCGGCATCCGGCAGCCCCGATAGACGAAGCCGCCGGTGATCGAGCACCCGTTCGAGTGATCGTACTCGAGGACCGGCAGCGTGAGCCCGGTCTGGTCGCAGCCGCTCGACGGATTGAAGCAGTGGCGGCCCTCCATGATGTGCCAGCCGTAGTTAACGCCCGCCACGGTCGGTGCGGGCTGGAAGTCGACCTCCTCCCACGCGCCCTGGCCGACGTCGGCGATGTAGAGGTCGCCCGTGCCCCGGTCGAAGCTGAACCGCCACGGGTTGCGGAGCCCCTTCGCCCAGATCTGGACGGCCTCGCTGACGGGGTCGATGCGGAGCAGCTTGCCGAGGAGCTCGGCGTCGTTCTGCGCCCGGTTACCCGGGTCGCCGGCGTCGCCGCCGTCGCCCATGCCGACGTAGAGGAACCCGTCGGGGCCGAAGACGTTGTCGCCGCCGTTGTGGTTCGCGAAGGGTTGCGCGATCGTGGTGAGGATGTGCTCGCTCGTCCCGTCGGCGACGGCGGGGTCGCCGCTCAGGTTGTAGCGCGCGATCACCGTGTCGCCGCTGTTGTTCGTGTAGTTGACGAAGAAGAGCCCGCTCGACTCGTAGTCGGGCGGGAAGGCGACGCTCAGGAGCCCCCGCTCGCCACAGCAGGAGACCTTGCCCGCGATGTCGAGGAACGGGGTCGCCTGAAGGACGTCGTTCTCGATGATGCGGATGCGCCCCGGTTGCTCGACCACGAACACGCGGTTCGGATCGAGCCGGGGGGCCGTCACCGCGGTCGGCTTCTCGAGCCCCGCCGCGATGCGCACGGAGTGAATCGCCGTGCCGGCGACCGTGGGCACGCCGGCGCAGACGGCCGACGTGTTCTCGAGCTGACAGGTCGCCGAGCAGCCGTCGCCGCTCATCAGGTTGCCGTCGTCGCACTCCTCGCTACCCTCCGCGATGCCGTTGCCGCACGCCCCGGGCGTCGAGGGCGTGCAGTCCGCCGGCGGCGACGCACCCCTCGCCGTGACCCGGGGAGCCGCGTTGTGCGAGAAGCTCGTGAAGTGCGCGCAGTAGACGTCGCCCGCGCCGACCGTGAAGCGGACGTCGATCGCCCCCTGGGGCCGGGTCACGCGGTACGGCCATGCGGCGCCGCCGCCGGTCACGACGAGCAGGCCTCGGTTCTTCGGACCCGTATGGAAGATGACCCGGCGTACGCCGGTGGTGGCGGCGCGGTCGTCGTAGCGGTAACCCGCGTTGCCCGCCGGGCGGCCGAGCCCGATCCAGTGCGCGGGATCGAGGGATACCGTGCCCGTCGCGCCGTCGCCCGGGCCGGCCCCGGCGATCTCGAGAGTGGCGCCCACCGAGCGCGGATCGCCGGCGGCGTGCGGATCGATCGCCGGGTCGCGCGCCGCCCGGAAGCGCACCACGCGGCGCGCTGCGTTGGGAGGATCGGTCAGCAGGAGCCGGTCGCCCCCCACCGGGTGATCGGCGGCGAGCACCGCGGCGGTCATCGCGAGGACGGCGGCGGCCGAGCAACGAACGGCTCGAATCATGAGCTTCACTCCTAGGCGCATCGCGCGGCGGACGTAAAGCAGCGTTCGGCGGTTGGTAGTGTCCTCAAGACAATCCGCTGCACACCGGCGATGGAGGCCGGCGTACTCCCTAGTGCGCTCACGGTGGCCGATCTGGTAGACATGGCGGCGTGAGCGCCGACGTGCCGCGCCTCCAGCGGGCGATCCGCGACCTGCATGGCTTGGAGGCCACGCGCCTCCGGTCCGAGTACGTGCGGGAGATGTTCCGGGGCGAGGTGGCATGGGAGGGCGACGCGGAAGTGTTCGCGATCAGCCACCCGAAGGCCAGCTTCGCCTACGCCTGGGCGCACGAGACGGACGATGGGAAGCGCCGCTTCGTCGCCGTGCTCGGGGTGCCCCCGGTCAACAGTGCGCAGGACGCCGTGCGGGCGGCGATCGTTGCCGAAACGCATCGACCGACGGGAGGGAAAGCATGACATTCCGCGACTTCGTGGAGCAGTCCCTTTCCGATTTCGACGCGCACTTGCGCCGTGAGGGGCTGGACGGGGCAACCATCGAAATGCGACTGCGCGCTGCACGACAGTTCGCCCTGTTATTGCTTGGCGAGCCGCAGCCAAAGGGGGAAGCGACGTCTCGTAGGGTGCAGGGGGATACGACGAACCGCCGGTTCGGCGGGCCTCGAAATTAGGACACTACCCGGCGGTTCGTGCGCTAACCTGCTTCGCACCGATCGCACGGACGGGACGGCGCCGTGGCCCGCCTCCTGCGGGCTGTTCGCCGCGCTTCCACGCTCGACGCGACGGCCGCGTGGCCGGGGAGTCGCGGCTATGCTACCCGTCGCGGGCACAGCGCATGGCGAACCGGCTCGTCGCAGGCGGCTTCCAGGACGTGGACCGGACCGGTACGCCCGAGGCCTTCGCCGAGTACCTCGAGCACATCGGCACCGACGATCGCGTCCGCCGGCACAACCGCAAACGCGCGGAGGCGGCCGGGATCGCGCCGGGCTAGCGCGTGCTCGACGTCGGCTGCGGCGTGGGATTCGACGCGAGCCTGCTCGCCGAGCTGGTCGGCCCGGCCGGGCAGGTGATCGGGGTCGACCACAGCACGGCCATGGCGGAGCGGGCGACGGCCCGATTCGCGACCAGCGGGCTGCCCGTCGTGTTTCGCACCGCCGATGCGCACGCGCTGCCGTTCGACGGCGGCGTCTTCGATGCTGCCTGGACGGAGCGGGTGCTGGTGCATGTGGCCGACCCCGCGCAGGTCGTGCGGGAGATGGTCCGCGTCGTCCGCCCGGGCGGCACGGTCGTGATCGCGGAGGCCGACTACCATGCCTACGTGATCGACTCGCTCGACCCCGCCGTCGCCGGTCGGGTCCTCGCCCGGCACGCGCGCGGGCTCCGCCACCCCGACATCGGTCGGCGCGTGCGACGCCTCTGCCTCGAGGCGGGCGCCGCCGAGGTGCGGATGCGGCCGGAGGTCCGGCTGGTCCACGAGCTCGAGTATGCGGACAAGATTCTCCTCCTGCACGACCTCCTCGGCGCGGCCGTCGCCGAGGGGGAGCTCGGTGCCGACGCGGCGGCGGCGTGGTGGTCCGGCCTCGAGGAGCTGCAGCGGCGCGGCACGTTCCCTGCCGTTCTTCGTGGCGTTCGCGCGGGTGGGCCGGTAACCCGGGCGCCGCGCTCGAGGACGACGCGGCTACGGCGTGCGCCGAAGCGTTGCGGCCGTCCCCGCGAGCAGAGGTGCGATCTCGCCGCGCGCCGCGCTCCGCGTCAGCTCGGCGTCCGGGACGTCGCGGTAGGTGAACTTCCACTCGACGCCGGACAACTCCTTCCCGTCCGCACGCGCCACCGGATAGATCAGGTAGTTGAGCGGCTTCCCGCTGCCGTCGACCGTGACGTCGCGCCCGCGCGTGAACAGGACGCGATTTCCCGAGAGGTTGCCGAAGAAGTAGTCCTTCAGCTCGGGGTGCTTGCGGGCCTCCGAGATGTCCACCGGAACCCAGCCGGCGCCGGGGGCGTAGAACTCGGCCCAGCAGTGGTAACCGGAGACGGTCTGCTCGCCGCCGTCTCCCTTGCCGTCGCCGTATGCCACCGGGAAGCCGATGTTCCAGCGCGCCGGGATACCGCTTGCGCGCGCGAGCGCGATGAAGAGCGTGTGGAAGTCGGTGCAATTCCCCTTGCCGACCTTGAGACAGTACGGGATGTCGCCGAGTCCCCACCCCGGTACGCTCTTGTCGTACTGCATGTGGTCGAAGACCCAGTCGTAGAGCGCGTGCGCCTGCGCGACGACGGTAGGCTTGCCGGCCGTCTCGCGGCGCGCGATTGCGCGGACCTCGTCGTTGATCTGGATCGATGGGCTCGAGGCGAGCTCGGCCGCGTACGCGGCGAGGTCGATGTCAGCCACCCGCGCGCGGCTCGCGGACACGGGCGCGCGCAGCTCCTGACGCGTCACGAGCGCGGTCACGTCGAGCACGACGGGCTCGCCCGGCTTCTCGGCGTGCAGCCACGCGACGCGATCCGCAGACTCGGGCAAGCGCAGGACGGTCACCCGCGCGCTGCCACTCAGCTTGAGCTCGCGGACCGCCTGGTTCTCCTCGCGCGGCAACGGTAACCAGAGCTCGACTCGTTCCGTTCCGGGGGGAGGCGTGACACGCGCCTCGTAGGCGAGACGCACGGTGCGCGACCCGAGTGCGTCGCGCCCGATCGCGTCGGCGGCGACGGCGGGCCCTGCGGCGGCCAGGAGGAGCAGGGAGGGGAGGAGAGGTCGCATGACCGTTCGTCTAGCAGGGGGATTCGAGATTCGGGAGCAGTCGCGTGATGAGCGTCGGTCGATCGTATGGCCGTGTCGCTGGCGTTCGGCATCGGGATCCTCGCGGCGGTGGTCGGCGGCGCCGAGGTCCCGATCGTCGCGGGGGGGGCGTCCCAGAAATGGAGGTTCAGCGTCGAGCATCAGTACGGGTACGAGGTCGACCTCTGGCGGCAGGGCGACAAATTCTTCGGCCTGCTTCTGGTGGGCGACGGTCCCGCGGGCGACACGCCGACGGGGATGCTCGAGGATGTCGAATTCGACGCGCACACCGGAAAGCTCTCGTTCAGGGCGAGACTCACGACGGGACTGCACTACTGTCGGGAGCACGGCGGCGTGCCGTCGCGCGACGTGTTCCGGTTCTCGGGGGTCCTGTCCAAGCGCGATCTCGCCGGCAGGATCCAGCATTCGGAGGCACGACATCCGGATGAGACCCCGCGCACCGAGCAGGTCAGGCTCCGTCGCTCGACCGGCGACCTCACCGTGCCCGCCAGCCATGCCGAATGGGAGGCCGACGCCGACCGGATACTGAAGCGCCGGGGACCTCGGTGGTAGGCCCTGGCGGGCCCGGCGGACGACCTTCTCACTCGAAAACTTGACAGACTACACGATTGCGAGTACGGTCATGTTTCCTCCCTCGCGTCAATCTCGGCGACTTCCGCCCCCCTGGCTCTCAGTTCGAGACCGCCTCGCGCTCAAAGGCCTCCGCGCGGCCGGCGTCAACACAGGCCGCACCGAGGAGGCGCCATGCGATTCGGCCAAGTCCCGGTTCGCCGTTCGTCGCCCGTCCGTGTGCGCGACGCCGTCTTCGCAGCCGGCCCGGAGCGAGCGAGCGAATCCGGAGATTCCGGGCATGCGCTTGCCCGGTGTTCGAGGTGACGCAGATGGGATCGGCGGAATGGATAGTGACTCTGGGCTTGGGAATCCCACTCGTGGTGCTGCTCGTATGGCTGGCGCGCACCCTTCCTGGAAACTGGAATCTGTGCGCAAGACGGCGTTCGCCGAGGCGCGTCCCCCCGGTCGTCGCGGGGAGGTGGGGCATGGAGGAATTCGTGGAAGCGCACGTTCGACGCCTGGTCGCTGACTGTCTTGGCGTAGGCATCGAGGAGCTGGTCTCCGAGAGCTCGCTGCGTGACGACTTGGCCGCCGATTCGCTCGATCTCATCGAGCTGGCGATGGCGCTCGAGGCGGAGTTCGCGATCGTCATCCCCGAGCGCATCCTCGATCAGGTGCGGACCTACGGCGATCTCGTCCAGACCACCGGTCTCCTCATCCGCACGCGCTGCGAGGCGGAGGCTCGCGGAGCGGAGCGGCCCCTCCGTATGTGGGTGCGCATCACGCCGCCTGCGGGAGGGTCGGCCGGCATTCTCGAGCGGACGGGGTGGTTCACCCCGTACACCGCCGAGACGGTCGCAGAGGACGCGCTGCGGGCGGGTACCGGGGCACAGCTCGAGGTGACGGTCGCGGCGAGCACGACGGCCGGCCTGGCGCGGGTGCAGCAGCAATTTGCCGGGGTCGGTAAACGGGGCGTTCAGGTGAGCGTCCGGCGCGACGATCGGCCCGCCCGGCCGCCCGCCCGGTCGGCCGCGGATCGGGTGGCCGAGCGGCACGACGTCGCGACCGCCGGCGTAGACCATCCGCTGAGC
The DNA here is from genome assembly GCA_005879205.1 of Deltaproteobacteria bacterium. Taxonomy (GTDB): domain Bacteria; phylum Desulfobacterota; class Binatia; order DP-6; family DP-6; genus DP-3. The sequence goes on from VBLD01000207.1 coordinate 13,993, forward strand.
CATCAATTGCTCGATGAGCCGGCCGGAGCCCGCATGACCGTAACGCTCACCGGCTATCTCGGGGACGACCCGTGGCAGGCGGATGACCTCGTCGCCTGCACGGGCCAGGCTACCAAACGCTTCGGTGACGCTACTCGAGACGAGCAAGCGCAGACCCTGAGTGGCAGCGGGTCCTGCCAGTTCCTGGAAGATCATCATCGGGCCACCAGCGCCGGGCACCATGTCCATGCCGATTTCGACCGGCTTCCCCGCGGAGTGCCGCCTGTGACGCGCAACGTCGCCGACAAGATACCGACCGACCTGAATACCGAGCTGCCCGGCGGCGCTATTCCCAGGACCGGGTGGGGCGCGCCTTCGCGATCGGGAGCTCGATGATCCAGCTCACGCCGGCGGGGCACGCGGCCGGTCGCCGGGAGGGGCTGCGGGTCCAGTTCGATCTCGCGGCCCCTTCCCCGAACAGCTTCCGCGCTCGCACCGCGACGCTCGTTCGCGCTGGCGACGAGGGCATCTGTACGCTGCTCATCGTTGTCTCCGGGCAGGTCGGCGGGGCGGAACGATTCGCCGAGGTCGCGCTCCGCGGCGGGGCCGAATCGACGATGCACGTGCGCCTCATGCCACCCAGAGAATCATCGGATGTCGGGCTCGCGGCCTCGCCATG
>VBLD01000189.1 GCA_005879205.1 Deltaproteobacteria bacterium
CGACGGCATCGTCGCAGGGGAGGGGAACGGTCCGCTGGCGCCCGAGCCCAAGCGGTGCGGCGTCCTCGTGGGCGGGCTCGATCCCTGGGCGTGCGACTGGGTGACGACGTGTATGATGGGCGTCGATCCCGCGGCGATCGGCTTCCTCGCCGAGCCGGTGCGCGCGGGACCTCATGCGGTGACGCGTCTCCGTCCCGAGGACGTCGAGGTCGTTCCGCCCGAGCTCGGCGGGCTGCGCTTCGACTTCCGCCTGCCCGTGGGCTGGCGCGGCGCCCGGGCCGCCGGGAGCGCCGCGGCGCGCTGAATCCGCCCGGTTCTTGACCGGACGCCCTTCGACGCGCTTCTCTGAGGCGAATGACCCAGCTGGTCTCGCTCGTGGTCCCCGTCTTCAACGAGGAAGAATGCGTTCCGCTGCTCTCCGCCGAGCTGGCCAGGCTCGCCGACCGCCTCGAGCGGGAGAAGGGGCTCCGGGTCGAGACCGTGCTGGTCGACGACGGCAGCTCGGACCGGAGTCGACGCCGCGGAGCGCGATCCGCGCGTCCGGGCCGTGTCGCTGTCCCGGAATTTCGGCCACCAGGCGGCGCTCAGCTGCGGCTATCAGCTCGCGCAGGGCGACGCGGTCGTGACCCTCGACGCCGACCTGCAGGATCCGCCCGAGGTCGTCCTCGACCTGGTCGACGCGTGGCAGCGGGGGGCCGACATCGTCTACGCCGTGCGCGCACAGCGTGAAGGAGAGGGCTGGTTCAAGCGCCGGTCGGCCGATCTCTTCTACCGGGTCCTCCAGCGCGTCGGCGAGACCAGCGCGCCGCGCGATGCGGGCGACTTCCGCCTCATGAGCCGCCGCGCCGTGGAAGCGCTCAACCAGCTCCGCGAGGTGCACCGCTACGTCCGCGGCATGGTCGGCTGGCTCGGTTTCCGGACCGCCGTCGTGAGCTACCGGCGGGCGCCGCGGGCGGCAGGACATACCAAGTACCCGCTGCTGCGCATGGTGCGCTTGGCGGTGGCGGCGGTCGTCTCGTTCAGCACCTTCCCGCTCCGGCTCTTCTACTGGGCCGGCGTGCTGAGCACGGTGCCGTTCTTCTTCTATTCCCTGGTCGCGCTCTACCAGAAGTACACGCACGACGTCCCCATGCCGCGCGGCTGGATGGCGCTGCAGATGTCGATCATCACGTTCGGCTGCTTGAACCTCGTGTGCCTCGGCATCATGGGCGAGTACGTCGGGCGCATCTACGAGCAATCCAAGGACCGTCCGCTGTTCCTGATCCGCGAACGGGTCAACCTGGACGACCGCCATGCACGAAGCGCGTCCTCGGGCTGAGTTCGACGCCTTCGCCCCGGATTACGACGGCGGGATGGGGGACCCGCTGAAGCGCCTGTTCGGCGGGACCGCCGACGTGTTCCTCGAGCACAAGGCCGACTGGCTCCGCCGCAATCTGGCCCCGGCCGGCCGGCTGCTCGACTTCGGGTGCGGCGCCGCCGGGTTCCTGCGCGCGCTCAGGCAGAGCGGCGCCCCGCTCGAGCTCGTCGGCTGTGACGTCTCGGAGGGCATGCTGGCGGAGGCCCGGGAGCGCTGGGACGCGGGTCCACCGCCCTCTCTGCACGCGGTGCCGCCGGGGCCGCTGCCCTTCGCCGACGCCGAGTTCGATGTGGTCACGGCGACGTGCGTCCTCCACCACGTCGCGCCCGCCGAGCGGCCCGCCGTCGCGCGCGAGCTGCTGCGCGTCGTCCGGCCGGGCGGCGCCGTCGCGGTCTTCGAGCACAACCCGTGGAACCCGCTCACCCGCTGGCTCGTCGGGCGCGCGGCCATCGACGCCAACGCCCAGCTGCTGTCGGCCGCCGAATGCACCCGGCTGCTGTCGGGGGCGGGCGCCGGAGCCTGTCGCAGCCGGTACATCCTCTTCTTCCCACCGCGGCTTCGCCGCCTCTGGGCGGCGGAGCGTGCCCTCGCCTGGTTGCCGATCGGCGGCCAGTACGTGACGGTCGGGATCAAGCCGTCATGAAGACGTCCAGCGCGGTCGGTGAGCGAACCATCCACGACTTCGGCGAGCAGTGGGTCCACTACGGGGACAACGACGGCTTCTACGGCTCGACCGAGCTCTTCGCCGACGTCATAGGGCCGCTACTGTCCCGCGAGGACTTCGCGGGCCGGCGCGTGGCCGAGATCGGCAGCGGTGCCGGACGGATCGTCGCGATGATGCTCGAGTGCGGTGCGGCGCACGTGGTCGCGGTCGAGCCGTCGGACGGGTACTTCGTCGCCCAGCGGAACCTCGCGCGCTACGGCGACCGCGTGACGTTCCTGCACGGGCGGGGAGAGGACATCCCGCGCGACCCGCCCTTCGACCTGATCGTGTCGGTGGGCGTCCTCCAGTTCATTCCGGACCCGTCTCCGCCCTCAGGCCCTCCGGGCAGTTCTTCGTCTGGCTCTGCGCCAGGGAAGGAACCGCCGTCTATCGCGGGCTCGTGCATGCGCTGCGCGTGATGGGCCGCATCCTGCCGCATCGCGCGCTCGCGGCGATGGTGCGGGGCATCGACCTCGCGCTCGTGTGCTACATGGCGCTCTGTCGCGTCCTGCCCCTGCCGCTGCACGACTATCTCGAGAACGTGGTCGGGCGGTTCACGCCGGAGAAACGCCGCCTGGTCATCTACGACCAGCTCAATCCCACCCACGTGCACTATCACTCGCGCGAGGAGGCCGAGCGGCTGCTCACGGCGAGCGGCTTCGTCGACGTCCGCTTGCACCACCGCCGTCGCTACAGCTGGAGCGTCGTCGGCCGGAAGCCGGAGAGCAGAAGGAGATGAGCGTCGCATCGACGGCTCGGTCGAGCGCGCTCGCCTGCGCACTCGGCCTCGCCGTCTGCGCCTATTTCCTCGCCTTCCCCCTGCAGCCGAACCAGTCCGACGAAGGGTTGATTCTCTACAACTCCGAGCGCCTGCTCGAGGGGCAGGTTCTCTACCGCGACTTCTTCGAGTTCATCACGCCCGGAGCGATGTATTTCTTCGCCGGGGTGTTCGCGCTGACAGGCCCTTCGCTCCTGGCCGCCCGGGTGGCGACGGCAATGTTGAACGGCCTCTCTGCGTCGCTCCTCTTCTCGCTCGCGCGGCGCGTCGCGGACGACACCGTGGCCCTGGCCGCCGGGCTCGTTTTTGCGGTCGTCTGTCTGCCCGTATGGCGGCAGGCGAGTCCGCACTGGCTCTCGACCTGTCTCGGCCTGGCGACGGCGGCGACGGTGCTCGCGGAGCGCTGGTCGCCCGAGATGCGGGCGGCAGGGGCGGGGGCGCTTGCCGGCCTCACGGCCTGCGTGCACCAGCACCATGGGGTCTTCCTCGGTATCTGGCTGGTGCTCGCCCTCGCGGCGCTTGCGCGCCTCGCACCCGCAGGCGACCGCTGGCGGTCGTGGAGCCGTCAGACGGCGTGGGCGGCCGGCGCCGGCGGTGCGATCGTCCTGGCGGTCCTTGGCTACTGTGCCTGGCGCGCTTCCGTTGCGCGCGTCGTCTACGCGCTCTACACCTTCGTCTTCGAGAGCTATCAGCCGCCGAAAACGGGCAAGGTCGGCTGGGCAGGGTCGATCTGGCTGTCGGCCGGCGACCTGGTCTACACGTGGCCCTGGCTGCTGCGCTGGCTGCCGGCGGCGCTCGCCCTCGAGGCGACGTCTCTCGCCTGGCGGCTTCGGAGCGAACGCGGCCGAGACGAGACCATCCGGGGTTGTCTTTTCCTGCTCGCGGCCACCATGGCCGCCTCGATCCTGTACTATCCCGATTTCATCCACGTCTCGTTCGTCGCGCCGTTCTTGCTCATCGTCGTTGCGCGAGTCGTCCACGGATTGCTCAAACGCGTTCGCGTCGAAGTGCGTGTCGCGTTCGCAGCCATGCTGGTGGTCGCGCTAATTGCCAAGGGTTCCGGAAACCTCGTACGTGCCTGGGCCGCCGCGCCCGAGCGCGCCGAGAGCCCGATCGGGACGCTGCGCCTGTCGGCGACACAGCACACGCTGCTCGACGCCGTACGGACCGCGGTGGGCGTTGGTCGCCCGGCGCTCTTCAGCTACCCCGCCGACGCGTGGCTCTATCTCGCCGTTCCAGCCGAGAACCCCACGCCATATTCTCTGCTGATCCCCGGCTACAACACCCCCCAGCAGTTTACCGAGGCCATTGCGGCCATCGAGCGCCGGCACGCCCCGTACCTCGTCCTTCTGACCGGATTGCTCCACGACGACGATCCGATCCTGGGCTACGCGCGCCAACGCTTCGAGCCCGTGGCTATCCCTTGGCCCTACACGGTCTACCGTCGCGCCAGCTGACCCGGCTGCTGATCGCCGGATCGCGACATGCGAGAAGCGCGGCCCCGTATGCGGTCGGCGTCGTCGCCTTCGCCTACTTCCTGGCGTTCCCGTTGCAGCCGAGCCAGTCCGACGAGTCCGTCTACCTCTACGGCTCGCAGCGCCTTCTCGAGGGACAGGTGCTCTATCGCGACTTCTTCGAGTTCATCACCCCCGGAGCCCTGTACTTCTTCGCCGGCGTATTCGCGTTGACGGGTCCCTCCCTCCTGGCGGCCCGCGTGGCGATGGCCGCGGTGAACGGACTCGCTGCGTGGCTCCTTTTCTCGCTCGTGCGTCGCGTTGCGGGCGTCGCCGAGGCGCTCGCGTCGGCCCTCGTCTTCGTGGTCGTCTGCCTGTCCGTGTGGCGGCAGGCGAGTCCGCACTGGCTCACGACGTGCCTGTGCTTGGCAACGGCTGCGGCGCTGTTCGCGGACGACTGGTCGGTCCGCTTCCGGGCTGCGGTGTCGGGCGTGCTCACGGGCGTCGCGCTCTGCGTGCACCAGCACCACGGAGTTTTCCTGGCCGTCTGGCTTGCGCTTGCGCTTGCAGGTTTTGCGTACCTCAGCCCCCGCGGCGAGCGATGGCGGTCGTGGAGCCGACAGACGCTGTGGGCGGCCGGCGCCGGGGGAGCGGTCGTCCTGGCCGTGCTCGGCTACTGTGCATGGCGCGCCTCCGTCGAACGGGTCGTCTATGCGCTCTACACCTGGGTCCTCGAGAACTACCGGCCGGAGAAGCAGGGTAGGGTCGGCTGGGCGGGCTCGTTCTGGATGTCGGCGTCCGATCTCGCGTACACCTGGCCATGGCTGCTGCGCTGGCTGCCGGCGGCACTGGCCATCGAGACCGCATCGCTCGCATGGCGCCTGCGACGCATCTGCGGCCGCGACGAGGTCGTGCGGGCCTGTCTGCTCCTCCTGGCTGCGGCGATGTCAGCCTCCATTCTCTACTATCCGGATTACATTCACGTCGCGTTCATCGCGCCTTTCCTGCTCATCGTGGCAGCGCGTGTGTTTCACGCGCTGCTCGAGCGGATGCCGTGGGCACGCGTCGCGCTCGTCGGAGTCCTCCTTGTCGCGCTTGCCATCAAGGGCTCGGAGAACCTCGCCCGTGCCTGGGCTACCGCGCCGGAACGGGTCACGACGCCGATCGGAACGCTCCGTCTCAAGCCGGGACAGCGCGCACTGCTGGAGGTCGTGCGGAACGTGGTCGGGCCCGCACGTCCGGCGCTCTTCAGCTACCCGGGTGACGCGTGGCTCTATCTCGTGGTCCCCGCGGAGAATCCCACGCCATACTCGCTGCTGCTGCCCCGCTACAATAGTGCGGAGCAGTACGCCGACGCCGTCGCGGCGATCGAACGCCGGCATACTCCGTACCTCGTCCTCCTGAGCGCGATGCTCCCCGACAACGATCCCATCCTTCGCTACGCACGCGAACACTTCGAGCCGGTGGCGACGCCGTGGCCCTACACGATCTACCGGCGCGCCAGCTGACACGGTTGAAGTCAGGCCATCGAATCCACATCGGCGTGGCCCTCGTGTGCGTCGCGACGGCGGTGGCCTACGTCGTGCTGAAGCTCCTCGGCCCGCACGGCGACCCGACCGATCCGACCTCGGGCGACCTCGAGGCGTACTACTATCCGGTGCTCGAGTACGGTTTCGGCGAGCTCCGGCATTTCCGTCTGCCGTTCTGGAATCCGCACGAGGGATGCGGCACGCCGTTCCTCGCCATCCCGCAGGTGGGCTTCTTCTATCCACTCTACCTGCCGTTCCTGTTCCTCGATGCCGCGAGCGCGATCACGCTCGACATCTGCCTCCACCTGGCGATCGCCTCCTTCTCGATGTTTCTCCTCTGCCGCCATTTCGGCATGCGGCCCGGGCCGGCGCTCGTCGCCGGGCTCGTCTACGCCCACCACGGCGGCATGGCGATCAAGGTCTACTTTCCGAACCACCTGGCTCCGTCGGCCTGGATTCCCGTCGTGTTCCTGCTCGCGGACCGCGTCCTCGAGCGGCGCTCGCCCATCGCCTGCGCGCTCCTCGGCGCCGTGCTCGGCGCGGCGATGCTCGGGGGGAGTCCCCAGTTCGTCTACTTCACGGGGCTGGCACTCGTCCCGTTCGTCGCCGTCCGCGCCGTTTCCGCGCCACGGCGCGACGGTGCGGGCACCGTCGCCATCGCGTCGGCCCTGCTCGGCGCCGCCGTGGCCCTCGGCGTGCTCCTGGCGCTCGTGCGCGTGCTGCCCGCCGCCGAGTACATGCGTGGCACTTGGCGGCCGCCGGGCAGCCTCGCCCTCGAAGGGGCGGCCGTCATGTCGATCTCCCCGGCGGTGTTCGCGGCCAACCTGTTGAGCCCCGCGCCCGGCCCCGACCTCGGACGTCAGGCGTACGCCGGGACGCTGCCCTTGCTGCTGGCCGTGGTCGGGCTCGCCCTCTGGCGGCCGCGGTCCGCCGCGCTGCCCATCGCCGCGGCCGGCGTCGCGGCGATGCTCTATGCCTTTGGAACGCACGCGCCGCTCTTCCCTCTCATGTTCGGGATGCCCGCGGGCAGCTGGTTCCGGGCACCGAGCCGGGCCCTGGTCGTCTTCGGCTTCGCCGTGGCGTTGCTCGCCGGCGGGGGTCTTCACGAGGTTCTCGAGCGCGCCGGTACGGGCCGCGCAGCGCGGCCGGCGCTGCTCCTCGCCGGGGCCGCCGCCTCGCTGATCGGGGCGGCGGCGTGGCTCCGGGTACCCGAGGCGAGACTCCTGGCCGTGAACTGCGTCGCGGGCGGCGTCGTGCTGCTGGTCCTTCTCCTCCGCCCTGCGGTGCGTGTCCTCGCGGTCGGCGTCCTCGGCGTGCTCGTCGTCGTCGACCTCTTCCACGGCCAGCGGCCGCGGGGCGTTCTGCCGGCCGAGCTCGGCGCCCACTTCGCGCGCTACGAGCCGTTCTTCGGCGAGGTCCGGCAGCGACAGGGGTTTGCCCGGACCTACATCCGGGGCCGCTTCGCCCCGGACGCGCGCCTCTATTTTCACTCCGACCTCGCCAAGGCGGGCACGATTCACGGCATCTGGCTCGCGACCGACTACGAGCCCCTCTGCGAGACCCGCTTCGCGCGCTACCTGCAGTTCCCCGGTCCACCGGTGCCGTGGTCGATCTGCTACCTGCCCCTGGACGTGTCACGACAGCCGTCGCCGCTGGTCGAGCTCATGGGGGTCCGCTTCTTCATGGTCGAGGACGGCGACGGACCGCCGCCCGACGCCGGCGGTCGCTGGAAGCTCGTGCGGCGCGAGGGCGGCGTCTCGCTGTACGAAGATCCCGGCGCGATGCCGCGCGCCTTCGTCGCCGCCGACGTCGAGGTGATCCCGGACGCGGAAGCCCTGCTCCGGCGGATGGCCGACGCGAACCTCCGTCGCGTCGCCTTCGTCGAGGAGACGGCGGGGGAGACACTGCCGGCCGGTGTCGGTGGAGACGCCGAGGTCGAGCGCTACGAGGCCAACCGCGTGGCGGTCGAGACGCGGGCGGCGCACGGCGGGCTGCTCGTCCTCACCGACCGCTGGGACGCGGGCTGGAAGGCGTTCGTCGACGGGACGCCGGCGCGCGTCTACCGCACCGACTATCTCTTCCGCGGTGTGTCGGTGCCGCCCGGCGTGCACACGGTCGAGTTCGTCTACCGCCCGGCGAGCTTCGTGGTCGGGGCGTTCGGAAGTCTTCTCGGCGTGGTCGGCGTGGTGCTTCTCTGTTTGCGTCCCCGGCGGACGACATGCCGCAGGTCACGTATTGACGCAAGTATGAACGCCCATTAGCATCACCATATGACACGCGCCCGACGCGTCACGGCGAACCTACCCGGAGACCTGCTCAAGGACGCGATGGACGTGACCGGGAAGGGGATCACGGAGACCCTCGTGGAGGGACTCCGGCTCGTTCGGCGGGCGCGTGCCTACGAGAAGGCGCAAGCCCTGCGAGGCAAGATTCGGCTGACGATCGACCTGGACGAGTCGCGTGAGCGTCGTCGTTGACACCTCGGTCTGGATCGACTTCTTCGCCGGCGAGCCGGTTCCGGCGCTCGAGGAGGCGCTGGCCCAGGGGCTCGTCGTCCTGGCGCCGATCGTCGCGGCCGAGCTCATCAGCGGCGCCACCCGCGAGAAGGAG
>VBLD01000190.1 GCA_005879205.1 Deltaproteobacteria bacterium
GTCTTCCGTTACATCACGTTCCGGACGCTGCTCGCCGGTCTCACGGCGCTCACCCTGTCGCTGCTGCTCGGGCCGACGCTCATCCGCCGCCTGGTCCGCCTCCAGATCGGCCAGTCGATCCGCTCCGATGGGCCGGCCGCCCACGCGGTCAAGGCCGGGACGCCCACCATGGGGGGCACGCTGATCATCTTCTCGCTGCTGCTCGCCACCCTGCTGCTCGCCGACCTGCACGACTGGTACGTGTGGGTCGCGGTACTCGTGACGCTCGGCCACGGCCTGATCGGCTTCCTCGACGACTACGCCAAGGTTCGGCGGCGAACGTCGGCCGGTTTGCCGGGCCGGGTACGCCTGGCGGCCGAATTCGGCATCGCGGGCGCGGCCGCGGGGGCGGTCTACCTCTGGTCGGAGCACGGCGGGCATCTCACCATGCCGTTCTTCAAGGACGTGCACCCGGACCTCGGCCTCTGGTACGTCCCCTTCGGGGCGCTCGTCATCGTCGGGGCCGCGAACGCGGTCAATCTGACCGACGGACTCGACGGGCTGGCGATCGGTCCGGTGATGATCGCGGGGGGCACCTTCGCGGTGTTCGCCTACACCGCCGGCCACGCCAAGATCGCCGAGTATCTGCAGATCCCGTTCGTGCCGGGCGCCGGCGAGCTCGCGGTCTTCTGCGGCGCACTGGCGGCGGCAGGACTCGGCTTCCTCTGGTTCAATGCCTACCCGGCCCAGATGTTCATGGGCGACGTCGGGTCGCTGGCGCTCGGCGCGGCGCTCGGCGTCGTGGCGCTGATCACGCGCCAGGAGCTGGTCCTGGTGCTGGTGGGCGGCGTGTTCGTGGTCGAGGCGCTGTCGGTCATCGGGCAGGTCGTCTCCTACAAGCTCAGGCGCAAGCGCATCTTTCGTATGGCGCCGATCCACCATCACTTCGAGCTGCTCGGCTGGCCCGAGCCCCAGATCATCGTCCGCTTCTGGATCGTGTCGATCGTCTGCGCGCTCCTCGCCCTCTCGACGCTCAAGCTGCGCTGATGGCCCTCCCGCGCCAGGCGCTCGTCCTGGGCTTCCAGCGCACCGGCCAGGCGGTGGCGCGGGTGCTCGCCGCCCGTGGGGTACGGGTACGCGTGGCGGACGGGCGCCCGGCCGGGACGCTGGGGGTCGAGACGCGTCAATGGACGGGCGTCGAGCTCCGGCTGGGCGAAGAGGGCCCCGATCTCCTCGCCGGCGTCGACCTCGTCGTCCCGAGCCCCGGAGTGCCGCGCGACGCGCCGCTGCTCGCGGCTGCAGTCCGCCGCAACCTCCCGGTGCGGAGCGAGATCGAGGTGGCGGCGGGCCTGCTCGAGTGCCCGATCGTCGCCATCACGGGCACCAACGGCAAGAGCACGACGACGAGCCTCGTCGGTCTCGCGCTCGCCCGCGCCGGCCGGCGGGTCTTCGTGGGCGGCAACCTGGGCACCCCCCTCGTCGCCGCGGTCGGGTCCGACGCCGAGGTGGCGGTCGCCGAGGTGTCGAGCTTCCAGCTCGAGTGGGTGGAGCAGTTCCGCCCCCCGATCGGCTGCCTGATCAACCTGACGGCGGATCATCTCGACCGCCACGGCTCCTTCGAGGTCTACGCCGCGACCAAGGCGCGCCTCTTCGCGCGCCAGGGAGCCGACGACTTTGCGGTCTTGAACCGCGACGATGCCGAGGTCTGGCGCCTCGCAAGTCACCTCCCCTCGCGCGTCGTCTCCTTCGGGTCGGACCCCGCCCCGTCCGGTGCCTTCGCCGGCGACCGCTACGTCGCGCTGCGGCTCCCGGATGGGGAGGAGGAGAGGTACAGCCTCGCGCGTACCCGGCTCGTCGGGCGCCACAACCAAGAGAACCTCCTGGCCGCGGTCACGCTCGCGCGCCTCGCGGGCGCGCCGCCTGCGTCGGTCCAGGAGGCGATCGACGGCTTCGAGCCCCTGCCGCACCGGATGGCACGGGTTGCCACCCGGCTCGGGGTGGAATGGTTCGACGACTCGAAGGCGACCAACGTCGGGGCGGCGGTGAAGAGCCTCGAGTCGTTTGCCGGCCCCGTCGTGCTGCTGGCCGGGGGCGTCGACAAGGGCGGGAGCTACGCGCCGCTCGCCGAGGCCGCAGCGGGAAAGGTCCGGCTGGCCCTCGTCTTCGGTGCCGCGCGTGGGGCGATCGCCGCGGCGCTGGTGGGGCGGGACGTCGCGGTCGAGCACGTCTCGTCGCTCGACGCCGCGGTGCAGGCCGCGGCAGCGCACGCGCGCCCCGGCGACGTCGTACTGCTCGCACCCGCCTGCTCTAGTTTCGACATGTTCGCGGACTACGCCGCGCGCGGCCGTGCCTTCCGAGCGGCGATCGAGGGCCTCGGGTGACGGGGGCGGGGACGGTGCCGCAGGTCGCCCAGGCTCCGGTGTTTCGCGGCCCGCTCGCGGGCCAGCGGCCGCGCGTGGTGGGCGGGCTGCGGGGCGATCCGTGGCTGGTGGCGGCGGTGGCGGCGCTCCTTGGCCTCGGCATCGTCATGGTCTTCAACGTCAGCTACTTCTACGGGCAGGAGCGGCTCGGCGACTCGCTCTACTTCTTCCGGCGCCACCTCTTCGCCGTCGCGCTCGGCACCGCTGCCTGCATCGTCGCCTCCCGGCTCCCTTCGGAGACCTACCGGCGCCTGGCCTATCCGCTGCTCGCGGCGAGCGTCGTCGCGCTCGTCCTGGTCCTCGTGCCGGGCATCGGCCTGGTGCGGGGTGGGGCGCGGCGCTGGCTCCACGTCGGTCCGCTCAGCCTGCAGCCCTCCGAGGCGGCCAAGGTGGCCCTGGTCCTCTACCTGGCGCGCTCGCTCAGCAAGAAGGGCGAGCGGGTAGCGGACTTCATGGTCGGCGTCGTGCCGCACTGCGTGGTGGTTGGCTTGGTGGCGGGGCTGCTCCTGCTCGAGCCGGACTTCGGCACCGCGGCGCTGGCGGTCGGCCTCCTCTTCCTGATGCTCTTCGCGGGCGGCGTCCGCGTACGGCACCTCGCGGTGCCCGTCCTCGCGGCCCTGCCGCTCGTCCTCTTCGAGGCGACGCGAGCCGGCTACCGGGCGAAGCGGCTCCTCGCCTTCTTGAACCCCGCGCTCGACCCGCGCGGCATCGGGTTCCAGCTCATGCAGTCGTTCATCGCCTTCGGCTCGGGGCAGCTGTGGGGCGTCGGCCTCGGCGAGAGCCGGCAAAAGATGTTCTACCTGCCCGAGGCGCATACCGACTTCATCTTCTCGGTGGTCGGCGAGGAGCTCGGGCTGGCCGGGGCGCTGGTCGTCCTCGGGCTCTTCGGCGTGATCGCGGCGCGCGGTCTCCGGACGGCGCTCCGCCATCCCGACCCCTTCGCCAGCCTCGCTGCCTTCGGCGTCACCGTCTCGCTCGTGCTGCAGGCGCTGGTGAACGCGGGTGTCGTCCTCGGCTGCCTGCCCACCAAGGGCCTGGCGCTGCCCTTCCTGTCCTACGGCGGCTCGGCCATGATCGCGGCCCTCATCCAGGTAGGCGTGTTGCTCGCGCTCGCGCGCGAGGCGGGATGACGATCACCGCGTCACACCTGGCTCGACCCGGCACGGCGCCGCGCGGCGGCGTGGTCATCGCCGGCGGCGGCACGGGGGGACACCTCTACCCGGGCCTCGCCCTCGCCGACGCCCTCGCCGAGCAGGGCTTCGAGGTCACGTTCGTCGGCACGGCCAGCGGCATCGAGGCCCGCATCGTGCCGGCGGCGGGCTACCCGCTGCGCCTCCTCCCAGGACGACAGCTGCGCGGCGGCGGCGCGGGACGTGCCGTCGCCGGGCTGGCGACCGTGGCGCGCGGCGCGGTGCGCGGTCGCGGCCTCCTCGGCGAGCTGCGGCCGCGTCTCGTGGTCGGCGTCGGAGGCTACGCGTCGGTCGCCGTCGTGCTGGCGGCTCGGCTCTCGCGCATCCCCATCGTCCTCCTCGAGCAGAACGTCGTCCCCGGCGCCGCGAACCGCCTCCTCGGGCGCCTCGCCGCCCGCGTGTGCGTCGGATTCGCCGACTCCGTCCGCTTCTTCCCGCGCGGCCGTGCGGTGCATACCGGGAACCCGATCCGACGGGAGATCCTCCGCGGCGCGACACGGACCCCGCGGGCCCGCCCGGGCTTGCTCGTCTTCGGCGGGAGCGGAGGCGCGCATCAGCTGAACGTCGCGACGATCGAGGCCTTGCGGACGCTCGGCGCGGCGGCCCGGGACCTCGAGGTCACGCATCAGACCGGCAGCGCGGACGTCGAAGAGGTCCGCGCGGCTCACGCGGCGCTCGGACTGGCGACGCGCGTCGAGCCCTTCATCACCGACATGGCCGCCGCCTATGCGGCGGCCGACCTCGTGATCTCGCGTGCGGGAGCGATGAGCTGCGCCGAGATCACCGCCGTGGGGCTGCCGGCGATCCTCGTCCCCTATCCCTACGCCGCCGACGATCACCAGCGCTTGAACGCCGAGGTACTCGTCGCCGCGGGAGCCGCGCAGATGATCCTCGACCGGGATTGCAGCGGTGAACGTCTCGGCGCGGCCATCCGCGACCTGGTGAACGATCCGGCGCGGCGTGCCGCGATGGCGGCGCGTGCACGTGCAGTCGGGCGGCCCGATGCGGCGGAGCAGGTGGCGGCGGAGTGCCTGCGCTTCATGAGCTAGAATTATCGCCGTCCCACTTGAAGAGAGCGCGAGGCTTCGATAAGTGCATCGCTCGTGGTGGGCTTGGAGTGGGGCGCGTGGTCCGGGCGATCTCGCCACGGAGGAAGCGTGGTGAGCGGGCGGAAGCGGCGGGTTCATTTCGTCGGCATCGGCGGTATCGGCATGAGTGGCATCGCCGAGGTGCTGCTGACGCTCGGCTACGACGTTTCGGGATCCGACCTGGTGGACGGGGAGACCACCCGCCGCCTCGCGCGCCTGGGTGCGCGGATCGACATCGGACCGCACGACGCGGCCCGCATCACCGACGACATCGACGTGCTCGTGATCTCCTCGGCGGTCACGTTCGCGAACCCCGAGGCGAGCCGCGCCCGCGAGCTGAAGATCCCGGTCGTGCCGCGCGCCGAGATGCTCGCCGAGCTCATGCGCATGAAGTACGGCGTGGCGGTGGCCGGCACGCACGGCAAGACGACGACCACGTCGCTGGTTGCCGCCGTGCTGCGCGAGGCGGGACGGGACCCGACGGTCGTCGTGGGCGGCAAGCTGCGCACGCTCGGCACCAACGCCCGCCTCGGCCAGGGAGAGTTCCTGGTCGCCGAGGCCGACGAGAGCGACGGCACCTTTCTTCTCCTGTCGCCGATCATCGCCGTGGTCACCAACATCGACCGCGAGCACCTCGACTACTACCGGGACATGGACCGGGTGCGCGAGGCGTACCTGCAGTTCATCCACCGCGTGCCGTTCTACGGGCTGGCCGTCCTCTGTCTCGACAACGTCGCGGTCCGCGCCCTCGTCCCGCACATCCGCAAGCGGTTCGTCACCTACGGGACCTCGTCGGACGCCGACTGGCAGGCGCGCGAGCTCCGCGTCGAAGGGCTCGAGACCGTGTTCGAGGTGTGGCGCGGCGAGCGGCGGCTCGGACCCGTCCGGCTCCGCATGCCCGGCCGCCACCACGCCCTCAACGCGCTCGCCGCGCTGGCCGTCGCGGCCGACCTCGAGATCCCGTTCCGCATCGCGGCGCACGCCCTCGAGGAGTTCGGCGGCATCCATCGCCGCTTCGAGGTGAGGGGCGAGGAGCAGGACGTGCTCGTGGTGGACGACTACGCGCACCATCCCGAGGAGATCCGCGCCACGCTGCGCGCCGCGCGGGAAGGCTTCTCGCGCCGCTGCGTGGCCGCCTTCCAGCCGCATCGCTACACGCGCACCCGTGACCTGTTCAACGAGTTCCTCGAGGCGTTCGACGACGTCGACGTGCTCCTGCTGACCGACATCTACGCGGGCGGCGAGGAGCGGCTCGAAGGCGTCTCGGGGGAGGAGCTCTTTCATGCCCTCAAGCGCCGCGGTCACCTCGACGTGCGCTGGGTGCAGGCCCGCGAGCACGTGGCGGACGCCCTGCT
>VBLD01000171.1 GCA_005879205.1 Deltaproteobacteria bacterium
TTCAGGCTCTGGCGGGCCCGGTCGTACTGCCCCGTGCCGTAGTCGTAGATGCCGTCGTAGAAGCCCCAGAGCGCGAGGCGGAAGGAAAGGTCGTCGAGCCGGAACGGCAGGTACGACGCGAGCTTTCCCTCCAGCTCGGGGCTGACGAAGGTGCGGTGCGAAACGAGCTGGAACGGCGCCCGGCTCGGCACCGTCTGCGGCTCGGAATGCTCGGTTGCCAGCGCGCCCTCGGTGTAGGCGCGCGCCCGGAACTCGAAGTCGCGGGCGGCGTCTAGAAAGAATCCATAGCCGGCGCCCGGTCCGAGCGTGGCGCTGAGGCCGAGCAGGAGCGGCCATGCGCGGAGCACCCTCACGGGCTCCCCCTATCGGACCCGCGTTCGCCGCTGTCAAGCAAGCGGCCCTCGCGGCGCCCGGAAACCCCCGGCCCCGGGGGATCAGCGGATCAGCGTGTCGACGAGCGAGGCCTTCAGGTGCTGGAGCAGGGGCTCCGAACTCTCCGGGGCGGCGTCGCCCATGAACCCCTGGACGAGGATCCCGTGCAGCGCCGTCATGATGAGCGCCGCGTCCATGCGCGGATCCATCTTGGCGCGAAAGACCCCCTTCTGGCGGCCGCTGTCGAGGATGTCGGCGAGCAGGTTGCGATACACGCGGTGCAGCTCGTTCACGTGCCCGATCAGGTCGTCGGGATGCTTCTCGTCGCGCAGGAGGAGGCTCACGACGAACTTGACCGAGTAGAGGTTCTCGGAGACGAACGCGTAGTACTGGTCGATCAGGCGCTTGATCTGATCGACCTCGGAGAGACCCTCGAGGTCGTCGACGACGTTGATGAAGTACGGCTCGAGCGTCCGCTGCAGCGCCGTACGGAAGAGCTTCTCCTTGTTCTCGAAGTGCCAGAAGATGAGGGCCTTGGAGACCTGCGCCTCCTTGGCGACCTGCGAGAGCGAGGTGTTGGCGAAGCCCTGGGTGGAGAACAGGCGCGTCGCGGTCCCCAGTATCTTCTCGCGCGTGTCCACGCGGCACCACGGTGACCGGATCCCTCCGCTGCTGTCAACCCTCGCGCCGCCCGCGGAGCACCGGCCCGAGGATCATGCCCGCCACGAACCCGCCGACGTGCGCCCACACGGCGACCCCGCCGGACGCGCCGGCCCCGAGCGTCGCGACGCCGGTGGCCACCTGCAGGACGAACCACAGCAAGAGGAAGAAGACCGCGGGGATCTCCACGATCTGGATGAACAGGAAGATCGGGACGAGCGTCACCACACGCGACGTCGGAAAGAACAGGAAATAGGCTCCCGACACGCCCGCGATGGCACCGCTCGCCCCGACCACGGGGACCCCCGAGTGCACCGCGGTGAGGGCGTGGGTGGCGGCGGCCGCCGCGCCACACAGGAGATAGAAGAGCACATACCGGACGTGCCCGAGCCGATCCTCGACGTTGTCGCCGAAGATGTAGAGGTAGAGCATGTTGCCGAGGACGTGGAGCCAGCCCGCATGGACGAACATGCTGGTGAAGACCGCGGTCAGCGTAAACTCGCGCGGCACGAGCCCGTACGTGAAGAGAAACCCCTCGGCCCGCGGGCCGAGCGTCGCCTCGTGCAAGAACACCGCCAGGTTGGCCGCGATGATCGTGTAGTTGACCACCGGCACGCGGGACGACGGGATCGTGTCGCGAAGCGGGATCACTCGCGCCGCATACACCGGCGGCATGAACGCAACAACCGCACCGCAACCACCGCGCCCGCATTGACCGCGACGCGCGGGCGCCGCTAGAATCGGTCCGGTGTCCACCCCAGGCTGCCGCTTCACCGCGCTCGAGTGACGCGCATGCTGCGCCACACCTTGCGCGCCGGCCGGGTGGCCGTGGGCCTGGCCCTCGTGGCCGTCGGCGTCGTGCTCGCGTTGCCCGGCGTTCCCGGACCTGGGCTCCCCGTCGTGTTCGGCGGCCTCACGGTCCTCAGCACCGAGTTCCACTGGGCGCGCCGCCTGCGTGACCAGATGCGACGCACGTTCGCCCGGTTCACCAGGAGCGCACATGGCGGATGACAAGGACCGGCTCGGGGAGAAGCTGCACCAGAAGGAGAAGGCGGAGGAGGATCGTTACTTCGCGGAACGCGACCGCGAGCTGCTGGCACGCCTGCGACGCCAGAAAGAAGGCGAGAGCCTCGGCTGCCCGCGCTGCGGCACGGCACTCTCCCCCGTCGTGTACCAGGACGTGAACATCGACCAGTGCCCGGCCTGCCAGGGCGTGTGGCTCGACCGCGGCGAGCTCGAGGCCCTCGCCCCGCGGGAGCGGGGCTCCTGGCTCGGCCGCTTCTTCTACCGTCCGAAGTCCAGCGTCTAGGCGCCGTGTTCACCGGCATCATCCAGGCGACGGGCCGTCTCGAGCGGCGCGAGCCGAGCGGTGCCGGAGCGCGTCTCCTCCTGGCGACGACGCGGCCCCTCGCGCGGCTCGCCGTCGGCGAGAGCGTCGCCGTGAACGGCGCCTGTCTCACCGTCGTCCGTCGCGCGGGTGCGCGCTTCGCCGCCGACGTCTCGCCCGAGACCCTGGCGCGCACGACGCTCGGCCGGTTGCCCCTCGGG
Source organism: Deltaproteobacteria bacterium (assembly GCA_005879205.1). Classification (GTDB taxonomy): domain Bacteria; phylum Desulfobacterota; class Binatia; order DP-6; family DP-6; genus DP-3. The sequence continues at coordinate 2,581 of VBLD01000171.1, forward strand.
CGCCGGGTGAACCTCGAGCGCGCGCTCAAGCTGGGCGACCGGCTGGGTGGCCACATCGTCCAGGGACACGTCGATGCGGTCGGCCGGCTGGAGACGATCACTCCCAACGGCGACTGGCTCGCCTACGGCTTCCAGGCGCCGCGCCTCCTGTGGCCCTACCTGGTCGAGAAGGGCGCGATCGCGGTCGACGGGGTGAGCCTCACCGTGTTCGCCTGCCGGCAGGGCTCGTTCACGGTCGCCCTCATTCCCCACACGCTGTCCGTGACGACGCTCGCCGACTTGAAGCCGGGTGAGCGGGTGAACCTCGAGACCGACGTGCTCCTGAAGCAGATCCGCGCCATGCTGCGCTCGCGGCATCCGGTGGTCGGTTGAGATTCTAGACGGGCGCCGCGCCGACCAGGTAGGGCAACAGGATTGCGCCGACGTCCGCCTCCGACCCGAGCTGCTTGCCGATGCCCGAGAGGATTCCCATGACGCGTCCGACGAGGAGCACGTCGGCGGGAATCTCGACCAGCGGGTTGGTGCCGAACCGCCGGGGCATCTCGGCGCCGAACCGGGCGATCATCTCGGGGTCGGCGTAGGCGCGCCCGTTCCTGATCGCCCAGCCGAGGAACGCCTCGCCGAGCCAGGCGAGACTGTCGTCGCCCGCGTCGCGCGTCCGAAAGCCGAGCGCGCGGAACGCCGCGGCGACGGCCGGGGCGTCGCCGGTGACGATCGCCGCGACGAGACGCACGATCCCCTCCCGGAAGCCCGGGGGCAGATCCTTCGCCAGCCCGAAGTCGAGGAGCACGAAGCGTCCGCCGGGCTGGACGAGGATGTTGCCGGGGTGCGGGTCGGCGTGGAAGAAGCCGTGCACGAGCAGCTGCTCGCAGAACAGCTCGAGGAGCCGGCGGGCCACGTCCGGCGGGTCGAGCCCGAGCGCGCGGAGGCCGGCGACGTCCGTCACGCGTACCCCCGGCGCGTAGTCCATCACCAGGACGCGCCGGGTGCTGCGCTCGCGCACGACGGCCGGCACGAGGACGTCGGGCCGCGCGGCGAGGTGCTCGGCCATGCGCTCGGCGTTGTCGGCCTCGTGGACGAAGTCGAGCTCCAGGGGGACGTACTTGCGAACCTCGTCGAGGACGACGCGGAAGTCGAACTCGGGCTCGAGGCGCGCGAGCAGGCCGACGAGGATGGCGAAGTTCTCGAGGTCGATCGCCACCAGGTCGCCGATATCGGGATACTGGATCTTGACCGCCACCTCGCGGCCGTCGCGCAGCCGGCCGCGATGGACCTGCGCCAGCGACGCCGAGGCGATCGGCACCGGCTCGAGCATCGCGAACACCTCGTCGAGCGGTCCGCCGAATTCGCGCTCGAGGTACGGACGGAGCTTGGCCAGCGGACGCGGCGGCACGCGGTCCTGGAGCCGGGAGAGGACCTCCACGTACTCCGTCGGCAGGATGTCGGCGCGCGAGCCGAGGAACTGGCAGACTTTGATCGGCAAGCCCTCGAGGCGCGTGGCGAGCCGGTAGGTGGCCTCGGCGCTGCGGCGGTGATGGCGGGCGTAGCGACCGTCGATGCCGGGGAGACCGAGGCGGCCGACCGCCTGGATGAGCTTGTAGCCGCCGTACACCCGCGCGACGAGCGACGCCTGCGCGGCGAAGCGGTACGCCCGCGTGACCATCGGTGGCATTGTGCGGGGCGGTCCGGGGCGAGGCAACGCCTTGCAATCCTCCGCGCGGCTCGGCAAGCTCCACGCGCCAAATGGCCGAGGAGGGCGCGATCCAGGTGGGCGACCGCGTGATCGGCCTCGACATGCCGGGTATCTTCACCGTCATCGGGCGGAAGGGCCGGTTCGTCGAGATCGAGAACGACCGCGGTCTCCGTCGCGTGGTGCACGAGGTCGCGCTGCGGCGGGTGAACGGGACGCCCGTGGTCCCGAAGGACGTCTAGGCCGCTCTCGCTCAGCGCCGCCGCCCTGGAGGCGGCAGGAAGTCCGGCATCTCGGCGCTCGGCCGCATCGACCAGCGCGGCTCCCGACGCTCGAGGAAGGCGCGCACGCCCTCGCGGGCGTCGGGTTGCGTACCCGTCCACCAGAAGGCCCGCGCGTCGAGGTCGTCGGCCTGCCCGAGGTCGAGCTCCGTCTGCATGTGCCAGAGCATCCACTTGGTGATCGCCACCGAGACGGGCGCGGTCTCCCGCGCGATCTCCGCGGCGAGCGCGCGCGCCGTGGGCACGAACTCGGCGTCGGGGACGACCCGGCTCACCAGGCCCCACTCGAGCGCCTCGCGCGCCGAGAGGATGCGTCCGGTCAGGAGGAGCTCCGCGGCGCGCGCCATGCCGACGAGGCGCGGTAGCGTCCAGGTGCTGAGCGCCTCCGGCACGACGCCGCGCCGGACGAAGACGAAGCCGATCCTCGCGCTCTCGGCGGCGATCCGGATGTCCCACTGCATGGGAAGCGTCGCCCCGACGCCCACGGCGGCACCGTTGATCGCCGCGATGATCGGCTTGCGGACGTCCCAGGCCGCCACCGCGCGGCGCGGCTTCTGCCAGGGCCGGTCCGCCGGCGCGCCGCCGCGCTCGTAGTCGGCCTCCGCCGTCCGATCGAAGGACCCTCCGCCGCGGGCCAGATCGGCGCCCGCGCAGAAGCCCCGGCCGGCACCCGTCACGACGATCGCCCGCACCGCGTCGTCGGCGTCGCAGGCGGCGAACGCCTCGTGCAGCTCGCGCCCCATGGTGGGCGTGTAGGCGTTCAGCCGCTCGGGGCGGTTGAGGGTGATCATCGCGACGCCGTCGCGCGCGTCGAGCAGGATCTCGCGGAACCCGCCCTGATTCTCTTCGGCTGACATGCGGGCGAGGCTACGCTTCGCCGCCCGGCGGTGGCAAGCACCGTACGTACGGCTACGAAGCGCGCGTGGGGCGCGGAGATCGAGCCGGGACGCCGCGCACGGACGTCGCCGGCCGGGCGCGTGCTTCGCGCATCGACGAAGCGTCGCGCAGTCGGAGGAGCCAG
>VBLD01000172.1:0-10368 GCA_005879205.1 Deltaproteobacteria bacterium
GAAGACCTGGGAGACCTGCGGCACGTAGCGCTGGATCGTCGTGTAGAGCCAGGGGAAGCCGGTGATGTAGACCGTGTGGTTGTCGTCCTCGACCTCGCGCTGGAGCTCCATCATGCGGTCGTAGAGGTAGCGGAAGTCGAGCTCCTCCTCCCAGAAGCCGGCGTGCACGAGGACCGCCGTGTCGTCCTGCGAGACGTAGAGACCCCGGATGCCCTTCGTCGAGTAGACCGCGAACTTGACCCGGTTGGCGTCGTCCTGCGTCTGCGGCACGCCGGGGTAGAAGACCTCGCGGATCTGGATCGCGCCGCCGTAGGTCGTGATGCTCTTCATCTACGGGTGCGCGATCGACAGCACCTGGTAGGGGACGACGCCTTTGGTCTCGACGATGCGCTTGGTGATCACGTCGAGCTTCTGGAGCGTCGTCGGGTTGTAGACGTCGCCGTGCTTGACCTCGAGGATGACGGTCAGGATGTTCGCGCTCCCGAACATCCGGCGGAACGTGTTGTAGATGTTGATGTAGGGGTGCCCCTTCCGCCACGTGTACTCGTGGCCGAAGAGGCGCACCTGGCTCGGGCCGGGGTAGAAGTCGAGGAACTGCGGCACCACCTTGATGTAGCGGAGCTCGGCGGCGAAGAAGACGGTCATGACGGCGACCACCACCGCTACGGCGAGCCGGTTCCGCAAGAGGAAGCGGAGATAGGCCTCGATCCAGCGCTTGGGGATCATAGGGCCCTCGTCGGTCCCGTGCCCTCGAGGCGCCGGAGCTCGGTGCCGTCGATGCGGAAGACGAGGCCCTCGGCGCCGACCGCGAAGCCATGGCCGCCGGGCGCGATCCACACGGAGCGGATCCAGTTGGCGGCGAGCTCGATCGGCAGCGGCTCGGCCGCCCAGGTGACGCCGCCATCCGTGCTCTTGAGCACCGTGCCCGCGCTGCCGACGATCCACCCGTTCTGCCCCTGCACGAACACGTCGTAGAAGCTCTGCTGGCGCACGGGCGGGGTCTGCATCTGCCAGCTGGCGCCGCCGTCCTCGGTGTGGAGGATGACGGCGTCGATGCCCACCGCCCAGCCCCGGCGGGCGTCGGCGAAGTGGATGCCGAACAGCGTGCTCTCGACCGGCGCGTGCTGCTGGTGGAACGTGCGGCCGCCGTCGTCGCTTGCCATGATGGTCCCGAATTCGCCCGCCACCCGGAGGTGGTCCGGGTCGCCGTACGAGACAGCGTAGAGGTTCACGTCGCCCGGGTCCACGCCGGTGTCGAGCGCGCTCTCGGGCAGCACGACGTCGGGCGGCACTTGCGACACCGTCCAGTGCTGGCCGGCGTCCTCGGTGTGGATCATCGTGCCGTAGTCGCCGACGGCGTGCCCGCGCGCGGGGTTGGCGAAGGCGAGCCCGAAGATGTGGCGCGTCGAGCCGGTGTTCGCCTGGGTCCAGCTGGCGCCGCCGTCGGTCGTTCCGTAGACGATGCCTTCCTTGCCAGCGATCCATGCCGTCCTGGCATCGAGACAGGCGATGGCAAGGAAGGGCCGCTTGGTCCCCGCGTCCTGCCGCTCCCAGGTGATGCCGCCGTCGCTGGTGTGGAAGATGCGGCCGAGCTCGCCGACCATCCAGCCGTCGCGCTCGGTCGGGAAGCAGGCCCCGAAGAGGCTCTGGCGGACCTCGCGGAGCGACACGGGTGCCGACCTTGCCGAGGCGATGGCGGCCATGGCGAGCGCGCCGAGAACGGCGGGGACGAGACGGCGCATCACGCGGATGGCCCGGCTTTAACCGGGGCGGCTTCGGGGTGTCAACGGCCCGCCGAACCGTTCGGTGCCCGATTGCATCCCTTCGGCCGTCCGAGTCCCATGCGAGCCACGACGCGGTTTGCTCTCGCTGCCCTCCTGTAATAGAGCCGCCGTCGAGCGCAGCCCCGCTCATGAGGTCTCCGTATGTGTGGAATCGTGGCGGTGCTCGACGTCGGTGGATCGGGCCCGGTGAGCCGTGAAGTGCTCGATCGCATGGCGCAAGCGGTGGCCCACCGCGGGCCCGACGAGCGCGGGCTCTGGATCGAGGGGCCGGTCGGGCTCGCGGCGCAGCGGTTGCGGGTCGTCGACCTGGAGACCGGACAGCAGCCGCTGGTCAGCGAGGACGGCAGCATCCGCCTGGTGGCGAACGGGGAGGTCTACAACGCGAGCGAGCTGCGCGCTGCTCTGCTGGCGCGCGGCCACCGGTTCGCGAGCCGCACCGACACCGAGGTCATCCTCCACGCCTACGAGGACGACGGACCCGCATCCCTCGAACGTCTGGAAGGCATGTTCGCCTTCGCGCTCTGGGACGGAAGGCGTCGCCGTCTCCTGCTCGCCCGCGATCGTTTCGGGGAGAAGCCGCTCTACTACGCGCAGCTCCCGCGGACGTTTCTCCTCGCTTCCGAGCTGAAGGCGTTGCTCGTCCACCCCGACGTTCCCCGCGACCTCGATTGGCACGCGCTCACCCAGTACCTCGCGCACGAATACGTGCCGGCGCCGCAGGCCATCTTCCGCGCCATCCGGAAGCTCGAGCCCGCCCATTACATGACCGTCGGGGCGGACGGCACGCACGCGATCGATCGCTACTGGTCACCGCCCCGGCCCAGCCGGCAGGCGCCTTCGGCGCCCGAGGCGGCGGACGAGGTGGTGGCGCGGCTCCGCCGCTCGGTCGCCTCCCGCATCCTGTGCGACGTCTCGTGGGGCTGCCTGCTCTCCGGCGGCATCGACTCGAGCCTGGTCACCGCGCTCGCCACCGAGATCTCCTCGAAGCCCGTCAAGACCTTCGCGATCGGCTTCGAGGAGCCGACCTACGACGAGCGGCACCATGCGGCGGCGGTCGCCCGGGCCTTCGGGGCGGAGCATCACGAGACCCTCGTCCGCGGTGCCGATGCTCGCAGGTTGCTCTCCGAGGTGGCGTGCATTCTCGATGAGCCGTTTGCGGACGCGAGCAGCCTGCCGGCGCTCCTGCTGTCTCGCCTGGCGCGAGAACACGTGACGGTGGCCCTCTCCGGCGACGGGGGCGACGAGCTCTTCTGTGGCTACCCGACGCAGACGGCGCACCGGGCCGCCGAAGCCTATCGCCGTCTCCCCGCCACGGTGCGCCGCGCCATCGTCTTCGCCGCGGAGCGACTGCCGACCTCGCACCGCTACCTGAGCTTCGACTTCGCCGCCCGCCGCTTCCTGCGCGACGCCGCCAGGCCGTCCGTCGAGCGCCATCTGCGCTGGATGGGCAGCTTCCCGCCCGAGGCGCAGACGCGTCTCTTGGCGCCCGAGGTCCAGCGCGAGGTCCTGCGCGCGGACCCGTACACCGCCGCCCGCGAGGCAGTGACCGCGTGGAGGCCGGAGACCGTGAGCGACGTCGCCACCGCCCTCGACGTCCTCTTCTATCTGGCGGACGACAACCTCGTGCAGACGGATCGGGCTTCCATGTCCGTCGCGCTCGAGGTCCGGGCGCCGTTCCTCGACCTCGGCGTCGCCGAGTACGCGCTCCGCCTGCCCGCCGCGCTTCGCCGCGGTCTCTGGCGGACGAAGCCGCTCCTCCGCCGCGCCGCCCGCACGCTGCTCCCGGGCCGCGTCAGCCGGCGGCGGAAGCACGGGTTCGGCGTCCCGACCGGCACCTGGCTGCGCGGTCCGCTGCGCGAGCTCGCCGTCGAGCTGCTCGAGCCCGGCCGCATCCGGCGGCAAGGGCTGTTCGACGCCGCCTACGTCTCGGCTCTGCTCGACCGCCACCTGCGCGGCGTCGCGTATCACCGCAAGGAGCTCTGGACCCTCCTCATGTTCGAGCTGTGGGCCGGGAACTACTACGGCACATGAGCCGGAAGCTCCTCCTCGTCGTCGCCCTCGCGGTGCCGCTGTTCGCCTGGCGACTGGGGCGGCCGGGATTCTCGGACACCGAGGGCATGTACGCCGAGCCGGCCCGCGAGATGGTGCTGACCGGCGACTGGGTCACCCCGCGCATGAACGGCGAGCCGTTTCTCACCAAGCCGCCGCTCGCCTACTGGCTCGCGGCCGGCATCATGTCGCTCGCCGGTCCCACGGAGTTCGCCCGCATCGGCTCGACGCTCGCCGCGCTCGGCACGGTGACGATCACCGGTGCGCTCGGGGCGGAGCTCTTCGGCGAGGGCGCCGGACTGGCGGCCGCTGCCGTGCTGGCCACGACGTTCGGCTTCCTGCTCGAGGCGCGGTTGCTCCGGACCGACATGCTCCTCGTCCTGGCGGTCACCGGCGCGCTCTGGGGCTACGTGCGTCTCCGCCGTCACGGTCGCACCGCGGCGGCGGTCGGCCTGTGGGCGGCGGTCGGCCTCGGCATGCTCGACAAGGGGCTTCTGGCCCTCGTGCTGCCGGGTGCGGCGATCGGCCTCGCCGAGATGGTCGGCGGGGAGCTCGGGCCGCGGACGGTCGGCGCCCGTTTGCGGGCGCTGCGAGCGCCGCTCGGCATCGCCGTCGTCGCCGCGGTGGTGCTCCCGTGGCACCTTGCCGCAGCGCTGCGCAATCCAGGATTTCTCTGGGACTACGTCGTGAACCAGCACCTCCTCGCGTTCTTCGACGCCAAGCTGCCGCGCGACTCGATTCCCGACTCGCTGGCCTTCTTCTGGGCGATGTTCTTCGTGCGGACGCTGCCGTGGGGCCTTCTCCTCCCCGCCGCGCTGATCCACGTCAGGCAGGCGCCCGACCGCCGGGCCGAACACCGCCTGGTGCTGGCCTGGATCGCGAGTGTGCTCGTGGTCTTCTCGCTCGCCACCGGACGGCTCGAGCACTACTCGCTGCCCGCGCTCCCCGCGGTCGCGCTGCTGGTGGGCGACCTCGTCGCCGAGACCGCGGCGGGCCGCACCCGCATGAGCCGCCTGTGGCTCGTTGCCCCGCCGGCCGCCGTCGCCGGACTCGCGCTCGCGATCGGAGCACGCGAGCCCGCGGCGCTCATCCACGCGCTCGATCCGACGCTCGCCGGGTATGGGCTGGACCGGCTGGTGAAGCCGGCGGCGCTCACCTCGGCGGCAGGGCTCGGCACCTTCGCGCTGCTGGTCGCCACGCGACGCGCCCGCCCGGCGATGGTCGTCGGGGTTGCGACGGCAGCCGTGCTCTTCGGGTTCGTCGAGATCGCCCGCGAGCGGGTCGAGCCGCTCTTTTCGTGGCGGCCGTTCGCGCGTGCGATCGACGACGCGCCCGACGGCACCCCGGTCTTCTTTCGCGCCTCGGACGAGTATCAGCTCTGCGGCGGACTGGACTACTACACCGGCCGCTACGTCGCGCTGCTCGCGCCGCCGGGCTGGTCGCCGCCCACCTTCCTGGCCGGCCGCACCGAGCGGCTCTTCGTGCCCCGGACCGAGCTCGAGCGCGCCTGGCGGGGCGGGAAGGCCGTGCTCGTCTCGGACGATGTGCCGGGACCGGCCGACGAGGCGGCGATCGTCCCCGGGCCGTACGAGCTGCTCGCCCGGGCGGGGGACCGCGTGCTCGTCCGCCCGGCGCGAGGCCGGTAGCACCGTCGGCGGCTCAGCGCCCCATCGGCACGGACTGCTGGAGCGGGCCGCTGGTCCCCGTGCCGCGGTTGACGTCGAGGGTGTGGTTCTCGATCCAGTCGATCTCGCTGCAGAGAGCGACCGCAATCGCCGCCGCCGTGCCGGGCGCGACGTCGCCCGGCAGGACGCCGTCGTAGATGCGGGCCGATTCCTGGTACGGGCTGATCTTGACCCGGAGCCACCCGACCTCGCCGCTCGTCTGGGCGATCCGTGACAGCACCGGCGGGCCGCCGCCCGTCACCGTGCGCTCGAAGGTGCTGGTCCGCAGTAAGGCGCCGCCCGCGGGGCGCAGGGTCAGCGAGATTGCGTTGTCGTCCCAGCTCGGGTCGACGTCCGTCACGATGGGGGACATCGGAGAGCGGCCACCACGGACCCGGACGGTGGCGGGCGCGGTCAGCCAGAGGCCGGCGACGGTCTGCCCGTCCCGCGTGAGGACGAACGTGGGGGCGCCGCCCCAGCGAAACCATCCCGGGGGCTCGACCAGGCCGCCGGCCCCGTCCGGCAGGCGGTCGAGCACGATCCGAGCGTGCTCGCGGTGGGCGGCGAAGTTGACGCCGGTGTCGATCGGCACGGTCGGGCGTGACGCCAGGCGACAACTGGAGGATGCGAGGAGAGCGACGAGCACGACGCCGGCGAAGACCCGCATGTCGACGTTCAGTGCAACGTTCTGGACACGCTGGCAAGAACGCGGAGCGAAGCCTCTTCCACGTTCACGTGGGAGGCTTCGCTCCATGCTCATCGACCGCTACTGATTGGGGCAATCCGCGATGCAGAACTGGAAGTTGGTGCGGCAATCGAGCTCTGCCTCGGTGCACACGAACCGGCACAGGCTGAAATTCCCGTCGGCGGTCGCCAGGCAGGCGGCATCCCCCGCAGCCCAGAAGGTGTCGCCATCGGCTATCCGCCGGCACGCGCGCACGTCCGCTCTGTGTGTCTTCACGCAGTTCTGGCGGCAGGTCTTCTTGGTTGTCGGCGCTGCAGTCAGGCAGGTCGATTCTCTCGCGATGCACTTCGTCACGCAGGTCGCGCCCGCCGTGCCGGCGAAGCACTTGGCGAAGGCGGTCTGGAAGTCGGCCGAGCAGCTGGCGGGAGTGCTACGGCAGCCCGCGTTTTGCCTCGCCTGACGGATGCAGGCGGCGGTGGCGGCGCTGAACTTGTGCGGCTGCAGCGTCGTCGTCGTGCTGGTGGTGCTCGTGGTCGTCGTGGTCTGCGCGATGGCTGCCCGCTCGCTGCCCGTGAGCAGCACGGCGCCTGCGATCATCCCGGCTGCCAGTCCCTTCGATAGTCGAAGCATTGCCCCGTCTCCTTAGAACTTCACCAGCGCGTCGAGCTGCACGCGCGACAGCGTCGAATTGGTCATTCCCGCCGGCCGGTTGATGAAGTTCGTGAAGGTGCTGCGGGCGCTGATCGTGAGCGGGTTCAGGAGCTGGTATTCGATGCCGATGCCGGGCCCCTCCTGGTTCGTCCCGCCATTCGGGCCGAAGTCGCTTGCCGTGAAGGCCGAGATCGCGGCCTCCTGCCCGAGGTGCTCGTAGTAGCCCACCAGCGACCAGTCGCCCTTGACCTTCGTCTGGCCGAGCCGGACCCCCGCCAGCCATGCGTGGGCGTCGTCGGTGGCCGCCAGCCAGTTGTAGACGTAGTCGAGCCAGAGACGGAGCGGCTGGGCCCCGACCGCGTTCGGCACCGTCGCGGCGAGCAGGGCGTTCGATTGATTGAAGCCGCTCTGGTAGCCCGTGATCGCCTGGAAGGCGGCGGGCTTGGTGCGGCCTTTGATCGTCGGTGGCTGGATGTTCTTGATCACCAGCAGGTTCGAGTTCGAGCCCGCGATCGTCGAGTTGAAGCTGCCGTTTGCGACCGGTGCGCCCGACGCCGTGAACGCGGTCGTGTTCCTGCTCTGTGCCTGCGCGATCTGGTCCGGGTTGAGCCACCAGTACTGGCCGACGCCCGCCTCGAGTCCCACCGTGCCGAGGTGCAGGGTCGGGTTCACCTGGCCCCCGAACATCCACCCGTCCTCCTTGTTCGCGATCTCGTTGAACGTCCACTCGAGGACATGGACCTTCACCTGATCGAGGCTGCCGACCGGCTTCTCGAGCAGCTGGAAGGTCTGCGCGAAGCCCTCGGGCGACAGGTCCTCGTCGAAGAAGAGCTCGTCGGTGCGGAAGATCGGGTTCGGGAACTTCCCGAACGTGAAGCTCGCCACGCCCGGCCGGATGTCGAAGCTCTTCCCGGGCGCGAAGGTGAGGAAGCCCCAGTCGAGGTTGAAGTTCTTGCGGTTGAAGTTGCCGGTGAGGTTCTCGTTGGTCGAGATCGGGTCGTTGATGTTGCCGCTGGCGCCACGGATGGTGGCCGACAGCTCGTCGCTGAACGCGAAGCGGACACCGAGCCGGGCACGGATGCGCTCGCGGTTACGAGCCGTGGTGTCCGCGTCGTGCAGGTGCGGCTGGTGGTAGAATCCCTCGTGGCGGAAGCGGACGTCGCCGAAGACCGTCGTGCGGCTGGCCCAGTCGGGCAGGCTCGCGGTCTTCTTGGTCGCCTCGGCCGTGGCGGCCTTCGCCGCTTCGGCCGTCTCGGTCGCCTGCTCGACCTGCTTGGAAGCCGCCTGGCCGATCGCCCTCTGCTGCTTCACCTCGTCCTTCAGCGCGTTGAGCTCCTCCTGGGTGCGGCGCAGGGACTCTTCGAGCCGGCGGATGCGTTGCTCCGCCGTCTCGGCATTCGCGCGACCGGGCAGTCCTGCCGTCGCGAGCCAGACCAGGAGCATGCAGCCGGTGGCCCGCGCTCGTCGTTTCCCCGCTCCCCGGGCCGTTCCTGCCGGCGCCGTCTGGGAAGCACGCTGTTCGGTGTCGGAGTTCCAGATGGTCATGCTTTCTCCTCGAGCATCGCGCGCCTGCGGCGCGTGCGCGTCAGCCGCAGCGGACGTTGCGCGTGCGGCCGTCCCCCGTCGACGGGTCGGCCACGCCAGGTCACGACGGGGTGCCCCAACCCCTCGCAAGCCCCTCGTCATCCATGCCTCGGGTTGTTTGCGGGTATGCATGAATTCCCCCTCGAATGAAAGCGCGCGCTTCGAGATCGCTCGTGCATTGTCTGATGAAAGACCCATGCGGGTCTGTCGAGCGAACGCGCGGCCCAGGGGCGCGGATTCACGAATTCTTCGTCGTCACGTAATCGTCCGGTCACGAAAAGGCCCAACGGGGCGTCTCTTCACGTGTTCGTCACGGGTTCTTAACCGGGCGGCTGGTAAGCTATGGCAGTCCCCTGCACAACCAGAGGAGGAGACGCATGAGAAGGTGGAGGCTCAAGCTGCCCGCTGCGCTCGGACTGGCGCTCGCCATCGCCGGGGCCGGCCGTGCCGCCGTCCTGGTCAACGGTGCGGGGGCCACGTTCCCCTATCCGATCTACTCGAAGTGGTTCGACGAGTTCCACAAGCGTAATCCCGAGGTGCAGATCAACTATCAGTCGATCGGCAGCGGCGGCGGCATCCGGCAGGTGACCGACGGCACCGTCGATTTCGGCGCCTCCGATGGGCCGATGACCGACGAGCAGCTCGCGGCGACCAAGGTGCCGATCCTCCACCTGCCGACGGTCCTCGGCGCCGTGGTACCGACGTTCAACCTGAAGGGCATCGAGTCGCTCCGCTTCACCCCCGAGATCATGGCCGGCATCTTCCTCGGCAAGATCACGCGCTGGGACGATTCCGCCATCGCGGAGGCAAACCCGGGCGTGACGCTGCCCGCCGAGGCGATCGTGCCGGTGCACCGCTCCGACGGCAGCGGCACCACCTACGTGTTCACCGACTATCTCACGAAGGTGAGCCCGGAGTGGGCACGGTCGGTGGGCAAGGGCACGGCCGTCAACTGGCCGGTCGGTCTCGGCGGCAAGGGCAACGAGGGCGTGACCGGTCTGGTCAAGCAGACCCCGAACGCGCTCGGCTACGTCGAGCTCGTCTACGCCGTGCAGAACAAGCTTCCCGTGGGCGCGGTGAAGAACCGCGGCGGGCGCTTCGTCGCGGCGAGCCTGGACAGTATCACGGCCGCGGCGGCGAGCGCGGCGAGCAACATGCCTCCCGACTTCCGCGTCTCGATCACCGACGCCGGGGCTGCCGAGGCGTATCCGATCGCGAGCTTCACCTGGCTCCTCGTGCCGACGCGGATCAAGGACGCCGACAAGGGACGAGCGATGAAGGAGTTCCTCACGTGGATGCTGGCCGACGGCCAGAAGCTCGCCCCGGCCCTCCAGTACGCGCCGCTGCCCGAGGCGGTGATCGGGCTCGAGCGCCAGGCGCTCGAGCGGATTTCGGTCGGAGCGACATGAGAGGGGAGCCCATCGGGTCCGTGGCCCACGTCCGGGAGCGCCCTCTGATCCTGCCGCGCCTGCCCGGCGTGCGGCCGGCGGTACCCCGCGCGCAGCCCCGGACCTCCGTCACGCCGGAGGCCGCGGTGCCGCGCACCCCGTCGCGGCGGCCCGCCGCCCGCTGGCGCATGGCCGACACGGCCTTCCGGCTCATGGCGCTCACCTTCGCGCTCTCCGTCCTGGTGATCACGGGGGCGATCGCGATCGAGCTGTTCGTACGCTCGGCACCGGCCCGGCACGCCTTCGGATGGAGCTTTCTCTGGACGGGCGTCTGGGATCCCGTCTTCTCGAATTTCGGCGCGCTGCCCTTCATCTACGGCACGCTCGCGACCACGGCGATCGCTCTCATGATCGCCGTTCCGCTGGGTCTGGGGGCCGCCATCTGCCTCGCCGAGCTTCTGCCCCGCCGCATCGGCGACGCGCTCACGTTCCTGCTCGAGCTGCTCGTGGCGGTGCCGAGCGTCGTCTACGGTCTGGTCGGCGTCTTCGTGCTGGTGCCCCTC
>VBLD01000172.1:10393-17441 GCA_005879205.1 Deltaproteobacteria bacterium
GCACCTCCTCGGCGGGGTGCCGCTCTTTGCCGGCCCGGTCTACGGGGTCGGGCTGCTCACGGCCGGCGTGCTGCTCGCCGTGATGATCGTGCCCTACATCATCGCCATCGGCCGCGAGGTGCTGCTCGCGGTGCCGCAGGCCCAGCGCGACGGTGCCCTGGCGCTCGGCGCGACGCGCTGGGAGACGGTGCGGCAGGTCGTCCTGCCCTATGCGCGCTCGGGTATCCTGGGCGCCACCTTCCTCGCGCTCGCCCGCGCCCTCGGGGAGACGATGGCCGTGACCATGGTGATCGGGAACCGGCCCGACATCGTGGCCTCGCTCTTCGCGCCCGCTCACACCATGGCGGCCGTCCTGGCGAACGAGTTCGCGGAGGCGGTCTCCGACGTTCACCTGGCGGCGCTGGTCGAGGTCGGCCTGGTGCTCTTCGGCATCACGCTCGTGGTGAACGCCGTCGCCCGCCTGTTGATCCTCGGGATGCGCGGCCCGGAGAGGGCACGCGCGTGACGGGGACGAGGTCGACGAACGGCCGCTATGCCCGGCGACGGCGCGTGGAGCGGATCATGTTCGGCGCCACGGTGGCGGCCACGGCGAGCGCGCTCGGTGTGCTGCTCTTTCTGCTCGGCTATCTCGTCTGGCAGGGAGCGGGAGCCCTGTCGCTGGACTTCTTCACCCGGTTGCCGACGCCGGTCGGCGAGGCCGGCGGCGGCATGGCGAACGCCCTCGTCGGCAGCGCGAAGCTCCTGCTCGTCGCGGCGGCGGTCGGCGTCCCGATCGGGTTCCTCGGCGGCGTCTATCTGGCGGAATACGAGGGCGGTCCGGTCGCGTTCGTGGTTCGCTATGCGGCCGACGTCCTGAACGGCGTTCCGTCGATCGTGATCGGTATCACGGTCTACGGCCTCCTCGTGGTGCCGCTCGGCCACTTCTCGACCCTCGCGGGAGGCTTCGCGCTCGGGCTTCTCATGATCCCGGTCGCGCTCCGCACCACCGAGGAGTTCCTGCGCCTGGTGCCGGACTCGCTGCGGGACGCGTCGCTCGCGCTCGGCGCGCCGCACTGGGTGACGATCGTGCGCGTGGTGATCCCTGCCGGGATGCGCGGCATCCTGACCGGGCTGCTCCTCTCCCTCGCCCGGGTCGCGGGCGAGACGGCGCCGCTGCTCTTCACGGCGCTCAGCAATCGCTTCTGGAGCCCGGGCTGGCTGCAGCCGACGGCCTCGCTGCCCGTCATGATCTTCACCTATGCGATCTCACCGTACGAGGACTGGCACCGCCAGGCATGGGCCGCCGCGCTCGTGCTGCTCGTGCTCGTCCTCGGCGCCAACGTCGTCGCCCGCCTGGCCTTCGGGGGCCGGAGCGCGGCGCAAGCCTGAGACCCCACATGGAAACGGCCTCCTCTCTCGCCTCCGACGCATCGACGTCCGCCAAGATCCTCGTCCGTGACCTCACGGTCCGCTACGGCAGCACGCTCGCCCTCGACCGCGTCTCGCTGGACATCGGCGAGCGCCGGGTGACGGCGCTGATCGGCCCTTCGGGCTGCGGCAAGTCGACGTTCCTCCGCTGCCTCAACCGGATGAACGACCACATTCGCGGCGTGCGCATCGAGGGACGCGTGCTCATCGACGGCGTGTCGATTCACGACCCGACCGTCGACCCGGTCGAGCTGCGCCGCCGCGTGGGCATGGTCTTCCAGAAGTCCAACCCCTTCCCGAAGTCGATCTTCGACAACGTGGCGTTCGGCCCGCGGGTGCACGGCGTGCGCGACCGCGTCGCGCTCTGCGAGATCGTCGAGCGGAGCCTCAGGCAGGCCGCGCTCTGGGACGAGATCAAGGACCGGCTGGACCGGTCGGCGCTCGACCTCTCCGGAGGCCAGCAGCAGCGGCTCTGCATCGCGCGCGCCCTCGCGGTCGAGCCGGACGTGCTGCTGATGGACGAGCCGGCGTCCGCCCTCGACCCGATCGCCACCGCGAAGATCGAGGAGTTGATCCACGAGCTCAAAACGCAGTACACGATCGTGATCGTGACCCACAACATGCAGCAGGCGGCGCGGGTCTCGGATGAAACCGCGTACTTCTACCTCGGCCGCCTGATCGAGGTCGGGCCGACCGAGCAGATCTTCACCAACCCCGGCCGGCAGGAGACCGAGGACTACGTGACGGGCCGCTTCGGCTGATGCCGATCCACACCGATCGCACGTACGAGCTGCAGCTCGAGAAGCTCCGCGCGAGCGTCCTCGAGATGGGGGGCCTGGTCGAAGATCAGATCGCACAGGCGATGCGCGCCCTCACCGCCCGCGACCAGACACTGGCCCGCGCGACGATCGAGCGCGATCACATGGTGAACCGGCTCGACGTCGAGATCGACGACCTGGCGCTCAAGCTCCTCGCGCTCCACCAGCCGGCGGCGCGCGATCTACGGCTGATCACCACGGCGCTCAAGGTCACGACCGACCTCGAGCGCATCGGCGACCTCGCCGAGCACATCGCCGAGCGCGCTACGGAGCTCGCCGGCGAGCTGCCGATCAAGCCCTCCATCGACCTGCCGCGCATGGCCGAGCTGGCGCGCGACATGCTGCGCCGCAGCCTCGACGCCTTCGTCCGGGAGGACGAGAAGCTCGCGCTGTCCGTCTGCAACGCGGACGACACGATCGACCAGCTGCACGGCCAGCTCTTCCGCGAGCTCGTCGAGTTCATGGCGGAGGACCCACGGACGGTGAGTCGCGCCATGCGCCTGCTCTTCGTCTCGAAGTACCTGGAGCGGGTCGGCGATCACGCCACGAACATCGCCGAGATGGTGATCTTCATGGTCAAAGGACGCTCGATCCGCCATCTCGATCGGCCGCCGCGGGAGCTCTAGCCGCCGTCACGTTGAACATCATGAACGTGCCGAGGCCGAACCAGAGCAGATCGTACCACTGAGGGAAGCGCAGCTTCTCCGCGAAGAAGAAGCCCTGCACGCCGAGGGCGATGAGCGTGACCGGCAGGAGGAGCGCGAGATCGGCGCCGCCGGTGGCGGCCCCGACCCTCTCGTTCACGTCCCTGACGAAGGCGTGCACGCGCTCTCCCCGCAGCGACGCGGCGAGACTCACTGAGCCGGGGCCGGCCGTGAACGCGCCGGCCATCGTGCGCACGTCGAGCTCGGGGAGCAGGGGGACCAGGCTGCCGACCATCTCCTCGATCTGATCGCGCCAGGCCGGGTTCTCCGGATCGTATTCCACGACCAGACTCCCGGTGCTGGCGTTGGTCTCCACCCATCGCACGCCGGTCAGCGTCCAGACGTGCTCGGCGACCTCCCGGCCGAGTACCGGATTCCCCTTGAGCGCCGGGATCCGGATGCGGATGCGGCCCGGGATGGCGTGCGCAACTCGTATGCCGGTCACCGTCGTGTCCTCCTCATCCATTCAGCCCGCAGCCCGCTGCGACGTCATGGCAAAAGCCTTGCCGTTCTCCATGCGTTTCGGGAATCAACGGCGTCACTTAAAGAGAACGACTCCGAATCGTAACATCCGCGGCCTTACCTCGAGGCTGTTCTGTGGCTTAATGCTCTCAAGATGAAGAGTTGGAAGAGGGGAGGAGATTATGCAGGAGGAAGAAAAAACAAATGGAACCGGTATCTGCATACCTCCATATGCTCGACGGGCGGCTGCGCGTTAAGGTCGCCGAGGTGAAGGGATCGCCAGCCGTGGCGACCCTCGTCGAGACGGAGCTCAAGGAGCTCCCAGGCATCACTCGCGTGTCGGCCAACCCACTGACCGGAAACGTCCTCGTGCTGTACGACCCGGACTTGGTGGGGGTTCGGGAGATCATGGAGGCCCTACGGGCCGGCGGCTATCTGCGAGAGCCGTCTGGATCCGCCGACTCGGCCTTGCCCGTCGGTGCGAGGCTGGGTGCCATCGTGCTTCGCGCGACGACGGAATTCGCGATCCAGCATCTCATCACCGCGCTGATCTGAGCGTGGCTCCGCCGCCAGCAAGGGGCGGAGCGCGTTCAGTGACGCGAGCACGCCGGCGCCGTTGCTGAGGATGGTGGCGCCCACGGGGCCGATCCATCCGACGATCGACAGCCCGATGGCCGCCGTGTTCGGGTAGAGGATGAGCTGCCAGTTCTGATCGATGCGGCGCATCGCGTGGCGGGCGATGTCGATGGCCTGCGGGATCTTCCACAGGTTGCCTTCGAGGACCGCGACGTGGGCCGTCTCGCGTGCGACGTCCGTCCCCCCGCGCACCGCAATGCCGATGTCGGCCCGTGCGAGCGCCGGCGAGTCGTTGATGCCGTCGCCCACGACGGCAACGGTGGCGCCGTGCTGCTGGAGCGACTGCACGAAGTCGGACTTCTGCTCCGGGAACGAGTCGGCGATGTAGCGGGTGATGCCGAGCTTGTCCGCCGCCGTCTTCGCGACCGCCGGATGATCGCCGGTGAGCATGACGATGTCCCGCACGCCGCGCTCGCGCAGCGCCCGGATGACGCCGGGAGCCTCGGGGCGGACGGGGTCGTTGCACACGAGGATCCCGAGCAACTCGCCGTCCTCGGCGACGAACACGGGGGAGCCGGCCGCGTCGTTGATCCGGAGGAGATCGTCCCGAGCCCCCCCCATGCCGACGTTCCGCATGGTCATGAACCGGTGGGAGCCCACGAGCACGGTCCGCCCCTCCACCAGAGCCTCCACGCCGAGCCCGATCGAGTACTCGGACGACTCGCGGTCAGGGATCGAAAGCTTCCTCGCCTTCGCCGCGCGAAGGATCGCCTGCGCCATCGGATGGGCCAGCCGGTCCTCCGCCGAGGCGGCGAGCGCGAGCAGGCGTGACTCGTCGGCCGACCTCGACCAGCTCCGGCATGCCGGTGGTCAGCGTGCCCGTCTTGGCGTAGACGATGGTGTCGATCTCCGCCAGCCGCTCGAGGTGCCGTCCGCCCTTGATGAGAATGCCCTGGCGCGCGGCGCGGGTGAGGGCCGCCAGCACCGTGGTCGGGGCGGCAACCCGGATCCCGCTGCCGTAGTCGATGATCAGGAGAGCGGCCGCACCGCTCGCGGTCCCGGTGGCGGCGAGGTGCGCCCCGGCCGCCATGAAGCTCCAGGGGACCAGGCGGTCGGCGAAGTGCTCCGCATAGTTCTGGATGCGGGTTTCCCTGACCGGAGCGCGGCGAACCAGGCGGACGACGTTGGCGACCATCGTCTCCTCGCCCACTTTCGCCGCCTGCAGATATATCTTCCCCTCGCGCACGACCGTGGCGGCATAGACCGAATCACCGGGCCCCTTGTGGACCGGCATCGACTCGCCGGTGAGCACCTTCTGGTCGACGGTGGCCTTGCCCTTGAGCACGATCCCGTCGACGGTGATGAGCTCGCCCGGGTAGACCACGACCTCGTCGCCCTTGGCGATCTCGGTGACCTTGATGCGGACCTTCTTGTGGCCCCGGACCACCCAGGCGTGCTGGATGTCGGCCTCGAAGAGGCCCTCGATCGCCCGCCGGGACTGGTAGAAGGTGAGGTCGCGCACGACGTCTCCGAGCGAGACCAGCCACACCATCATGCCGGCAGTCCGGATCTGTCCCTGAACCGCCAGGACGGCGGTCGCCGCGGCGTCGAGCACGTCGACGTTGAGCCGTCCTTTCTGCGCGATGGCCTCGGCGGCTCGCTTGAAGATCGGGATCGCCGCGGCCGCCAGCAGCCAGCCCGCGAGCGAGGAGCCGAAGAGCACGTCGGCGGCGACCGCAGCCGTGGACAGGCAAAGATACGGCCAGGAGGTGGCATCCTGCTCTTCGCTCTGGTCGGGCTCGCGCGCGGCCAGCAGAGAGACGGGCAGTCCATCCATGAGACCCACGACCGTCTCGGGGCGCAGGCGGTCGGGATCGAAGGTGACCACCACGCTCTCGCAGGTCGGGTTGCACCGGACCGTCTCGATGCCCGGTTGCTTGCGAAGGAGCGTCGCGAGCGCTTCACCGTGCCGGTCGAGGGGGCAGGTCGGCTCGATACGCGCGCGGACTCGACCGGCCGTCGCGTGCACGAGGATGCAGCGGACGGCGGGAGTCGGGGCGGTCGCCGGGGCGGATACGCTCCCCGCTCCCTCGACCTGCACCTCCATGTGCTCCATTTGCCCGCCCGCCGTCCTTCAGCCCGCGACCGCCCCCTCGCGGGAACCGGACACGGAAACACCCGCGGGGCGCCGGGGTCTGGCGTCCCGTCGCGTGCGCGCGACGATCAGTCGCGACACGCGGCGCCGACCGAGTTGAAGATCCAGTTGTTCTTGCACCGGAGCAGGGTCCACATCTCCCAGCCTCAGGCGTCCCCCCTGCACCCGCCCGGGCGCATCGGGCGTCTATCGGACTCGGGTTCGTTCGACCTGGCTTCACCTTGCCACCTCTCCAGCGAGAAAGCCAGGTCCTCCCCTGAACACGGTCTGCTATTGCATTACACTCTGAAGCCGCCTATACAGCACCCTCTTTGCGGTGCGCAATGAGACGAATGTGAAATTCTTGTTAAGGGAGGGAGGGGTATGAGTCTCCTGGAGAGCGCGACGAAGGGATGGGGCGGAGGTATCCTGGTTGGCATCGGTGCCGCGCTGGTGGCGCCGATCGTTCTTCCCGCCGCTGGAGCAACGGTACGCCCCCTCGCCAAGGGGCTCATCTGGGGCTTCCTGGCTGCGGCGGAAAAGGTACGCGAGCTGGCCGCCGAGACCCGCGAGCAGGTGAATGATCTGGTGGCGGAGGTGCGGTCGGAGCAAGGTGATGGGAACGCCGCTGCCTCGGGCCTGAGAAGAAGCCGGCAGCTCGGCATCTAGCCGCCTCACCGATCTCGAAGAGGGGGCGGCTGCGGACCCCGCACCGTCCCCGATACTTCCCGCCTGGCATTCCCCCGGGTCCAGCCGGATCGTCGGACGCTCGACGGTCGCGCTGACACTCGGCGCGCTCCTCTCGCAGCGGGCTGCGAGTGGATTTGCCGCGGCAGCGATCCGCACGCTGGCGCGGAGGGACGAAAAAACCTCCCCGGTCGGCTGCCCTCTCTGGTACACTCCCGCGCCGTCGGGTCGGTGCGGTGAGGCGGGCCATGCGGGAGGTG
>VBLD01000173.1 GCA_005879205.1 Deltaproteobacteria bacterium
GGGGACCACGTCTGCAAGTGCCCGTCTTCGTCCTTGAGGGTGAGTCGGGTTTCGTGACCGGCCGCATCTCCGTTGGCTTCGTAGACGTTCCCACCCCCGGTAGAGTGCCGCCATGTCTCGGCGCGCCGTCGTCAAGGATGGCACCTCGTCGTGGATGCGCCGACGACCCTGCCGGAAGAAACTGTGCTCAACTTGGTGGTCGACGACGAAGGGGACGACCTGGACGCGACCGAGCGCGCAGCCCTACACGCGCACCTCGGCGCCGAGGATGTCCTCGCTGAGCTGCGCGAGAAGACGTAAGCGCAAGGTCGTCGTGACGCCGGCGGCTCGGCACGACGCCCATCGTACCGACAATTGGTGGCCGGAGAATCGCCCTGCTACCTTTGCGGTTGGCGCTGCGTGCTCCTGCGTCCGCCGTACCGACCATCCGCTATCCGCGGCGCGCCGCGGGGGTCCCGGTTGTAGACGTACATCCAGGCCTCGATCTCCTGGCGATCGAAGAGCCGAACCCTGGCGCGCGTCCTCGAGAAGAGGCTGCCTGCGGGATCGGCGGGGTCGAACCCTTCGTAGGCGTCCAGTGCTGCCAAGACGGCCGGGTCCTCCGGAAGCGTGAACACTCGTCCGTGAACCGGCGTTTGGGCCGACGGATCGAGGATCGCACCAGGGTACTCTCCAAGATCATACAGACGGCCACGCACGTGCCCGCCACCCACTTCTCGCAGGCGGTGGATCGCTGACGCGATCTCCGCGGGCGCATGGTCAGGCTGCAGAGTGCCGTAGACGAACAGATGCTGGCTCATGAACCTCATCAAGAAATGCGCACGCAAGCACTCACACGGCAACCGGCTCGGCGTTGAAATCCGTGTCGAGCTTGAAGCGGTCCGCGCCGCAACGTCGGCCCGTGCGCCGACGGCCGCTCGCGCGCTGGCGTGCCTGGAGCCGGGCGCGGCTTTGGCGCGCCCGAGCGACGGGGTCTGGGGGCATCGGAGCAGCGCAGCGCGCGAGCAGCGCACGGGCCGCCGAGACCAATCAACTTGACTCTCCTGTGAGGCTCCTCATAGTCAGCGCGTGGAGTCCGCCGAGAAGGCGACGGCGGTGCTGCGGGCGGGGGGGCCCGCGGATGCCGTGTTCGTGACGGATCTCGCGCGGACGGCGTTCAGCGACTACGGGGAGTACGACCGGGTGCTGCCGCGCTGGCTCGGGACACGCGGCGTCGCGACCGTGGTCGCGGAAGAGGGCGGGGCGCCGGCGGGGTTTGCGATGCTCGGCATGCGGACGGGGCTGCACCTCGGCCGGGCGGATGCCGAGCTGCTGGCGGTCGCCGTCGCGGCTCGTGCCCGGCGACGCGGCATCGGGCGGGCGCTCGTGCGCGAGGTGATCGCGATCGCCGAGCGCTGGCGCGTCCGCGGCGTGCGCCTCCACACGGCGGACACGAACCTGGTGGCGCAGCGGCTGTTCGCGGGCGAGGGGTTCCTCGCCGAGGCGAGCCGCCGCGGCTTCTATCCGAACGGCCAGGGGGCCGTCGCCATGCGGCGGGCGGTGGAGCGGCGGCGCCGCGCCCGGCGCTGACGGGAGCCGCGGCGCTAGTCTCGCAAAGGCATGGCGGCGGGAGCGTGGATCATCGCTCACCGACCGCTATCGCGGCGACCTCGCCAAGGTGCTGTTCCGCTAGCCACGACCCGTGGCCCGTGGTAGCGAGCAGGCGATGGACCTGAGCTACACGCCCGAGGAGCGCGCCTTCCAGCACGAGGTGCGCACCTGGCTCAAGCGCAACATGCCCAAGCGGGACCCTGCGGAGCGGCCGCTCGACTTCCACGAACCGGAGCGCGTCGCGCGCGCCAAGGTCTGGCAGCGGAAGCTCTTCGAAGCGGGCTACGTCGCCATGGGCTGGCCGCGCGAGTACGGCGGGCGCGGTGCGGACGTCATGCGCCAGACCATCGTCAACGAGGAGATGGTCCGCGCCCGGGCGCCCGGCCTGATCGGCATGATGGGCATCCAGATGGTGGGGCCGACGCTCATCACGCACGGCACCGAGGAGCAGCGCCGCCGTCACCTGCCGAAGATCCTGACCGCCGAGGATATCTGGTGTCAGGGGTACTCGGAGCCCGGGTCGGGTTCCGATCTGGCGTCGCTGCGCACGCGGGCCGAGATGCGCGGCGACGAGTTCGTCGTGAACGGGCAGAAGGTGTGGACGTCGAACGCGCAGTTCGCCGACTGGATATTCTGTCTCGTGCGCACCGACCCGGAGGCGCCGAAGCACCGGGGCATCTCCTACCTCCTGATCGACATGAAGACGCCGGGCATCACCGTGCGCCCGCTCGTCCAGATGACGGGCGACGCGGGGTTCAACGAGGTCTTCTTCGAGGACGTCCGCGTGCCGCGCGCGAACGTGGTCGGTGGCCTGAACGACGGCTGGACGATCGCCAACGCGACGCTCTTCCACGAGCGGAACATGCTCGGCTCGACGACGCGGACCCAGCAGGTCTTCCAAGGCCTGCTCCGCCTGGCGCGCACGCAGGGGCGGGGCGGGCGCCTGGCGTGCGCCGATCCCGCCGTCCGCCGCCGGCTCGCCGACCTGGCGATCCGGGTCGAGACCATGAAGCTCGAGGCCTACCGGCAGCTGACCGACACCCTGCGCGGCAGACCGCACGGCATCTCCGCCTCCGTGAGCAAGCTGGTCACCACCGAGCTGAACCACGACCTCGCCGAGGCGGCGCTCGACATCCTCGGCTCCTACGGTCCGCTGGCGCGCGGCAACCGGCGTGCGCGCGACGGCGGTGCCTGGCCGCTCGATTTCATGTTCACCCTCGGCCTCATCATCGGCGGGGGCACGTCGCAGATCCAGAAGAACATCATCGCCGAGCGCGGGCTCGCGATGCCGCGCGAGCTGCGCGCGTGATCGACTTCGGGCTCTCCGAAGACCAGGAGGCGCTCCAGCGCGCCGCCCGCGAGTTCCTCGCCGCGGAATGCCCGCCCTCGCTGGTACGCGACACGGCCGAGGCGCCCGGCGGGGTGCCGCGGGGGCTCTACGCCAAGATGGCGGAGCTCGGCTGGATGGGGCTCGCCGTGCCGGAGTCGCACGGGGGGCTCGGGCTCGGAACGCTCGAGCTCGCCGTGGTCCTCGAGGAGCTCGGCCGCGTCGCGGCGCCGGGCCCGTTTCTGTCCACCCAGCTCGTCATCGCGGCCCTGATGCGCGCGGGCAGCCCGGCTCAGCGGCGCGCGTGGCTGCCTCGCCTGGTGTCCGGGCAAGCGTTCGCGACCCTCGCCTACCTCGAGGAGAGCGACCGTCACGACCCCGCGGGGATTGCGTTGCGCGCGCGCCGCACACGCGACGGGTATTCCCTCGCCGGCGCCAAGCTCTTCGTGCTCGACGCCCCGGGGGCAGACCTCTTTCTGGTGGCAGCACGGACGCGGGCGGGCGCCGGCCCGGCGGGCGTGTCGCTCTTCCTGGTCCCACGCGAGGCGGCCGGCGTGCGCGTACGGCCCGAAGAGACGATCGACCTGACCCGCCGGGTGGGCGAGCTCGTGCTGGGCGACGTCACGGTGCCGCGCGCCGCGCTGCTCGGCGGCGAGGGAAAGGCCTGGCCGCCGCTCGAACGCCTCCTCGACCTCGGCGCCATCGGCATCGCGGCCGACAGCCTCGGGGGCGCGGAGCGCGCGCTCGAGATGGCGGTCGACTACTCGAAGACGCGGGAGCAGTTCGGTCGGAAGATCGGCTCGTTCCAGGCGCTCAAGCACATGGCAGCCGAGATCGTCGCCGAGGTCGAGCCGGCACGCTCGCTGGTCTGGTATGCGGCGTACGCGTTCGACCACCGCCCACGCGAGGCGGCGCGCGCCGCGACGATCGCCAAGGCGCGCCTCGGCGACGTCTACGCGCGCACCGTCCGCCGTGCGGTCGAGATGCACGGCGGGATCGGCTTCACGTGGGAGCACGACCTCCACCTGTGGTTCAAGCGGGCGCGCTGGAACCGAGTGGCGTTCGGGTATCCGGACCACCATCGCGAGCGGCTCGCCACCATAGACAAGTACTGAAGACCGGTACTGACCCGGAGAACGTCAGATACGCGGGCGAGCCGGCTAGCTCGCGCCGGCGAGACGCGCAACCGCCGAGGCGATCTCGATGGGCTCCACCGGCTTTGCGACGTGGGCCTGGAACCCGGCGGCGAGCGCGCGCTCGCGGTCCTCGGTGCGGGCGTACGCGCTCAGCGCCAGCGCCGGCACGGGCGTCGCACCATCCGCCTCGAGGGAGCGCAGGCGGGCGACGAGGGCGTAGCCATCCAGACCCGGCATCGCGAGATCGCTCACCAGGACGTCGGGTCGGGCGGACGCGAGCGCCTCGAGGGCTTCCGGCGCGGAGGCGACGGCGGTGACGTGGGCCCCGCATTCCTCGAGCAGCATGGCGAGCGACTCGCGGGCGTCGAGCGCATCGTCCACCACGAGTATCGAGACGCCCCGGAGCGACGGCAGGTCCTCGGGCCGGGAGCCGGACGATCCTTCGCCGGCGGCGAGGGCGGGGAGCGGCAGCCGCACGGTGAACGTCGCGCCCAGGTTCGCCCCCGCGCTCTCGGCCTGCACGTTGCCGCCGTGCAGCTCGACCAGATGACGAACGATCGCGAGCCCGAGTCCCAGACCGCCGTGGGCACGCGTGCTCGAGCTGTCGGCCTGCCGGAAGCAATCGAAGATGTGCGGCAGGAACTCGGGCGCGATGCCGCGGCCGGTGTCGCTCACGCAAAGCTCCGCCTCGGCGCCCGTCCGCTCGAGGCGGATCGTGACGCGTCCGTTGCGCGGCGTGAACTTGATCGCGTTGGAGAGGAGGTTCCAGACCACCTGTTGAAGGCGCGCACCGTCACCCGCGAGCCGACCGGGCGCGTCGAGCTGCGTCTCGAGCGCGACTCCCTTGGCAGCCGCCGATTCGCGCACGCTGTCGACGGCCGCGTCGACGACCGTGACCAGGTCGACCGGCCCGGACTCGAGGCAGAGCTTCCCCGTGATCAGGCGCGAGACGTCGAGGAGGCCCTCGATGAGCTGGACCTGCAGCTTCGCGTTGTGCTCGATCGTACCGAGCGCGCGGGCAACCCCCGCCTCGTCGAGCTTGCCTCCGCGCAGCAACTGCGTCCAGCCGAGGATGGCGCTGAGCGGCGTCCGCAGCTCGTCCGAGAGGGTCGCCAGGAACTCGTCCTTCGCCCGGTTGGCCGCCTGCGCCGCCTCCAGGCGCTTTCGCCCGTCGACGTCCATGACGACGCCGGTCAGCCGCAGCGCCCGCCCCACGGCGTCGCGCAGCACGTCGCCCTTGCCGACGAGCCAGTGGACGCTGCCGTCGGGCCACACGGTCCGGTACTCGATCTGATTCTTCGTTCCCGCCTCGAGCGCATCGGCGGCCGCCTGGCGGAAGAGCTCGCGGTCGTTGGGGTGGACCCGCGACAGCGCGGCGTCGAACGTCCGTCCGAAGGTTCCCGGCGCGAGGCCATGGAGCCGCTCGAGCTGCTCCGACCACACCAGCTCGCCGGTCCCGACGTTCCAGTCGTACGCGCCCATCCCGCCGGCGTCGAGGGCCAGGCGCAGCCGTTCCTCGCTCGCGCGCAGCGCCTCCTCCGCTCGCCTGCGCTCGACGAACAGCCTGCGTGCTTTCCCGGCCGGCTCCCGTGCCACCCTGAGCTCGCCCACCAGCAACGCGGCGGCGAGCCCGGCGGCGAGCACCGCCACCGCGGCCCAGCTGGAGACCGCCAATGCCGCGGCCGCACCGGCGACGCAGATAGCCAACCCGTAGGGTAGGAAAACCCCTCTTCCCCGGCCGTCCATGACTATCCGCGTATCGCTCCGAGCGCGATCCTCAATACCCCTTCACCCCTTCGCGTCCATGCATGGCGGCCGAAACGGGGGAGGCCGGGCGCCCTCGATGG
>VBLD01000166.1:0-5521 GCA_005879205.1 Deltaproteobacteria bacterium
CGTAGTCGACGTCGCGCTTGAAGAGCGTGTGCGCCTTCAGCGCCTGGGTCACGTGGTGGAGCGTGTCGATCTGGCTCGGATCGTAGAGGTTGGAGACGCCGAGGAGCCGCTCGCACTTGGACACGCCCTCCTCGGTGAGCGTCGCCGAACGGTGCTTCTCGTCGATGGTGTAGTCGACGTCCTTGCGCAGCTTCGGGATGATCCGATCGACCACGAAATACTTCTCGGTCGACTCCTCGGCCGGGCCCGAGATGATGAGCGGCGTGCGCGCCTCGTCGATCAGGATGTTGTCCACCTCGTCGACGATCGCGTAGTGCAGCTCGCGCTGGACGTACTCGTCCAGGCTGAACTTCATGTTGTCGCGGAGGTAGTCGAAGCCGAACTCGTTGTTGGTGCCGTAGGTGATGTCGCCGCGGTAGGCGTCGCGGCGGTCGATCGGCCGCAGGTGGAGGAGGCGGTAGTCCTTGGGGATGTAGGCGGGATCGAACTGGAAGCTCGCGTCGTGGATGATCGACGTGATGCTGAGCCCGAGGAAGTGGTAGATCGGCCCCATCCACTGGACGTCGCGGCGGGCCAGGTAGTCGTTGACGGTGACGAGATGCGCGCCCTTGCCGAGCAAGGCGTTCAGGTAGAGGGGCAGCGTGGCGACGAGCGTCTTCCCCTCCCCCGTCTTCATCTCGGCGATCCGGCCCTCGTGCAGCACGATCCCGCCGAGCAGCTGGACGTCGAAGTGGCGGAGACCGATCGTCCGCCGCGAGGCCTCGCGCACGGCGGCGAAGGCCTCGGGGAGGATCTCGTCGAGGGCCGCCGCGACGTCCTCGTCCTCGACCCCGGCGAGGCGCTGGCGGAAGGCGGCGGTCTTCTCGGGGAAGGCCTCGTCGGGCAGCGCCCGGAAGCTCTCCTCGAGCCCGTTGATCTCCTCCACGACGGGCCACAGCCGGCGCAGCATGCGCTCGTTCGCGCTGCCGAAGAGGCGCGTCAGCAAGCCTGGCATCGGGAACGAGTCATTCTCGTCACGGGGCTCGGGGAGGTCAAGCCAAACGCTCGATACGGACGGCAGACTCGATCCGGGTGCCGAGGAAACGGCGGCCGATGCGGATGAAGCGATCCGGGACGTCGGTGACGAAGAAGCTCGCCGATCCCGCTCCGTCACGCCGGGCGAGCCCGTCGGCGCCGAGCTGCGCGGCCACCTCGCGGGCCGTCTCCTCGGCGGAGTCGACCAGCACGACGCCCTCGCCCATCACCTCGGCGATGAGCGGCTTCAGCAGCGGATAGTGCGTGCAGCCGAGCACCAGGGTGTCGATGCCGCTGTGGCGCAAGGTGGCGAGGTAGGTCTCGACGACGGCACGCGCGATCGAACCCTCCACCCATCCCTCCTCGGCCAGGGGCACGAGGAGCGGACAGGGCCGGGTGTAGATCTCGAGCGCCGGCTCGAGCGCCCGGAGCGCCCGCGTGTAGGCGCCGGAGGCGATCGTCGCCTCGGTGCCGATGACGCCCACCCGGCGGTTTCGCGTGCGCGCCGCCGCCGCTCTCGCCCCCGGCTCGATCACGCCGACGACCGGCACGCGGCAGCGGGCGCGGAGCGCGTCGAGGGCCACGGCCGAGGCCGTGTTGCACGCCACGACGAGCAGCTTGACGCCCTTCTCCAGCAGGAACTCGGCGTTCTCGAGGCTGTAGCGCGCCACCGTCTCGGCGGACTTCGTCCCGTAGGGATGGCGGCCGGCGTCGCCCAGATAGACGAGACGCTCGGCGGGCAGCGCCTCGGCCAGCGCGTGCAGCACGGTGAGGCCTCCCACCCCGGAGTCGAAGATGCCGATCGCGTCCGCCGCCACCATCGCTTCCCCTGGGCGGGTTTTATGGATGAAAGCTTGGGGACGGACAAGCGCGCGTCACGTCGCGCGTGGCGGGCGCGGCGGGCCCGCGACCCAGTCCCCGACGATCCGCCAGAGCGCGTCCCGCCCCTCGCCGCTGCGCGCCGAGAAGCCGATCACCGGGACGCCGGCGGTCGCCGGTCCGGCGAGCCGCACGACGGCCGCGCGCGCCGCGCTGCGGGCGAGCTTGTCGAGCTTGGTCGCGACCACGGCGGCCGGCACCGCCGCGGCGGCGAGGAAGTCGAGCACCTGCGCCTCCTCGGCCTCGAGACCGCGCCGCACGTCGACCACCAGCGCGACGCCGCGCAGCGTCGCCCGCCGGAGCAGGTAGCCCTCGACGAGCGACCCCCAGCCGAGGCGCTCGCGCTCGGGGCCGACGGCGAAGCCGTAGCCCGGCAGGTCGACGAGCACGAAGCGCTCGTTGACCACGAAGAAGTTGAGCTGCCGGGTGCGGCCCGGCGTGGCGCTGATCCGGGCGAGCCCGCGCCGCCCGACCAGCTGGTTCAGCAGCGAGGACTTGCCGACGTTGGACCGTCCGGCGATGGCGACCTCGGGCAGTCCGGCCGGCGGCTCGCCGCCGGGCCGCGCGAAAGCACCGAGGAAGCGGGCCGCAGTGACCCGCACGGGCTCGGCAGCTCAGCCCGCGGCGCGCTTCTGGTCGGCGGGCGTCAGCCCGAGGGCCCGGTTCACCGCGCGGATCTGGGTCACGTAGGTCTCCCGCAGCGCGCCCTTCTGCACCGACTCGACCGGGATGCCGCCCTTGTCCTTGCTCGTCTGGTTGAAGCGCAGCAGCGTGCCCTTGCCGTCCGGCGTCGGCTCGAACTTGTACTCGGAGTTGATGTCGGCGAGCTTGAAGTCGATCGTCTTCGAAACGATGCGATGCTCCTCGGGGGAGAGCGTGTACTCGGTTCGGATATTTTGCACCTTGAAGCCCGGCGGCAGGATGTCGAGCTTGCCGACCAGATCGATCACCTTGGTATTCCCCTGCTCGGACACGAGCTCCGACTTGAGCACGTTGTCGGGGGCGAGCTCGTGCGAGCGCTCGGGGTGGCTGAAGACCTCGTAGACCTTGTCGACCGGCGCGTCGAACCTGGAGACGAAGCTCACGTGCCAGACATCGCCCGACTTCGACATGCTCTCCGACACGATCTCCTTCGCCGGGCCGACCGCCGCCTGCCGGATCTGGTAGCTCGTCCAGGCGAAATACGCGACGACGACGAGGAGGATGACCGCTAGAATGCCGAGGATTGCCTTCATGCCGAAGGCTCTTAGCCGAACCCCTGCGCGGGGGACAAGGCCTCCCCCCCGGCCGCTACGGCGGCGGCGCCGCCACCGCCAACGGGGCCTCCTGGAGCACCACCGGCGCCCGCTCGGCGACGACGACGAGCGCCCCCCCGATCATGAGCTCGAAGGCCACGGCGCCCCAGCCGGGCAGTCCCGGGTTGCCGTCGAGGTAGACGCCGAGGAGCCGTCCCGCGCAGGCGCCGAGCCAGAGGAGCCCGATCAGGCGGAGCCGCCCGCGGTTCGACACGGGGTCGAACGCCGCGAGCAGGGCGGCGAGGCCCATGATCACGAAGAGGCCGCCGTAGGTGGCCCGCACCTCGCCCAACGCAGCCGCGGCGTGCGCGGGGTTCTGCACGGCGAACCCGAGCAGGCCGAGGATGCGCTCGGGATAGATGAGGCCCGCTACCCCGAGCAGCAGGATCACGAATGCGACGACGATCGCGGTGACACGTGGGGTCATGATGCCTCCCCGTATGCAATCGGGCGGCCGGCCGTCAACGACCTTCGCGGTTGCCCCATCCGCGCGGCCTTCGTAAAGTGAGGTCGTGAAGTCCCGCCTGTCACGGAGGATGGCATCGACCGACAGCGCCGCGGCGTACGACGCCGACTTCTTCGCATGGACCCGGCGCACGGCCGAGCTGCTCCGGGCGCGTCGCTTCGACGAGGTCGACGTCGAGCACGCGGCCGAGGAGATCGAGGACATGGGCAGGCGGGACGCGAGGGAGCTCAATCGTCGGCTGCAGGTCGTACTCATGCACCTCCTCAAATGGAAACTGCAGCCGAAGAAGCGAACCCGTTCCTGGCAGACCACGCTCTTGTCGCAGCGGTCCGAGATCGACACTCTCCTCCGCGACAGCCCGAGCCTCCGGCACAAGCTGCCGGTTGATCTTCCGCGGAACTACGAACGCGCCGTGACGCGCGCCGCCGTCGAGACGGGTCTGCGGGCGGACAGGTTCCCGCCGCAATGTCCGTTCACCGTCCTGCAGATACTGGACGAGAAGTTCCTGTCGGCGTAGCGCGGAGGCCCCGTCTACACGTCGAGAGTCACGTATGCGTGCCAGCCCGTCTCGGCGCGCTCGACGCGCAGATCGTGTAGGGTGACGCCCTTCACGTCCGCGACGAGCTCGTGCCGCTCGGGCTCGATCCGCTCGCCGACGAGAACGGCCTGAACGCGATGTTCCGCGGCGTCGACGTGGACATCCGTCGCCCGCAGCAGGAGCTGCTCCACGTCCTTTCGGTAGATCAGCTCGTCGAGGAAGCGCTTGAGGAGCAGGTCCAGCTCGTCCGCCTCGACCGACGCGCTCCGCGTCTCCAACGGTCGCACCGACTCGACCGAGCGGACCATGACGTTGAGCGTCGCGTCGGCCGCGGCGGCGAAGAGCTCCTCGAGGCTGCCGCCCCAGGCGTGGAACGTGACGTCGCTCGTGACGCCGTCGTCGAGAAACTCGTACGGCACGGCGGCGCTAGCCCTTCACGTTGCCGATGGGCGTGAAGCGAGCGACGCGGCGGCTGAGCCCTGCCTGCTCCGTCGCCTCCACGACGGCGTCGATGTCCTTGTAGGCGGGCCCGGCCTCCTCCGCGAGTCCCGCATACGACGCCGCGCGTACGTAGATGCCGTGCGCCAGCAGGCGCCGCTCGAGGTCGCGGCCGGAAAACTGCTTGCGCGCCTTGGTCCGGCTCATCGTCCGGCCGCTCCCGTGGGCCGTGCTGTAGAACGCCGCGGCGCCGCTCGGCACTCCGGCGAGGAGGTACGAGCCGGTCTCCATGCTGCCGCCGATGATCACCGGCTGGCCGGTCTCCGCGTAGACGGCCGGGAGCCCCGGCATGCCCGAGCCGAAGGCGCGCGTGGCGCCCTTGCGGTGGACGAGGAGCTGGCGGCGCTCGCCGTCCACGCGATGCGTCTCGAGCTTCGCGGTGTTGTGCGCGACGTCGTAGACCATGTCCATGCCGAGATCGGCGGGACTCCGGTGGAAGACCGCCTCGAACACCTCGCGCACGCGGTGCAGGATCACCTGACGGTTGGCGAACGACATGTTGACGGCGCACTGCATCGCCGCGAAGTAGTTCTGCCCTTCGCGCGACCGGAACGGCGCGCAGGCGAGCTCGCGGTCGATGATCGCGAGACCGTGCTGCGTCTTCATGGCATGCAGGAAGACCTCCAGGTAGTCCGTCGCCACCTGGTGGCCGAAGCCGCGGCTCCCGCAGTGGAACATGAGGACCACCTGGTTCGGGCGCGTGATGCCGAAGCGGGCCGCGAGGGCCGGGTCGGCGACCCCAGCGGGGTGCGCGACCTGGATCTCGAGGTAGTGGTTCCCCGAGCCGAGGGTGCCGAGCTGGTTCCGGCCGCGCTCGAGGGCGCGCGCGCT
>VBLD01000166.1:5573-8594 GCA_005879205.1 Deltaproteobacteria bacterium
GCACCAGCCCACACCCTGCTCGAGCACGTCGGCGAAATCCGACTCGCCGAGCCGGACGAAGCCCTTGGTGCCGACGCCCGCCGGCACGCGCTCGAAGAGCGCGTCGACCAGCTCGCGGATGCGCGGGCGGACCTCCTCCTCGGTGAGATTCGTGAGCGCGAGCCGCATCCCGCAGTTGATGTCGAAGCCGATCCCGCCGGGGGAGATGACGCCCGTCGCCACGTCCATCGCCGCCACGCCGCCGATCGGGAAGCCGTAGCCCCAGTGCGCGTCCGGCATCGCAAGGCTGTGGCCGACGATGCCCGGCAGCGTCGCCACGTTGGCCGCCTGCGTGAGCACCTGCTCGTCCATGTCGGCGAGCAGGCGCTCGGTGGCGAAGACGCGCACCGGCACGCGCATACCGGGACGGAAGGTGGGCGGCAGCTCCCACACCGCCTCGTCGACGCGTCGGATGCCTGCAGGGGCAGCCATGGCCGTCGTCTGTCCGAGCGACTCGTATCGCCGGCAGCATGGTTGTCAAGCACGCGACCCCGAGTCCCTGGTCCGCGTGCATGGTACGGCAAAACGCCAGGCACGGTGCCGGCCCCTATTCCGCTCGTAGCGATTGCGGCAGCTCCTCCCCCGCGGCACGCAGGACGTCATGCTCGCCCGCGTACGCTCGGGGGCGCTCCGCGGCATCGACGCGCTCGTCGTCGACGTCGAGGTCGACGTGTCGACCGGTCTGCCGCACACCACCACCGTCGGGCTGCCCGACGGCGCGGTGCGCGAGGCGACGGACCGCATCCGCGCGGCGCTGCGCAACGCGGGCTTCGAGTACCCCCCACGTCGCGTCACCGTGAACCTCGCCCCCGCCGGTGTCCGCAAGGAGGGTCCTCACTACGACCTCTCGATCGCCGTCGGCATCCTCGCCGCGGAAGCCAAGCCACCGCTTCCGGACCTCGGCTGCTGGTGCGTTCTCGGCGAGCTCGGCCTCGATGGCCGCGTGCACGAGGTGCGGGGCGCGCTGCCGATCGCGGCCGCGGCCCGGCGCGCGGGTCTCGGCGCGATGCTCGTCCCTGCCGCCAATGCGGCCGAGGCCGCGCTCGCGGGCGGTCCGCCCGTCTTCGGCGTCGAGACGCTCGCCGAGGCGGTCGCCCAGCTGCGGGGGGACGGCCGGGCACCCGTGACGGTCGACGCCGAGGCTCTCCTCGCCGCCGCTCCACTCGCCGCCGGCGACCTTGCCGACGTGCGCGGCCAGCCGCACGCCAAGCGAGCCCTCGAGGTGGCCGCCGCGGGCGGACACAACGTGCTGCTCATTGGACCTCCCGGGTCGGGGAAGACGATGCTCGCCCGCCGTCTCCCATCCATTCTCCCGCCCCTCGGGCTCGACGAAGCGATCGAGGTGACCGTCATCCACAGCGTCGCCGGGCTCCTCGACGGCCGTCCCCTGGTCACCACCCGACCCGTGCGGGCACCGCACTGCTCGATCTCCGACGCCGCGCTGCTCGGCGGCGGCAGCCCGATCCGGCCGGGCGAGGTCACCCTCGCCCATCGCGGGGTGCTCTTCATGGACGAGCTGCCGGAGTTCCGGCGCAACGCGCTCGAGCCCTTGCGGCAGCCGCTCGAAGAGCGTCGCATCACGGTGGCCCGTGGCACCGGCACGGTCACGTTCCCGGCCGCGGTTCAGCTCGTCGCGGCCATGAACCCCTGCACGTGCGGCTGGCTGGGGGACGTGTCGGACCAGTGTCGATGCACGCCTCCCATGATAGATCGCTACCGTGCTCGCGTCTCGGGTCCGCTCCTCGATCGCATCGACCTGCACGTCGAGGTGCCGCGCGTGTCAGTCTCGTCGCTCGCCGAGGATGCTCCGCCCGCAGAATCCTCGACCACCATCCGCTCCCGTGTCCTCGCCGCCCGTACCCGCGCGACGACACGACTGGCGCGTCTTGGCATCGCCGTGAACGCGCACATCCCCGGCCGTGAGGTTCGCCGCCTCTGCCGCATCGACGCCCGCGGCCGCCGTTTGCTCGAGGCGGCGAGCGAACGGCTCGGGCTGTCGGCACGGGCGTACACGCGCATCCTGCGCGTGGCGCGGACGATCGCCGACCTGGCCGGCGAGGACGAGATCACCACCTCGCACCTCGCCGAGGCGATCCAGTACCGGAGCCTCGATCGACGTCCCGGGGCGTGAGCCCGTCGGGGTTCAATCCGAGTCTCCTCGCAACGCCCTGTCGCGCGCCGAGGTTGCGGCTCGCGCGCCGCTCCGCGACCCGTCGACGTGCCACCCCTGCCGGGCAGCAGGCACGCGTCTGGCAGTCACCGCCGCCCACGACGCTCCTTCGTCACGGCGTCGCGCTGCTGTCGCGTCCACTCGGCCGGGGTCGGCGACTTGCGCTCCTCGGCCCACGAGTCCCGGTGGCGAAGCATCGGCACGTGGGCGTCCCAACCGTTGACCGAGCAGAACGCCAGCGCCGTGCGCGGGCGGTTGCAGGTCGATACGTTGCAGACCCAGTACATGGAGGCGAACGGCAGCTCCTTCTTGCACGTCGGCCTACTGCGCGGCCGCGGACTTCGTAGAGGTTCGACACTTCTACCGGCCGCCGGGTCGACCGCGGAGCGAGCAGCCTTGGCTGGCGTCGGTCTGGCGCGCGCCGCAGGGACACGGAGGACCCGATGACGATGCCGGTTTGGCGTTGCACACATATGCCGCGGCCGACCCCCGGGCTGACGCGCCCGGGAGCGATACTTATCCCGTTCGCGGGGGGCCGCCAGGGGTATGTGAGCGACGGCGAACGCCGACCTGTCCTTCCATCCAGTTGACTTCGACTAGTTCATGCTTACATGTCCTTGAACCGGAAAATCTTGTGAAGGTGCTGGGCACGCAGAGGAGAACGATCATGGCCGGTGACAAGAAGGCCGCGACCACGTTGGTCCAAGACGCCATCGACAAGGGAGTGACCACGGTCGAGGACTTGCACAAGTCGCTCGCGGACCTCCCCTTCAAGGTCCTGGAAGAGAGCGAGCTCTTGAGGGGGCCCGCCA
>VBLD01000167.1 GCA_005879205.1 Deltaproteobacteria bacterium
TGCCACGCGAAGGGCCTACCCTTCCCCTATGCGACCACGAAGGTTGGCGACGCGGAGGCCGATCTCCTGAACCCGATCAGCGTGTTCTCGAACAACTTCGGAGGGACGGATCTCAGCAAGTTCGTCGTCTGTCAGGACAACCAAAAGTCGGCGGTCCAGAACCAGGTCACCCTCGCGGGCAAGAAGGTGATTCTCAAGGCCGAATGCTTGGACGCGAAGTGCAAGTGTCTCGCGGACGCCATTCAGAATGGTCAGGGACAGGTCGGCTTCCCCACCGACAAGGCCAAGTTGGCGCTCGCCCTTTGCAACCGGCTACGCCTGTACGTGAACGGCGCCGACCAGAAGACACTGGGATGCGAGTGAGGGTGCTCGCCGGGCGCGCTCAGCGGCAACGACCCAACGAACAGAGCTTGTCTAGCGGACACACCGTGCCGCACGCCCCGCAGTTGTTGGGATCGGTCCGCTGGTCGACGCACGCCGAGCCGCATATCGACTTGCCGCTCGGGCACACGCACCGGCCAGCGGAGCACAGCTCGCCGATCCGGCAAACCTTTCCGCAGAGCCCGCAGTTGTTAGGGTCGGAGCCCTCGTTGACGCATGCACCGGCGCACAGATTCGTGCCCGCCGGGCAGACACATCTGCCCGACGAGCAGAGCTCGCCCGAGAAACACACGTTGCCGCATGCGCCGCAATTGTTTGGATCGGTCTGACGATCGACGCAGGCGCCCCCACAGATGCGCATTCCAGATGGACAGACGCACGCGCTTCTGGAGCAGGTCTCGCCCGGCAGGCAGAGCTTTCCGCATGCGCCGCAGTTGCCGGGATCCGCCCTGGTGTCGACGCACAATCCCCCGCAGGCCTCCTGGCCGGCGGGGCACGTGCAGCGGTGCGCTGTGCAGGTCTGGTCCGCCTGGCAAACCACCCCGCAGTGGCCGCAGTTGCCCGGGTCGGACCTCAGGTCGACGCAGGCCCCACTACAGACGCTCTGGTCGACGGGGCACGCGCACTTGCCCGCGACGCACGTCCGGTCGGGGTGACAGGCCAGGCCGCACGTCCCGCAGTTCGCCGGGTCCGCCTTCAGATCGAGGCAGATGCCCGAGCAGGACGTCTGACCCGCCGGACACACGCACGAGCCGACGCACGGAACGAGGTTGCAGTTGGCATCGCACTGCCCGACGAGCGGCGGCTCGCACTGCTCGCCGGTGCTCGGGTCGAGCACCCCGTCGCCGCAGCCCTTGGAGTGGCAGCGGTTGTCGCATACCGCGGTGCCGGGCGGCTCGCACTGCTCTCCGTTGCCGGTGTCCACCACCCCGTCGCCGCAGCGTGAGCGGACGGCGGTGAACGGCTTTCGCAGCTTCAGCTTGGGGGCGACGACGACGCCTCGCATGCCGTTGCAGGTGGCGTCGATCCGCGCGCGCAGGCGCACCGGGCCGTCTATGCCCGGGCAATCGGTCCAGCGGGCCCGGACGATGGCCGCCTTCTTCTTCTGCGTGAAGCGCACGAAGGTGGCCGGGCAACCGTCGCCGAGCGACAGCAGCTCGGCCTCCGAGGGTCCGACGACGAGGGTGTCCTGCGTGAAGGTGTCGTCGGCGGCGGCGATGATCGGTGAGGCCGCAGCCTGCACGATGTAGCGGTCGCCGGTGCAGCTGACCTTCGCGTCCGACCGCACGGACGAGCCAGCGACGAGCAGCGCCACCAGGGACGCAACGCGGGCAGGCCTCGCCAGCCCCCCTCGGGTCACCATGACGCGCGGGACAGCAACCGACGTGCCACGCGCCGTGGCAATGGACAAGGCGCAGGCACGGGAGAGTCTCCTCGCAGATTCGCGCGACCCTGCGAGACGGGCAGGGATGCATGAAGGCTCGCCCGTCCGGCCGGGCGGGACGCCCGGGGGGTGGGGCGGCCCGCCGGGTGCTAGCTAGATTCTCACGCCCCCCTTGCCGCTCCGGCGCGATCCGTGCCACCAATGCCGCACGGCTCCAATGCCGACGACGCCCGCCCGGCTGCCGTTTCACTGGAGCGCGATCGACCCTGCCATCCGGAGGGAGATCGTCTACCCCGAGGCCGCCGACGGCGTTCCGCTCTCGGGCGTCCTCTACCTGCCCCCCAGGATCGAGCCCGATACGGTGCTCCTGGCGATGCACCCGCGCGGCGACTTCACGCGCCACTACCTGGCGCCCCGGCTCGCGGCGGGCGGCTACGCGTTTCTGGGCACCACCACGCGGTACGTCAACAACGACGCCGACGCCCTGCACGAGCGGCTCCTCCTCGACGTCGCCGGCACGATCGCGTTCCTCCGCGGGCGGGGGTTCGCCACCGTCGTCCTGCTCGGCAACTCGGGCGGCGGCTCGCTGTTCGCCTTCTACCTCGCGCAGGCCGCACGGCCGCCCGCGGAGCGGCTGGCGCGCGCGCCGTCGGGTGACCGGGTCCCGCTCGGCGACTTCTCCATGCCGGGGGCGGAAGGCCTCATCCTGCTCGCCGCGCACCTCGGCGAGGGACGCTATCTCCTCGACCACCTCGATCCGTCGGTCGTCGACGAGGGCGACCCGGCGGCGGTGAACCCGCGCCTCGACATGTACGATCCGGCCAACGGCTACCGCCCGATGACGGAGGGCCCATCCCGCTACTCGGCCGATTTCCTCGCCGAGTACCGCGCGGCGCAGCGCGCCCGGTGCGAGCGGCTCGACCGGCAGGCGCTCGCCTGGTGCGAGGAGGCGGCGTGGTTCCGCACACGCCTCCGGGACGCCGGGCTCCCGCCCGCCGAGCGGGGCTTCGCCGCCCGGCGCGCGCTCCAGCGCCGTTACCTGCTCGTCTACCGGACGCTCGCCGACCCGCGGCACCTGGACCTCTCGCTCGACCCGTCCGAGCGCCGGCCGGGATCGATCTTCTCCTTCGGACGCGATCCGATCGCCGGCAACTACGGCGAGGGGCTGGCGCGCGTGATGAGCGCGCGCGGCTGGCTGTCGACGTGGTCCGGGCTCCGCTCGAACGCCGCGCTCGAGCCCACGCTCCCCGCCATCACCGTGCCGACACAGGTGATCTGCGCCGCGGCGGACACGGACATCTATCCGAGCGAGTGCCGGCGCGCCTTCGATGCGGCCGGCGCCCGCGACAAATGCTACGAGGAGCTGCGCGGAGCGGACCACTACCTGAACCCCGCCGGCGCGGACGGATCGCGGCTCGCCGACCCGCGCGACCGTGTCGCCGACGAGCTGATCGTGCCCTGGCTGCGCGAGCGCTGGAGAGCGTGACCCGACCTGCCGCGGATCCCCGCCGGGCGCTCCTGCGACGGCTGCCGAAACGGTCGGTGGGCGCGGAGATCGGGGTGTACGAGGGCGATTTCTCTGCGCAGATACTGGAGCAGCTGCGGCCGAGGAGTCTCCACCTGATCGACCCGTGGAGGTACGAGGCAGGCCCCCGGTACGAGCAGGCGTGGTACGGCGGGGGAGTGGGCGCGAGCCAGGCGCGCATGGACGCCGTCCACGCTGCCGTGCTCGAGCGCTTCGCGCCGGAGATCGCGGCGGGCGTCGTCGTCGTCCACCGCGCCCCGTCGCTCGAGGCGGCGGCGGGCTTCGCCGACGGGTACTTCGACTGGGTCTACATCGACGGCAACCACCTCTACGAGTTCGTCAAGGCCGACCTCGAGACCTACCACCGGAAGGTCAGGACGGGCGGCCACATCGCCGGCGACGACTACGGCGCCGAAGGCTGGTGGGCGGGCGGGGTGACGAGAGCCGTCGACGAGTTCCGGCGCAGCGGGCTGTGCGAGACCGTGCTCATTCAGGACCGCCAGTTCCTCCTCCGGAAGGTGTGAACGCGAGCCCGAGGCGCTTCATCAGGCGGTAGAGGGTCGTCCGGTCGACGCCGAGCGTGCGGGCCGCCTCGGCCCGATTGCCCTTCGCGGCCTCGAGCGCCGCGCGGATGCGGGCGGCGGCGGCGCGGTC
Organism: Deltaproteobacteria bacterium; assembly: GCA_005879205.1. Taxonomy (GTDB): domain Bacteria; phylum Desulfobacterota; class Binatia; order DP-6; family DP-6; genus DP-3. The sequence continues at coordinate 3,945 of VBLD01000167.1, forward strand.
GAGCGAGTCCTGGAGCGTTCCCTCGAGCGGCGGCTCGCCGGCCGGCGAACGCTGCTCGAGGAGCAGGTCCTCGGGGGTGATCCACTCGCCGTGGGCGAGCACGACGGCGCGCTCGATCGCGTTCTCGAGCTCGCGGACGTTCCCCGGCCAGCCGTGGGAGACGAGCGCCTCCTCGGCCTCGGCCGCGAGTGCGAGCCGGCGCCCGGACTCGGCGGCGTGCCGGCCGAGGAAGTGGCGGACGAGCGGCAGGATGTCCTCGCGGCGCTCGCGGAGGGGGGCGAGCTGGATCGGGATGACGTTCAGCCGGTAGTAGAGATCGTCGCGGAAGCGGCCCGCCGAGATCTCCTCGCGCAGGGACCGGTTGGTCGCGGTGACGATGCGGACGTCCACTTGCCGCGGCCGCGTGGCGCCCACGGGCAGCAGCTCCCCGTCCTGCAGGACGCGCAGCAGCTTCGCCTGGAAGTCCGTCCCGATCTCGCCGATCTCGTCGAGGAAGAGGGTGCCGCCCGTCGCCCGCTCGAAGCAGCCGGGCCGGGCGGCGACGGCGCCCGTGAAGGCGCCTTTCTCGTGTCCGAAGAGCTCGCTCTCGAGCACGCCCTCGGCGAAGGCCTTGCAATTGACCGCGACGAACGGCTGGCCGACGCGGTCGCTCCAGTAGTGCAGCAGCCGGGCGACGAGCTCCTTCCCGGTCCCGCTCTCGCCCTGGATGAGCACCGCCGCGCGGCTCGGCGCCACCCGCCGCACGAGCTCGAGCAGCTTCCGGCTGGCCTCGCTCTCGGCGACGACCGTCTCGGGCGCGTAGCGGCTCGCGACCTCCTGCCTGAGGTAGCGGTTCTCGCGCTCGAGGCGCGTCATGTCGAGCGCGCGGGCCACCAGCGCGCGGAGCTCGTCGTTGTCGAAGGGCTTGGTGACGTAGTCGAAGGCGCCCTCGCGCATGGCGGCGACGGCGGACGGGACGCTGCCGTAGGCCGTGAGGAGCACGACCGGCATCGCCGGCCAGCGCGCCCGCAGCCGGCGGAGCAGCGTGAGGCCGTCCATTCCCGGCATCTTCCAGTCGGTGACGACGACGTCGGCCGGGTGCTCCTCGAGCACGGCGAGGGCCGCGTCGCCGCTGGCGCACTGCTCGCACTCGTAGCCCACGCGCGCGAGCGTCGCGGCGACGACGCCGGCCATCCGCTCCTCGTCGTCCACGATCACCACGCGCGGCTTCATGCGGCGGCCATCCGCTCGCGCAGCTTCATGCGGCGACCATCGGCTCGCGCGGCTTCATGCGGCGACCATCGGCTCGCGCGGCTTCATGCGGCGACCGCCGAGTCGCCGGCGGCGGGCAGCCGGAGCGTGAGCCGCGCGCCGCCGCCCGGGCGCTCGCCGGCCTCGATCCGTCCGCCGTGCGCCTCGATCACCTGGCGGGCGACGGCGAGGCCGAGGCCGATGCCGCGCGGGCGCGTGGTGAAGAACGGCTCGAAGACGCGGTCGCGCAGCTCGGCTGGGATGCCGGGGCCGGAATCCTCGACCACGAGCTCGACCGCGCCGTCCCGCGCGCGGGCGGCGAGCGTCACGTCGCCGCCGAACGGCACCGCCTCGGCGGCGTTGGCGAGGAGCCCGAGCAGCACCTGGGACAGGAGATCGGGGTCGGCCTTGACGGCGGGCAGGGCCGGCGACTCGTCGCGTCCGAGGCGCGCACCCTTGGCTGCCAGCTCGCCCTCGGCGAGGAGCGCGGCGCGGTCGAAGAGCTCGCGCACCGAGACCGGACGCGGCTCCAGGTGCAGCGGTCGGGCGAATTCGAGCAGCGAGGTGACGACGCTGCTCAGACGGTCGATCTCGGCGGTGATGAAGGCGCACGCCCGCGCCGCCTCGGCGTCGGCCGCCGGCACCGTCTCGCCGAGCCCCTGGGCCGCCGAGCGGATGACGGCGAGGGGATTGCGGACCTCGTGGGCCGAGCTTCTCGCTCTGCACCAGCCGCGCCCGCCCGGCGTTCAGCGCCTCGAGCTGCGCCTGGATGAGGGCGGCCGCCCGCCGCTCCCGCCGCCGGGCCTCGCCCGCGTAGCCGACGAGGAAGCCGTGGAGCGCGAGCGACGACCCGAAGGAGACGGCGACGAGCGCGCGGACGTCGCGCCCGTTCATCTGGAAGGTCACGCCGAGCATGACCATGATCGCGGTGTCGACGATCGCGAGGGCGAGGCCCCCCGCCGCACCCCACCAGCGCGGGCTCCAGAAGGCCTTCATGCCGGTGCGGTGCGGGTGCAAGTCCTGGCCCAAGCGCGGGCGATTGTCGCGCGGCCGGCCGGCGGGACGCAACGGGAGGCGCCGTGTGGCAGTCCCGCCACGCCGTGCGGCGACGGCGCCACAGGACCGCCGTCGCGAGCCACGGCGGCGCCTTCGTTCGGGGCCGGCACGGTCCTTGAAGCTCCGGGCGATCGAAAGGAGGCCATCATGACCGCACGCAAGATCGGGATCGGTATCGTGTTGCTCGCCTTCGGCGACCTCACCGCCTACGCCCTCTACCAGCACGGGGTAGCCGGCGTCGTCCAGCTCGAGATGGCGAACTCGGTGACGATCACCGCGTTCGTCGATCTCGTGATCGCGCTCAGCCTCATCATCGCCTGGATGTGGCAGGATGCGCGCGAGCGGGGCGTGTCGGCGATGCCCTACGTGCTGCTCACGCTCGGGTTTGGCAGCGTGGGCCCGCTCCTCTATCTCCTCCTCCGCCGCGACGGCGCGAGAGACCGACTGGCCGTCCGAGCGGGAGCGCCGGTGCGCGCCGCGCTGTGACGCTCGCCGTACGCCGGGACCGTCACGGGCTTGCGCGCGGTACGGTGCCGGAACGCGAGGGTTTGAACGGGTAATACTCGACCTCGCACTTCCTCGCGTCTCGGATGGCCGGATCAGCCGTGATCAGCTTCAGATTCAGCACTGCGGCAGTAGCGACGATGGTCCTGTCGAACGGATCTCCGGGGAAGTCTTCCCCGAGTTCGTTGGTCTTCACGGCGATCGCCGGCGTCAACTCCAGAACCTGCAAGTCGCCGGAGAGGCCAGCCGCGAGGAACTCGGCCAGTGCGCCCTCGATATCGAAGCGACGCAGCCGGTAGAGAATGGCTGTCTCGAGCAGGCTGATGCTGCAGAGACCTTTGGTCTCCATGGATGCCATCAGGCGCCGGATGCGTGCGGGGAGCACGTGCGGGACGGTCACACCGTTGATCCATGGAGCCGTGTCGAGCAGGTATCTCACCGCAAACCCTTCCACTCGGAGGATGGGATGGCCTCGGGGGACACCGGTTTCCTGAGGCCAAGGTGTTTGCCCGCTCCCAGGAACGACCGCGGCTGCTTCGCCGGAACGATCCGGACGTAGGGCTTTCCGAAGCGAGTGACGAGAATCTCCTCTCCGCTCGCCGCGACATCCAGGACCCGCGCATCCCGGCGCAAGGCTCGAAGCGTGACCGTCTTCATGGCAGACAAAG
>VBLD01000155.1 GCA_005879205.1 Deltaproteobacteria bacterium
GCCCGGGTCGATGGGGGCGTTGACCGAGACGTCGCGCGCCGCGAGACGCTGCTCCATCTCGATCACTTCCTTCTCCTTCACGTTGAGCCGTTGGGCGATCAGCTTGGGGGCCGGCGAGAAGCCCTCGCGCTCGAGGCGCTCGCGCTCCTTCTGCAGGTTGAAGATGAGCTTGCGCTGGGCCTGCGTGGTCCCCACTTTCACCATCCGCCAGTTGTTCATGATGTAGCGGATGATGTAGGCGCGGATCCACCAGACCGCGTACGACGGGAAGCGGATGCCGCGGTAGGGGTCGAAGTTCTTGACCGCCTCGAGGAGTCCCACGTTGCCTTCCTGGACGAGGTCGAGCAGGTTGTGGAACGCCCGCTGGTACTCGCGCGCGACGAGCACGACCAGCCGCAGGTTCGAGGTCACGAGCTTCCAGGCGGCCGGCCGATCTCCCTTCTCGTGCCAGCGCACGGCGAGCTCGTGCTCCTCCTCGCGCGAGAGGACGGGGATGCGGCGGATCTCGGCGAAGTAGCGCTGCAGGCTGTCGGCGGGGACGAGCGCGCTTTCCCGCTCGGGCGCTTCGTCTCGCTCGCCGGACTCCGCCGCAGGAGCCACGGGCCGATCCTCGACGTCGAGTTTGCGTTGCTCTGCCATGGGACGCTAGAGCGTCAGATGGGCACGCGGATTCTCGTCGTAGGCGCCCTCGAGGGTCTCGACCGCTTCGCGGATGCGCTCGGCGTTGCCGTTCTTCGGCACCTGCACCAGGAGGCGCACGTAGAGGTCGCCCCGCGGACCGCCCTTCGGGTCCGGGACGCCGCGACCGCTCAGCCGCAGTCGCTGCCCGCTCTGGCTGCCCTTCGGGATCTTCAGCTGCACCCGCCCGTCGGGGGTGGGGACGGTGATGGTCGAGCCGAGCATCGCCTCGCCGATCGTCACCGGCACCTCGACGGTGAGATCCTTGCCCTCGCGCTGGATGTGCGGGTGGGGTCGCACCTTGACGACGAAGTAAAGATCGCCCGGCTTGCCGCCGCCACGCGACGCCCCGCCCTTGCCCTTCACGCGAACCCGCGCGCCGTCGCTCACGCCGGGTGGAATCTTGACCGTCAACTTCTCCCGCTCCTCGACGTGCCCGGTGCCGCTGCACCGGGTGCACGCACGACGACCCTGGCGGCCCGTCCCATGGCACTCCGGACAGGGGACGGGACGGCGGACGCTCACCGCGGTCCGTGTGCCACGGATCGCGTCCAAGAAGTCGACCTCGAGCGGGTACTCGATGTTCTGCCCGCCCTCTTCCGCCTCCGCCGTGCCGCCTCCGAAGCCGCCGAACATCTCGTTCAGGATGTCCCCGAAGCCGCGCTCGTCCTCGGTGCGCCGCCGCCCGCGCGACGCGGAGCCGAAGGTCTCGAAGCCGGCGCCCCCCGCGCCCGGGCGGAAGGAGAAGCCGTGGCCGCTCTCGGCCCAGCGGCGGTACTCGCGCGTGCGGGTGGCGTCGAAACCCGGCTGCAGGCCTTCGAACCCGAACTCGTCGTAGAGCTTGCGCTTGTCGGCGTCGGACAGGACGTCGTGCGCGACCGAGATCTCCTTGAACCGCTCCTCGGCCTGCTTGTTCCCCGGGTTCAGGTCGGGGTGATACTTGCGGGCGAGCTTGCGGTAGGCCTTCTTGACGTCCTCGGTCTTCGCCTCTTTCGCAATGCCGAGGACGGCATAGAGATCCTTCTGGTTCGCCATCCGCGCGCCACCACGGGCCGCGTCACTCGTCGTAACGGAGCCGGACCTTGCCGGCTGCGATCTCACGGAGTCCCGTGACGATCTCCTTGTTGTCCGACTCGACCAGCGGCCGCGCGCCCTTCAGGAGCTGCTTCGCCCGGCGGGCGGCGAGCAGGACCAGCTCGAAGCGGTTCTGCACTTGCTCCAGGCAATCTTCAACGGTGATACGAGCCATCCAGAGACAGTCCTCCCTGGGGGAATCTCTAACTGAAAACCGATGCCAGGGAAACCCGGGCCCGAACGCGGTTCTGCGCCCGCGACGAGCTTGACTTGCTGCCACCCGACGGCTACGAGGCGCGGCGAAGTGGGACTCTGGTCACGGCTGTTCGGCGCGGGGGAGGTCCCGCGGGACCTGGTGGGCGACCTGCTCGAGGACTACCGCGCGGAGGCGGAGCAAGCGGCGCACCTTCTCCAGCACGCCGAGCGGGCGCGCTATCCGCAGGTCGCGGAGACCCTGCGGCGGCTCTCGGAGATCGAGACCCGGCACGCCGGCTGGCTGCGCGACCGCCTGGCGCTGCTCGGTGCCACCGCGCCGTCGGTGGACGCCGGTCCTGTGCCGGGCGCCAACCAGTGGCAGCGGGCCGTCACCACGCTCCAGAGTGCGCAGCGCAAGCGCAAGCGCCTGATCGAGCAGATCGTCCACTGGGACCCCGACGAGCCCGAGACCGTCGAGCTCCTCCAGCGCATCGAGCGAGAGGACGTCCGCGAGCACGAGGCCTACGAGGGCCTCATCATGCGCAGCGATCCGCACGCGATCGACTGAGCCAGAGAAACACCTCGCGGTTCCCCTTCGGCCCGGGCAGCACCGACTCGGCCTCGCCGCGCACGCTGAACCCGAGCCGCTCGGCCGCCTCGCGGACGCGCCCGACGGCCCCCGAGCGGGCCGCGGCGTCGCGCACGACGCCGCCCTTGCCGACCTGCCCGCGGCCCGCCTCGAACTGCGGCTTGACCAGCGCCAGCACGCTCGCGTCCGGCGCCAGCACGGTCGCGACCGCAGGAAGGACGAGCGTCAGCGAGATGAACGACACGTCGATGGTCGCGAGCTCCGGGGTCTCGGGGAGCATCCCGGGCGCGAGCGCGCGGGCATTCGTCCGCTCGCGGACGAAGACGCGCGCGTCCTGCCGCAGCCGCCACGCCAGCTGCCCGTAGCCGACGTCGACGGCGAGCACACGCCGCGCCCCGCGCTGGAGAAGACAGTCGGTGAAGCCACCCGTCGACGCGCCGACGTCGAGCACCGCCCGGCCCGCGACGTCGATGCCGAACGCGTCGAGCGCGCCGGCCAGCTTCTCGCCTCCCCGGCTGACGAAGGGCGCGTCGCCACCGCGTACCCGGACGGGGGCGTCCGCCGGGACCTCGGCCCCCGGCTTGGTGACCGGCCGCTCGGCGACCAGGACGTCGCCGGCCATGACGAGCCGCCGCGCGCGCTCCCGGCTGGTGACGAGGCCGCGCTCGACCAGCAGGCAGTCGATGCGGACCTTTGCCATCGCCCCTACGACGCCGCCGCGGCCGGCTCGGTGCGCGCCACCACGTGGACCGCCAGTGCCTCGAGCGGCGCGGCGGCCGGGCCGAGCGGCCCGAGCGCCGCCAGCGCGCGGTCGCGGGCGCGGACGAGATGCGACCTGGCGGCCGTCGCGCCGAGCACCGCGGGATACGTCGCTTTCCGGAGCTTTTGGTCGGTGCGACCGTCGGCCTCGTGGCCGCCCGCCGCATCGAGGATGTCGTCGGCGATCTGGAAGGCGAGCCCGAGGTGCTCGCCGTAGTCCGTGAGCCGGCGGAGGACCGCGGGCGCCGCGCCCGCGACGAGGCCGCCCGTGCGGGCCGCGACGCGGAACAGCGCGCCGGTCTTGCGCGCGTGGATCGCGCGCAGCGTGGCGAGCGTCGCGCGCGTCCCCTCGGCGGCGAGATCGAGCGCCTGGCCGCCGACCATCCCGGCGACGCCGGCTGCGCGCGCCACCTCGGCCACCGCCTCGAGCGCACGCGGCGCGCCGCGCGCGGTGGCCATCAGGCCGAACGCCTCGGTCAGGAGCGCGTCGCCGACCAGGATGGCCAGCCCCTCGCCGTACACCTTGTGGCACGTGGGCCGGCCGCGGCGCAGATCGTCGTCGTCCATCGCCGGCAGGTCGTCGTGCACCAGCGAATAGGTGTGGATCAACTCGAGCGCGCAGGCGAAGGGAAGGACGGCGCGCGCCGTGCCGCCCGCCGCCTCGGCGGCCGCGAGCGCGACGATCGGACGGAGCCGCTTGCCGCCGCCGAGGAGGCTGTAGCGCATCGCCTGACCGAGCCGGCTTCGTCCCGGCGGCAGGCACGCGCGGAGCGCACCGTCCACCAGGCGGCGCCGTGCGGCGAGATAGCGGGCGAGCTCCCCGCCGCTCACTGCTCCTCGTCCTCCAGGGGACGGCGGATGAGCCGCCCGGCCTCGGTCTTGAGCAGGACCTCGACCCGCTGCTCCACCTCGGCGAGCCGTTGCGTCAGGAGCCGGACGAGGTTGACGCCGCGCTCGAAGGCCGCCAGCGAGTCCTCGAGGGGAAGCTCGCCCTTCTCGAGGCGCTGGACGAGCCCTTCGAGCTCGGCGAGGGCTTCCTCGAACTTGGGTGGGTCGTCCGCCATCAGCCCTCCGTGCCCTCGACGCGCGCGCGGGCCCGGCTGCGGGCGAACACGAGCGCCACCGTCTCGCCCACACCGAGCGTCGCCGCGTCGCTCACCACCGGACCCGCCGCGTCGCCCCGGCGGACGATCGCATAGCCGCGCTCGAGACAGGCGAGCGGCGAGAGGGCGTCGAGCTGCGCCGCCGTCCGCTCGAGCGCCGCACGCCCGTGCCGCACGCGCATGGCGGCCGCGAAGCGGAGTCGCCCCGTCGCGGCGTCGAGCTGCTCGCGGGCGCCGCGGAGGCGCGCCAGCGGCCCGCCTCGCTCGAGGCGCGCCCCGAGCGCCGCCAGCTCGCGGTGGTCCCAGGCGAGCCGCCGCGCGAGCGCCCGGCTGGCGCGGGTCCCGAGCTCGTCGACGCGCAGCGTGAGGTCGCGGAGGCGCCGTGCCGGATCGCCGAGCCGGCGGTCGAGCGCGCCGAGCCGCTCGCGAGCGCGCCCGGCACGGTGGGCGAGCGCGGCACGGAGCCCGGCCTCGGCCCGGGCGAGCGCCCCGGCGACCTCCGTCTGATCCGGCACGACGAGCGCCGCGGCCGCCGTCGGGGTGGGGGCGCGCGCGTCGGCCACGAAGTCGGCGATCGTGAAGTCCACCTCGTGCCCGACGGCAGAGACGACGGGGACCGTGGACGCGGCGATCGCGCGCGCCACCACCTCCTCGTTGAACGCCCAGAGGTCCTCGAGCGAGCCCCCGCCGCGGCCGACGATCACGACGTCGACGTCGGCGAGCCGGTTCAGGTCCTCGATGCCCGCGGCGATCTCGCGCGCCGCGCCGCGCCCCTGCACGCGCACGGGACGGACCACCACGGCGGCGGCAGGCCAGCGGCGCCCGAGCACCGTCCGCATGTCGTGAATGGCCGCGCCATGCAGCGCGGTGACGATCCCCACCGCCCGCGGCCAGCGCGGCAGCGGACGCTTGCGCGCATCGGCGAAGAGCCCCTCCGCGCCGAGCTTCGCCTTCAGCTGCTCGAAGGCCAGGGTGAGGGCACCGAGGCCACGCGGCTCCATCGCCTCGACGTAGAGCTGCAGGGTGCCGCGCGCGGGGTAGAGGTCGGCGCGCGCCCGGATGACGACCTCCATCCCGTCGGCGGGTTGAAACACGAGGACCTGCGCGGCGCTGCGAAACATCACCGCCGAAAGCTGGGTCCGATCGTCCTTCAGCGTGAAGTAGAGGTGCCCCGAAGCCGGCCGCTTGAGGTTCGACATCTCGCCCGCCACCCACACGGTCCCGACCCCGCTGTCGAGCGCGCTGCGCAGCAGCAGCGCGAGCTCGGTGACGCTGAAGATGCGAGGGACTCGCCCGGCGCGCAGCATCGCCTCCGCCTATCACGGATTGCAGCGACCCACGATTGCCTTGCGAGGCGGCGGGAAGGGGCACCGCCTCGGCTCCCGGTCCTCGGTCCACGTGCGCCTCGTTGCTGCGCGGAGGTCGCCGAGTCGGCGCCCCTTCCCGCCCCGCACGGGCGTGGCGTGACGCAATCCGCGGCCGGCGGTGTCCTCGCCGCGGCGCGCGACGCGGGAGCGGGGGCGCCGGCACGGCGACCCCGCAGCCTCCGCGCGGGCAGGCAGATTCGGGGGGACGCTTCACGTCCGAGGCGCGCATGAGGCGAGGACCGGGAGCCGGGCCGGCGCCCCCGCTCCCGCGCACCGACGCCGCGCCCAGGCGACCGCCGGCGTCAGCCGTCGCGGCGCGCCACGAACGTCTTGAAGACCTGCCAGCTCTTCAGCAGCTCTAGCGCGTGATCGAGCTGCGGGTCGGACCCGAGCTCGCCCTCCTTGACGTTGACCGCGCTGTCGCCGCCCGCGCCCGGAGGCGATGCGTCGTCGCCCTTGCCCGGCGCGAGCTGTTCGCGGTCGCTCCTCGAATGCTGGAGGTGCCGCGGCAGATTGGCCTCGCGCAGCGAGCCGCTGCCCGGCTTTTCCGTCTTGGCGAGGAGGGTGGTCTGGTCCATGACGATGTCGGGAACGATGCCCAGCGCCTGGATCGAGCGACCGCTCGGCGTGTAGTACCGGGCGGTCGTCAGCCTGAGCGCCGAGTTGTCGTCGAGCGGCAGGATGGTCTGGACCGAGCCCTTGCCGAAGGTCTGGGTGCCGAGGACGAGCGCGCGCTTGTGGTCCTGGAGGGCGCCCGCGACGATCTCGGAGGCGCTCGCGGTGCCGCCGTTCACCAGCACCACCATCGGGAAGTCGCTCCACGTGCCCGGCTTGTGCGCGAAGTACTTCTGCTTCTGGTTCTCGAGCCGGCCGTCGGTGTAGACGATCAGCCCGGACTCGAGGAAGAGGTCGGAGACCCGCACCGCCTGGGTGAGGAGACCCCCGGGATCGTTGCGCAGATCGAGCACCAGCCCCTGCAGGCCGGCCGTCTCCTTGTCGAGCGTCTTCAGCGCTCGCTCGAGGTCGTCGTCGGTGCGCTCCTGGAACTGGGTGAGGCGCACGTAGCCGTAGCCGGGCTCGAGCTTCTTCCACTTGACGCTCTGGATCTTGATGATCTCGCGCGTCATGGTGACGTCGAAGAGCTCGGGCGTGTTCTCGCGC
>VBLD01000182.1 GCA_005879205.1 Deltaproteobacteria bacterium
CTGATGCCGACCTTCCATCCGGCCTACCTCCTGCGCAACCCCGGCGACAAGCGGCTCGTGTGGGACGACATCCAGAAGGTGATGGGCTCGCTCGGCATCGGGAGCGCGCGCGCGTGACGCGGACCCTCCTCGCGCTCGGGGCTCTGCTGCTCGGTCTCGTGGCGCGAGCGGCGGAGCCGGTTGCCGACGAGGCGTTGTCCCGCATCGTCATCGACGGGACCATCAATCCGGCGGTCGCCGACTTCGTGCACGAGGCGATCGCGCGCGCCGAGGCCGACCACGCGCCCGCCCTCGTGATCCAGCTCGACACCCCGGGCGGTCTCCTCCCCTCGATGCGCGCCATCGTGAAGGACGTTCTGGCGTCGCCGGTCCCGGTGATCGTCTACGTCGCGCCGAGCGGGGCGGGCGCCGGCTCGGCCGGTGTGTTCATCACGCTCGCCGCGCACGTCGCCGCCATGGCGCCCGGCACGAACATCGGAGCCGCGCACCCGGTGGGGGGGCAGGGGGAGGAGATCAAGGGCGTCCTCGGCGAGAAGATCGAGAACTTCACCGCCTCGTTCAGCGAGGCGATCGCGCGGCGGCGGGGCCGGAACGTCGAGTGGGCGGTGAAGGCGGTCCGGGAGAGTGTCTCGATCACCGCGGAAGAGGCTGCGAAGATCCACGTCGTCGACTTCGTGGCGAAGGATCTCGAGGACGTCGTGGCGCAGGCGGACGGACGCGAGGTGGACGTGGGCGGGGAGAAGCGGAAGCTCGCGCTCTCGCACATCTGGAGCGGGGGCCAGGTGCGGGCGCGGAGCTACGAGATGCGGCTGGCCCAGCGCCTGCTGAACGTCCTCGCCGATCCCAACATCGCCTATCTCCTCATGATGGCCGGTGTCCTCGGCCTCTACGTCGAGCTGACCCATCCAGGCGTCGTCTTCCCCGGCGTCGTGGGAGGCATCTGTCTGGTCCTCGGGCTCACGGCCCTTCACGTCCTGCCGGTCAACACGTCGGGGCTCGCACTCCTGCTGCTGGGGGTGGCTCTCCTCGTCGCCGAGGCCTTTCTCCCGACCTTCGGGCTGATCGGCGCCGGGGGTATCGCGGCGTTCCTTCTCGGCTCGCTGTTCCTGTTCGACACGGCCGCCACGGGCGTCGCCGTGGCGCGCAGCCTGGTCTTCGGCGTCGGCGGGACGCTCGCCGTCCTCATGCTGGGGATCGCGGCGCTCGTGGTCCGCTCCCAGCGGCGCCGTTCTGTGGTCGGCGCCGAGGGCATGGTCGGCGCGGTGGGGGTGGCGCGGAGTCGCCTGGCGCCGGCCGGTACGGTGCTCGTCCGGGGCGAATACTGGTCGGCCGAGGGCGACGAGCTGGTCGACGCCGGCGAGCCGGTCGAGGTGACGGCTGTCGAGGGGCTTAGGCTGCGCGTGCGCCGCGCCCCATCGCGAGCCGCCGAAAGGAGGTAGCAATGCCTGGTGCATTGGCCGCGCTGGTGGTGGCGATTCTCTTCCTAGTGAGCGGGCTCAAGGTGCTGCGCGAGTACGAGCGCGCGGTGGTCTTCCGGCTGGGACGTCTGGTCGGGGCGCGCGGCCCGGGGATCATCTACATCATTCCCGGGATCGAGAAGGCGGTGCGCATCGACCTGCGGACGATCACCATGGACGTCCCCTCGCAGGACGTCATCACCAAGGACAACGTCTCGCTCAAGGTGAACGCCGTCCTCTACTTCCGCGTGGTCGATCCCAATCGCGCGCGGTCGTCGAGGTGGAGAACTACCTGTTCGCGACGTCGCAGAACGCCCAGACCACGCTCCGCAGCGTCTGTGGCGAGGCGGAGCTGGACCAGCTCCTCGCCGAGCGCGAGAAGATCAACGCGCATCTCCAGACGATCATCGACCAGCACACCGAGCCCTGGGGCATCAAGGTGGTGCAGGTCGCGATCAAGTTCATCGACCTGCCGGAGGAGATGCGCCGCGCCATGGCCCGCCAGGCCGAGGCCGAGCGCGAGCGGCGCGCCAAGGTGATCGCGGCCGAAGGCGAGTTCCAGGCTGCGCAGCGGCTCGCGGAGGCGTCGGCCATCATGGCGCGCGAGCCGATCGCGCTGCAGCTGCGCTACCTGCAGACGCTCGTCGAGGTCGCCTCGGAGAACAACTCGACGACGATCTTTCCGGTGCCCATCGACATCCTCCGTCCGTTCATCCTGGGGGCGGGAGGGAAGGGGCCGTAGCGTGCCGGAAGCGAAGTGCGCTGCGGGCGTCCGGGAGCTGGGAAGCCGTCAGTCGCGGATGGCGATGCCGCGGTGCCAGCCGGGGATCAAATCTGAGCGCAGCGCGACGAACATCCTCTCGTACGGATGCACGGTGAAGCGCCGCAGCAGAGGGCTGAGCACCGGGATGTCGGCGAAGAACTCCGCGGACAGCTTCACGTGAGCCCGTACTTCTCGATCTTGCGGTAGAGGCGCTGCCGGTCGATGCCTAGGAGGCGGGCGGCCTCGTTCTTGTTGCCGCCGCTGTGTCTGAGCGCGGCCGCGATGAGACGACGCTCGGCCTCGCCGAGCGTCGGGAGGTCGCCGTCGTCGGGCGCGTCGAGCGCCGGCGGGACGTCGTCTCGCAGCGCCGCCGGCAGGTCTTCGGCGGTGATCGTGTCGGCTGGCGACAAGGCGAAGGCGCGCTCGATGGCGTTCTGCAGCTCGCGGATGTTCCCGGGCCAGGTGTAGGCGCGCAGTCGGGCCATGGCCTCGGCGGCAACCCGCTTGGGCGCCACCTGGTACTCGCGGCTGAAGTGCTGGACGAAGTGGTCGATCAGCAGGACGACGTCGTCGCCGCGGGCACGCAGCGGCGGCAGTGCGACGTGCACCACGTTCAGCCGATAGAACAGGTCGGAGCGGAAGCGCCCGGCGCGCATCTCCGCCTCGAGGTCGCGGTTGGTGGCGGCGATCAGCCGGACGTCGACGACGATTGGCCGACTCGAGCCGAGCGGCGTCACCTCGCGGTCCTGGAGGGCGCGCAGAAACTTCGCCTGGAGGGCGATCGGAATCTCCGAGACCTCGTCGAGGAAGAGCGTGCCGTCCTCGGCGGCCCGGAAGACGCCGTCGTGATCGGCGACGGCGCCCGTGAAGGCACCGCGGCGGTGGCCGAAGAGCTGGCTGTCGAGCAGGGTCTCGGAGAGCCCCGCGCAGTTGATGGCGACGAACGGGCCGTCGGCGAGCGGTCCGCGCCGGTGGATGGTGCGCGCCACGAGCTCCTTGCCCGTTCCGCTCTCGCCGCTCACCAGCACCGTGCTCTTGTTCTGGCTGACCGCGTCGATGACGCGATACACCTCCCGCATCGAGGCGCTCTCGCCGATCAGCTCGCCGAAGCCGTGCAGCTTCCGGACGGTGCGCCGCAGCTGGGCGTTCTCGCGCCGGAGCGCGTCGAGCCTGAGCACCCGGTCGATGGTGAGGAGAATCTCCTGCGGGCGGGCGTCCTTGATCAGATAATCCGCGGCGCCCAGCTTCATGGCCTCGACCGCGCTCTCGATGGTCCCGTAGCCGGTCAGCACGACGGCCGCCGGGCCGTTCTCCTGCTGGTGCATGGCGCGGAGGAGCTGCATGCCGTCCATGATCGGCATCTTGAGGTCGGTCAGCACGACGTCGAAGCTCGCCTCGGCGAGTCGCGCGAGCGCCGCCTCGCCGTGCGGCGCATGCTCCACGTCGTGCCCGGCGCGCTCGAGGTTCTTGGCGAGCGTGCGTGCCATGTTCGTCTCGTCCTCGACAAGGAGGATGCGCGCCCGCATCTAATCTGCCTCGGCGTGACACTGGCACGGCAGCTCGATCGTGAAGGTGGTCCCGGCCCCGACCTCGCTCGTCACCTGGATCTCGCCCTGGTAGCGCTGCAGGATCGAATGCACGACCGAGAGGCCGAGACCGGTGCCCTGGCCGGGCGCCTTCGTCGTGTAGAAGGGGTTGAAGATGTCCTGCAGGTGCTCCCCCGCGATTCCCACGCCGGTGTCACGGACGTCGAGCCGGATGCGGTTCTCGCCGACGAGCGCCGTGCGCAGCGTGAGCTCGCCGCCCTGCGGCATCGCCTGCACGGCGTTGGTGATGAGGTTCAGGACGATCTGGCGCAGGGCGTTCACGTTCGCCAGACACGGCGGGATCGGCCCGAGCTCGGTGGTGACCCGTACGCCATTGTTCTGCAGGTACTTCTGCATGACCTGCAACGTGCGCGAGAGCAAATCGTTGACGTCCAGACGCTCGAGCTCGGCGCCCGACTCGCGAGAGAACTCGAGCAGGTTCTTGATGATCGCCTGCGCACGCTCGATCTCTTCCTCCGCGATGCGCAGGTCCTCGACCGCCTCGGCGTTCCGGCCGTCGACGATCTGGCGCAGGTCGTAGAGGGCGTTCATCACGATCGCGAGCGGGTTGCGCAGCTCGTGGGCGACGCCGGCGGCGAGCAGGCCGATCGCGGCCATCTTCTCCGACTGGATGAGCTGGCTCTCGAGCCGCTTGCGATCCGAGATGTCGACGCAGATCAGTTGCACCCACGGCCGCGGGCCGTACTCCATGTAGCCGGCGTTGACGAACACCGGGATCGGCTCGCCCCGGCTCGTGAGCAGGTGCAGGTCGTCGCGGCTCGCGTGGCCGTGCTCCAGAGCCACCTCCCAGAGGGCGGCGGCGCGGGCGCGGTCGGACGCCGGGTGAAGCTCCACGAGGGCCCGCCCGACCAGCATGGCGCGCCCGTATCCGAGCAGGTGCTCCGCCACCAGGTTGGCGCCGAAGACGATGCCGCTGGCCACGTCGACCATGAGGATGCATGCCGGCGCGCGGTCGAGCGCGCGGCGATAGGATGCCTCCTGCTCGAGCAGCTCCTCTTCGCGGGCCTCGACGAAGAAGTCCGTGATGTGGAGCACGCGCGCCTGGAACTCCTGTCGGAGGAGGGCCAGCAGGTCGGCGGTTCGCTCTGGTTCGCCGGCGTACTCGTGCCGCAAGTCCTCGGTGAGATGGTCGACGAAGCGCATCTGCGCAGCCAAAAAGCGCGAGGCAGGGAAGCGGCCGATGAAGCCCCGGCGGGTGTGGGCGCGCAGGAAGAGGTAGGTCTCGATGTTGCTCGGGTCGGCGATGTGACGAGCCCACCGGACCACCGCGGCCGTCTGGTCGGCCTTGATCTCGGGCCAGTCGGCCTCGGGGATGGCCAGCACGGGCCCCACGTCCTCCAGCCATGCGTCGAGGAGCCCGGGGGTGCGCATCTCCATGAAGGCTGCCAAGGCACGCCGCAGGTCCCCGTGGGCGGGTGGGATCGGCTGGAGACCCGAATGGCGGACATACGCCTCGATACGCGCCAGATGACGGGCCAGCGACGGATCGAGGACGCCGTGGCTCACGCCCCGCGCTTAGCAGCTTCGCCAGGCCCAGGCCAGCCGCGGCCGGCGCCGCAACCTGCCGGCATCTCTGGTGTTGAGCGGCCATGCCGGCCTCCGCTGCGAGCTGGGCAGCGCCTCTCTGTTCGCCTACAATTCGGCCACCGATGCCACCCGTCCGCGTCGGCGAGGTGATGCCAAAGTACTCCGATCCCGCCCAGCCGTCCGCTCCGCCCGAAGCCGTTTCGGAGGCGGGGAGCGTTTCCGCCGCCGTGGCGGGCGACCCCGATGTTGCACTGATGCTCCGCCTACAGGCCGGCGATGAGACGGCATTCCAGGACCTCTTCCGCAAGTTCAGCCCGCGTGTCCTCCAGTTCGCGCGGCGATTCGTCGGCAGCGACGCGCAGGCCGAAGAGCTCGCGCAGGACGTCTTCGTGCAGGTCTTCCGCTTCCGGCACCGCTACCGCCCGCAGAGCCGCTTCTCGACCTGGCTGTTCACCATCGCCACCAACCTGTGTCTGAACGAGGTCCGTCGTCCCGAGCGACACCTCCGCGTCGACATCTGGGAGCGCCGGGACGGCGAAGAGCGAGTCGAAGGGCCGCCGCTGCGCGACCCGAGCGCCGTCACCGCCGAGCAGGGAGCTGCGGCGCGGCAGCTGGAGCGCCGGCTCGAGGCTCTGGTGGCTGAGCTACCTCCCAAGCAGCGTGCCGCGCTTCTTCTCTCACGCATGGATGGCCTGGCCTACCGCGATGTCGCCGAGGCGCTCGGCTCCACCGAAGGCGCGGTGAAGGCGCTGCTGTTTCGCGCAACACAGAGTCTCAAGCGGGCCCTCCGCGAGTATCTCTGATTGGAGGAAGCGATCATGCGGTGTCGACGAGCGCAGCGCTGGATGGTGGCGACCGTGGACGGGGAGCTCGCCCCCCGTCGCCGTCGGATGCTCGAGGGTCACGTGGCGAGCTGCCCGGAGTGCCGGCGCGACCTGGCGGGGACCGGCGCGGTGCTGGAACGCGTTGCAGGCCTGGGGATGGAGTGCGAGGTCCCGTCGCGCCTCGAGCAGGCGACGCTGCGTCGCATCCGGCTCCTGGCTGCGGCCGAAGAGGAGCGCACTGCGGCACGCGGCTGGTGGACCGTGTTCCGGGCTCCGGCACTGGCCCTTGCGACCGCCGCGGTTGCTATCGCGGCGGTCGTCCTGACGCGTGGCGCGGGCGACCGGCTGCCGGTCGCGTCGCGGGTCGTCGGCCAGCGTCGGGTGGCGGCCGAGGCTCTGGCAAGGGAGCGGTCGCGCATGGTCGCGAGCCGTGAGGGGGGGGCCGTGAGGGTGGCCAAGAACATTCCCGCGGAGCCGCCGCCCGAGCTCGCCGCCGCTCCCGAACTGTTCATGGAGCTTCCCATCCTCCGCAATCTTGAGAAGCTCGAGCACTTCGAGGCCATCCGCACGACGACCCTGGACGACGGAGGCGCGCAGTCGAACGGATGAAGCGGGTCGGCTTCATACTGCTCCTGGTATGCGTGCTCGGCGGCACGGCGGTGCGCGCGCAGCAGCCGCCGAGTCGTCCGTGGCACGAGCTCAGCCCGGAGGAACAGCAGCGCGCCTGGGAGAACTACCAGCGATACCAGCAGCTCCCGGAGCACAAACAGCGGTCGCTCGGCGAGCGCTACCAGCGCTTCCAGGCGCTGCCGCCGCAAGAGCAGCAACGCCTGCGACAGAACTACGAAACCTACCGCGGCTTCGATCCTGGTCAGAAGCAGGAGTTCGGTCAGAAGTATCGGCGCTGGAAGTCCCAGCGCTGAAGCGACGCTAGGGCAGCACGACCAGCTGTCCGCCCACGTGCGCGGGGTGGAGCTGGCAGATGATCGGGAACACGCCCGCCTTCGCGGCCGTGAACTCGACCGTCTTCGGCTCCCCGCGGGTCACGACCTCCTGGATGTTGTAGGCCGGAATCGCGAAGCCGTGCTGGTTCGGCTCGGACGCGACGTTGTTGATCAACTTCAGTGTGACCTTGGCGCCCTTCTTCGCCGTGACGGTGCTCGGTACCCAGATCTTCGAGCCCTCGTACTCGACGTTGACGATCGTCAGGTTCACGGCCTCCGGGGTGGCCTCCTCTGCCCGCGCGCTGC
>VBLD01000509.1:0-1593 GCA_005879205.1 Deltaproteobacteria bacterium
TGAGCGCCATCTCGGGTGCGGTGTTGATCAGCGACATCGCCTTCCCCCTACGCGGCGTCGCGCCGGAGCGGCTCGGCAGCGTGCTCGCCACGATACTGGGGCAGCCGCTTCAGCCACTCCAGGTCTCCCTTCACCCAGACGTACACCAGGCCGACGGCCAGGATGGCCACGAAGAGCGTGATCTCGGCCAGCGCGAACGCCCCCTGCCCGCGCGCGATCCAGTCGCGGAAGACGGTGGCGACGGGGATCACGAACACGAGCGCGATCAGGTAGAAGCGGATGTTGAAGTTGATCCAGGCGTTGCCGCTCGGCGGCTCCCCGCACTCGTAGGTCGTGAGCTTGCCCGGGTGCGGATTGGAGGGGCGAAGCAACAGGCCGAGCCCGAGCATCAGCCCGCACAGGACGAAGGCGAGCAGGAAGAAGACGAGCACGTTGGCGAACTGGAAGTACATCCGGAATGCGCGGGTATACTACCCCCCTTTCGGGAGTCAAACGACCCCGCGGTCGCACTCCCAACCTAACAGCGGCGCCCCCGCCCGGCAACGTGCGGCCTGCCGCCGGCCGCGGCGCACGCTTGGAACCGTGCGATGCCGCCCCGCGCACGCCGGCGTGAGTCGACTCCCTCGGCCATGACGCGGGGGACGTCGAGCCGCACCACCCCGCCTGGTGGCCCAACTTGAAGGCGAACCCGCGCGCGGAGGTGCAGCGCGGCTCCGTGCGGACGCCGGTCCTGGCGCGCGAGGCACAGGGCGAGGAGCGCGCCCGGCTCTGGGCACAGGTCCTGGAGCGCGACCAGAGCTACGCGACCTACGAGGCACGCACGACGCGACGGATCCCCGTGGTCGCGCTCGAGCCCGCGGCGAGGGTGACGACCGGGTACCTGCCGAGATCGCGCGTGAGGATCGGCGTTCAGCGGGCGAATGCCTGATACCAGGCGTACGTCCACGACGTCTTCAGGTAGGTATCGACGAGCGTCCCCTGCGCGATCCAGTACGCAACCCTGGCGGTGTGGTAGGCCATGATCGTCGCGCCGCAGCCATAGGCAGCGCTGCTCGACCTGAGCCCCCGATACCAGGCGTACGGTCGGCCCCGGACCAGCTCGCTAGCGGCTACGACGGGGACGACCAGCAGCGCGATCAGCAGCGGGACGCTGATCGCGTTCAACGCGAGGGCGGCGCGCAGATCCAGCCGCGCGAGCGCGCAGAAGGCGCGGGTGAGCCCGCACCCCGGACACGGCAGCCCGAGGAGGCCGTGCCACGGGCACAGCACGGGGCCGCGAGCCACGTACGGGGCGTATGCGGCCGGGGCGATAAACGTCGTCAGCGCGGCCCCCATCGCCGTCAGACGCGAGGTCGCGAACGCTCCGCGGCTAGGGTCCTTAAGCGTCGGGGTAGAGCTCATTGATGTGGCCCTGTACGATCATCGCGGCGACCATGGGAAAGAGAATTCCGAGGATCAGCAGCATGGTCGCCTTGCCTCGCAGCTGCTCCTCCTTGCCGATCGCGCGGCCGAGGTCGGCGAGCGCGTGACCGCACAGGTAGTAGAAGTAGATGTTGACGGGGAGGCAACAGCCGGAGAGTGCGGCCATGGTCG
>VBLD01000509.1:1602-2742 GCA_005879205.1 Deltaproteobacteria bacterium
CCTTGATGTTCCAGTAGATGTGGTACACGCCGCACGTGAGAATGCTGAGGAGCAGCACCATCACCGGGTTGTTGCGGAAGACGGGAATGTCGCCGCGCTCCGTCATCGTCCCCCTCCTAGATTGAAATCATCTACGTCGTTGTCGTGCGCGCGTCCAGTCTAGGCTGCTGTCGGGTCCTCTTGACCGAAGAGGTGCTGGACGTCAAGAGCAGCGACTGATCAGATCGTAGGGCAGTCGGGTGGCCCTGGGCAGGCAACTGCCCACGGCCACCCGACTGCTCTGCCGAGGTCGTCTTCGTACACGGGACACGACGACGTTGCCGCGCTCACGACGCGGTCGATTCAGGCCCGGTAGGGGCGCGGTTGCAGCGTCCTCCAGCCGTGGAGGAAGACGCGTCCGCCGACGCACCTTGGTCTCGGGCCTGACACGTCACGGGACCGTCAGGCCCAGATGCCGCACCAAGGGATCGAAGTCCGTGTCGGAGTAGAGGAGCGGAAGGCGCCGCGCGATGCAGTACGTGCCGATCATGATGTCGATCGTCTTCCGCACCGTCACCCCTCGGCGCCGGAGCGCGCGGTAGTTCTCAGCGCTCCGGACGGCCAGCGTCGGGCCGAGCATAGTGACGATCGGAAACGCCTGCATCAGCCGACGGGCCCGGCGGAAGTGCTGGTCGCTGCGAAAACCCTGCAGCACTTCCGCCAGGATCGCATCCCCGACTACGACGGTGCGCTTGCCGAGCCAGTCATGCAGTGCGTCCGTCTGCCTTGTCGCCCGCCCGTTGAAGTAGTCGATCCAGACGGAGGAATAGACGACGATCACGATCGGGCGTCGGTTCGCATCGCCTCGAGATCCCCCTCCCACTTGAGCTTGCCACGCCAGCTTCGCACGCCGGCCTGGCGCTTGAGGCGCACCAACACCCGCAAGCCTTCCTCCACGACCCCCTTCTTCGTCTTGATACCGGTCGCGCGCTGCGCATCGGCGATGAGCCGATCATCGATGACGATGTTCGTCCGCATGGACCTCTCCTGTGCACACGATGATGCCCCACTATACACATCGGCTCGACGGCCCTCCACCCTCGACCTCTATGGAGCCAGCCCCGGTCGGATCCACAGCTGCCACAAGGGCGGACCGGGTCT
>VBLD01000191.1 GCA_005879205.1 Deltaproteobacteria bacterium
ACAATATCTTCCGCCGGCCGTGGAAGAAGTACCAGGCGGAGTTCAACCGGCTGGAGATCCAGCGTCTGAAGGACGCGATCGCCGGCGAGCAGCAGCGGCTCGACGCCGACCCGGCGTACCAGCAGGCGGTGAAGGCGCTCGCCGACGCGCGCACCAGCGTATCGTCGGGTGACAACGCCCGGAAGATCGCCGACCTCCAGCGCGATCTCCGGCGCGCCCAGCAGGAGGACCAGTCGAAGGACCTGAACCTCCGCTTCATCAAGAGCGAGCTCGAGGAGCTGCGCTTCAAGTACGACGACGCGCTGCACGCCGGGCGGCCGACCGAGGCGCTGCTCAAGGAGATCGAGGCGAAGGAGCAGCTGCGCGTGGAGCGGCAGCGGATCTACAGCGAGTCGCAGCAGCGCATCGAGGCGCTGCAGAACGAGATCAAGCAGATCGAGGGCGCCATCCAGACCGGAGAGGAGGGGATCGCGAAGCTCACCACCGCCAGGGACGACCTGCAGCAGAAGCTCGAGGGGGTGTCGATCGGCTACTTCCCGGGGCCCAAGGCGGCGCCGCCCTTCTTCGGCTTCGACTGGCAGCCGAAGATCCCCAGGATCCAGCAGATCGTCCTCGAGGAGTTCGACCGCAACAACTTCGACAAGCCGGTGGCGCGCGTCGACCGCTGCACGTCCTGCCACGCGGGCATCAACAAGCCGGGCTTCGAGGACCAGCCGAACCCGTGGAAGACCCATCCCCGTCGCGACCTGCTGCTCGCCAAGCATCCGCCCGAGAAGTTCGGCTGCACCCCGTGCCACGGCGGCCAGGCGCCGGCGGTCAACAGCCCCGAGACGGCGCACGGCAACTTCATCGACGAGCACGGACATCTCGAGAACGTCGAGTTCGTCGAGCGGCCGCTCCTGCGCGGCGAGAAGATGACCGCCCAGTGCGTCAAGTGCCATGCCGGGGTGCAGAACCTCGAGGCGGCGGACGAGATCGGGCGGGGCGAGCGCCTCTTCGAGCAGCTCGGCTGCCACGGCTGCCACCTGACCGAGGGCTACGAGGAGCTCGCGAAGATCGGCGGCGTCACCTCGATCGCCCCGTCGCTCCGGCGCATCGGGGCGAAGGTCGACCACGGCTGGCTCGTCCGCTGGATCACGAACCCGCACGAGTTCCGGCCGCGCACGCGCATGCCGAACTTCATGTTCGAGCAGGAGCAGGCGGTCCAGATCGCCGCCTTCCTGCTCTCCGACACGAAGCAGCCGAGCGAGGAGTGGCTCGCCGCGCATCCCGCGCCGGCGAGCGCTGCCGGCGGCGAGCTCGCCGCCAAGGGCAAGGCGCTGGTCGAGACCCTCGGCTGCCGGGGCTGCCACGCGCTCGGCGAAGACGAGGTGGCGGGCCAGCTCGGCGCCAACAAGGACATCGCCCCGAATCTCGCCAAGGTGGCCGAGAAGACCGACGCGCGCTGGATCTACCACTGGGTGAAGAACCCGCGCGGCTACTCCGCGGTGGCGCGCATGCCGAGCCTGCGGCTCTCCGACGACGAGGCCCGTGCCGTGACGGCGTACCTGGTGACGCTCGGGGAGAAGCGGCCGGCCCCGGCGGAGCTGGAGGCCCGGCTCGCCGACCCGGCCAGCGTCGCGGCGGGCGAGAAGCTCGTCCGCAAGTACGGGTGCGCCGGCTGCCACGACGTCCCCGGCATGGAGAGCGAGTCGCGCATCGGCGTCGAGCTCTCGGCCTTCGGCTCGAAGACCAAGGAGGAGCTCTTCTTCGGCGACCGGGTCGACGTCCCGGAGACCTGGGACGACTGGACCTACAACAAGCTCCTCACGCCGCGCACCTACGCCACCAAGTGGATCGATCAGGTGATGCCGCAGTTCGACCTGGCCGACGAGGACATCAAGGCGCTGCGCGCCTTCCTCTCGAGCCGGACCGACAGCAAGGTGCCCGTCAAGTACCTCTACCGTCCGCCCGGCGAGGACCGCATGGTCGCCGGGCGGCGCCTCGTCGCCCGCTACAACTGCACCGGCTGCCACGTGATCGAGGGACACGGCGGCGACATCCGCCGGCTCTACCAGGAGCAGCCCACCTTCGCGCCGCCGATCTTGAACGGCGAGGGCGAGAAGGTGCAGGCCGACTGGCTCTTCAACTTCGTGAAGGCGCCGGCGCCGATCCGCCCGTGGCTGCAGCTCCGCATGCCCACCTTCGGGCTCGCCGACGAGGAGGCCAACACGGTGGTCGGCTACTTCGAGGTGCTCGACCACGTGCAGGTGCCGTTCGTGCACCTCGAGCGCGCGGCGCTCAGTACCGAGAACGTCGAGGCCGGCAAGCTCCTCACCTCCAAGGACTACTTCGACTGCTTCTCCTGTCACCAGCGCGGCGCGGTGAAGCCGCAGGGTCCGCCCGAGGGTTGGGCCCCGGACCTCGCGCTGGCGCACGTCCGCCTGAGCCCCGAGTGGATCATCAAGTGGCTCCACGACCCGCAGAAGGTGATGCCCGGCACCAAGATGCCGTCGTTCTTCCCCGGTGGGCCGCCCGACGTGCTCGGCGGGGACGACGAGGCGCAGATTCGCGCGCTGCGCGACTACATCCTGTCGCTGGGAATGCCCGAGACGCCGCCGTCAGCGCAGCAGGCCGCGCACGTTGTCACGGGTGGACCCGGCCCCAGCCAGTAGGGAGGAGATGAGATGATGAGACGCACCCTCGTTCCGTCCGCGCTCGCCGTCGCCCTCGTGGCGGCCCTCGCCACCCGCGCCGCCGCCTACGAGGCGATGGCGGTGACCGACGGCGGCACGCTGTCCGGCACCGTCAAGTTCCAGGGCGCCGCACCGCCCCCCTCCAAGCTCGAGGTCACCAAGGATCCGGAGGTGTGCGGCAAGGAGAAGACGTCGCCGGACCTCGTGGTCGCGTCGGATGGCGGCCTCGCAAACGTGGTGGTGACCGTGAAGGCCCAGAAGGGCAAGAAGCTCGAGCCGCCGGCGCAGGACCCGGTCTTCGATCAGAAGGCGTGCGAGTACCATCCGCACGTGCTCGTCTTCCCCGCGGGCAGCACCGTCGACGTCCTCAACAGCGACGGCATCCTGCACAACATCCACACCTTCGGTACGGCGAACCCGCCGAGCAATCAGGCGCAGCCCAAGCTCAAGCCGAAGATCCAGCTCAAGGTCGAGAAGCCCGAGACGATCCAGGTGAAGTGCGACGTGCACGGCTGGATGAGCGCGTGGTGGGTCGCGACGGACCAGCCCTACGTGGCGGTGACCGACGCCAGCGGCGCGTTCAAGATCACGGACCTGCCGCCCGGCGACTACGAGGTCGAGCTCTGGCAGGAGAAGCTCGGCAAGAAGACCGAGAAGGCGTCGATCAAGGCGAAGGAGGACACCAAGGTAGCCTGGTCGATGGCGAAGTCGTAGCCCCGGCCCGTCTCGTTTCGTTCGAATCCCGGTCCGCCCCCGTGGTGGACCGGGATTTTTCTTGGAGGCCGTGAGGCCTGCCTTCCCTGATCGCCTGCGGTCGGCCACCGCCAGACGATCTTACGAGGCCGTGTCCGAGGGGCAGCGTCGCGAGCGGCGCTGACCGTCCTACGCCGGGACCGCTGCCGATCGACCGCGGTGGCGCCGATACGTCTCGAGCACCCATTGAAAGGCCGGGTGTCCCGAGAGCGACCGGCGGGTTTCGAGGACCGACTCGGGCATGGACGGCGGCGGGTAGGGGAACTCGGGCGGCGCCACGAGCGGTGAGAAGAGAGCGGCGGCGGTGAGGTCCGCGACGGTGAACCGGTCGCCGACGAGATAGCCGGAGGGCCCGAGCTCCCTCGCGACCCGATCGAGGGCCGCGACCGTTTTGGCTCGTCCGAGGTCTGCGCCGGCGTCGTCGATCCGCATTGCCTTCTGCATGACCACGCGAATCATCGGGAAGGCAGCCCGATACGCCATCCGCGAGCCGCGGCCGCTCTCCTGGGAGAACATCGCGACCACGGTGTTCGCATGAGGCAAGAGCAGGTGGAAGGCAAGCCGCCGGATGTGCGGGCCGAGCTCGTGGTCGAAGAAGTCCTCGAGCTCGAGCGCACGCCGCCGATCGGCGTCGTCGCTCGGATAGAGCGGCGGGTCCGGGTACGCCTCCTCCAGCGCCGCGATGATCCGGGTCGAGTCGTAGATCACGCTGCCGTCGAGCTCCAACACGGGCACGGCGGATTGACCGGTCATCCTGCGGATCTTCACGGCATGCGGGCCCGGAAGCAGCGAGCGACGCACGTGAGGCACTCGCTTGAAGTCGAGGGCCCAGCGCGCCTTCTCGTTGAAGTGCGAGTACGTGAACTGCCAGAGGACGGGTCGGTCCATGCAGGTGCTCCGCAATCTAGCCGTCAGCGAGCCAGTCGGCGATGCCCCCCCGCAGCTCTGCCTTCACCCCCTCCGGCGCGAACGAGCTCTCCACGGCGTTCCGCGCGAGCCGCGCGTAACCCTCGCGGTCGAGGCCGAGGAGCCGTCCCGCGATGGCATACTCGCCGACCAGGTCGCAGCCGAAGAAGCCCGGGTCGTCGGTGTTGACCGATACCCGCACCCCCGCCTCCCAAAGCCGGCGCAGCGGATGCACCTCGAGCGACGGGACCACGCCGAGCCGCAGGTTCGACGTCGGGCAGACCGCGAGCGGGATGCCGCGCGCGGCGAGCTCGGCCACCAGCGCCGGGTCCTCCACCGAACGCACGCCGTGCTGGATGCGTTCGGCCCCGAGCGCGTCGAGCGCGCCCCGCACCGAGGCCGGGCCGGCGTCCTCGCCGGCATGAGGCGCCGAGCGGAGCCCGCGGCGGCGCGCCTCGGCGAAGAGCGCGGAAAACGGCTCGGGCGGGAAGCCGTTCTCGGCACCGCCGAGGCCGACGGCGACGACCTCCGGGACGCCCTTCGCCGCCTCCAGCATCATCCACGCGAGCTCGAGCGGCAGATCGCGATTGAGGCCGGCGACGAAACGCACCACCACGTCGCGCTGCCGGGCCGCGGC